>NZ_JBEXGT010000124.1:0-1009 GCF_040607475.1 Sphaerisporangium sp. NPDC005288 | reverse complement strand
GAAAACGTGAGAATGAATTTAGTATTATTGTGATACTCTGAGGCAATTTTATTATAGTCTCGAAGATAAGAAAAGAATGCAGTAACCTTGGTATTGACAAACGGGGATTCCATGTATCTAAAAAATACGCCTTTCGGCCTTCTTATACCCTTTCCCCTGCGGTTTAACGTGCCTCTTACATTGATATCTAAACCCTCCCCTATGGCCGCCTTTAATTGACTAATGAATGCAACCGATATAAACTGTGATAATTCTGGGTGATTTCTGATTCGATCGACAATTGTATTGTACACTAGTGCAGGATCAGGCCAATCCAGTTCTTTTTCAATTACCGGTGTGTCATCTGTATTCAGTACGTGTCCAACAAAAGCAAATGCTAAGGTTTTATATTTCTTATAATTGTCAGGAACTGAAAAAGTTCCCCTTGTGGTTTCAATTACACATCTACTTTCATCGTATATCATAGGTTGGAAGTGCTGCATAATACATTGCTTAATACAAACAAGTAGTCTCTCTCCATTCATATTTCGGTTATTTTCTATTATAGTTGTTGTCATTATATGTCAGCACTGTAAAAATCCATCTGTTGAAGAAGGATTTCGCGGTTTTTATAAACAAAACTTTTGATACGAAATCGATCAATCACCCCAGCTGCGTATTCGGAAATTCGGAAAAAAGTAGAGCAACGCGAGTTGCATTTTTTACACCATACTGCATTATTAATTTCGAGAGGCGATTAAGGCTACTTTCACTAGTATGTTTCTAAACAATCAATTTGTCATTAAATGCCTTATAAAACAGCTATAGATTGCATAGAAGAGCTAGCTACTCAATGCTTTTTGTCAAAGCTTACTGATGATGATGTGTCTACCTTCAGGCGGGCCTGTAGTAGGGAAAATGACATTATAAAGCTGGCACTTAAGGTTCCGCAGACTGTAGACTATACAAGCATACTCCGTCTATTGTACGATACACTTCCGCTCAAGTTCTTGTCCTTTAATGAGGCATT
>NZ_JBEXGT010000123.1:0-1020 GCF_040607475.1 Sphaerisporangium sp. NPDC005288 | reverse complement strand
TCGGCTGGTGTTGGTTTGTCGGTGCTTGATCGGGTGGTGGGTGAGGGCCGGCGGGGTGTGGTGGTGGCGGCCGGGTGGTCTGTGGGTGCGTTGCGGGCCCAGTCGGCGGAGCGGTTGCCGGCGTTGTTGCGTGATCTGGTGGGTGTGCGGCGCAGGGCTGCGCTGGATGCTCCGGTTGGTGCCGGTTCGTTCGCTGATCGGTTGGCTGAGCTTCCTGCCGCGGAGCGCCAGGCAGCGGTGACCGAACTCGTACGCGCGCGGGCAGCGGCGGTGCTCGGCCACGATTCGCCCGCGTCCCTGCCGGTGGACCAGGCATTCCATGAGCTGGGCGTCGACTCGCTGGCGGCGGTGGAGTTGCGCAACGGGCTCGGTACCGCGCTGGGGCTCCGGCTGCCGACCACCTTGGTGTTCGATCATCCATCGGTCCGGGCGGTCGTCGACTACGTGATCAGGCAGATAACACCGAAGACCGACGGCGGGGATCACGTCACCGCCGACGGCCGAGACGAGACGGCGATCCGCAAGGCGCTGCAAACCGTGCAGGTGGCGGCGCTGCGCGCCGCCGGGCTGTTGGACGGGCTGCTGGAGCTCGCCGGAGTGCGTCCCGACGGTTCGAACGGAGCCGCGGCCCAGGACGAGACGGCGGACGTCGACGCGATCGACGAACTGGACACCGAAGCCCTGATCAGGATGGCGCTGGACAACGGGCAACCGGACGACGAGACCCAGGAGGGGTGAGGAGATGGCGGAGGGTGACGGAAAGATCGTCGAGGCACTGCGCGCCTCTCTCAGGGAGACGGCCAGGCTGCGCAAGCAGAACCGCGCGCTGACGAACCGCGCTCGGGAGCCGATCGCGATTGTGGGGATGGCTTGTCGTTATCCGGGTGGGGTGGATGGTCCGGAGCGGTTGTGGGGGTTGTTGGTTGGTGGTGTGGATGCGGTGGGTGGTTTTCCGGGTGATCGGGGGTGGGATGTTGCTGGTCTTTATGATCCGGAGCCGGGTAAGGCGGGGCGTAGTTA
>NZ_JBEXGT010000122.1:0-1026 GCF_040607475.1 Sphaerisporangium sp. NPDC005288 | reverse complement strand
CACAGCTCGTTCATCGACTCGAAGTCGAAGGCCAGGCTCCCGAGCTCCCCGTTCACCTCGATGCGCATCGCGTTCTTGCGCCCACTGGCGAAACGAGTCGCCTCGAACGACCCCACGGCGCCGCCGGAGAACCGGCCGAGGAACAGGGCCGCGTCGTCGACGGTGACCGTGCCGGTCTCCCCGGCGCCCTCGGAGGCGTCCGCGGCGAGCCCGGCCGACTCCTCGGCCAGCGGCCGCTCCTTGACGAAGGTCTCGGTGATGGCCGACACGCCCGTCAGGCTCTGCCCGGTGATGTACTGGGCGGTGTCCACGATGTGGGAGCCGATGTCGCCGAGCGCGCCCGACCCCGCCTTGTCCTTCTGCAACCGCCACACCAGCGGGAACTGCGGGTCGACGATCCAGTCCTGGAGGTACTGGGCGCGGACGTGCCGCAGTCGCCCGAGCCGCCCTTCGGCGACCCACTGGCGGGCCAGCGCGACGGCCGGGACCCGCCGGTAGTTGAAGGCCACCATGCTGCGCACGCCCCGCGCCGCAGCGCGCTCGGCGGCCGCGACCATCGCCTCGGCCTCGGCCACGGTGTTGGCCAGCGGCTTCTCGCAGATGACGTGCTTGCCCGCCTCCAGCGCCGCGATGGCGATCTCGGCGTGGGAGTCGCCGGGCGTGCAGATGTCGACGATCTGCACGTCGTCCCGCGCGACGAGGTCCTTCCAGTCGGTCTCGACCGCGGCCCAGCCGAGGCTCGCGGCGGCGGCGGCCGTGCGGTCGCCGGAACGACCGGACAGCGCGGCCATGACCGGGGTCACCGGCAGGTCGAAGAACGCCCCCACGCTGCGCCACGCCTGGGAGTGCACGCGCCCCATGAACGCGTACCCGACCATGCCGACCCCGAGTGCGGCCCTGGTGTCAGTCACGAAAACCCCCGAATCAGGATTCGAATCCGAGCGGCAGATACTTCTGCGCGTTGTCCTTGGTGATGGTCTCCGACGTCAGCGTGACCGACTGCGGCACCTGCTGCTCGACCAGGTC
>NZ_JBEXGT010000121.1:0-1109 GCF_040607475.1 Sphaerisporangium sp. NPDC005288 | reverse complement strand
TCCACCGCCCGCCAACCCACCGGTCGTCGGCTCACCGGACCCCGACCTCCCGGCCGTCGACCCCGCGGCCGTCAACCCGCCGACCGTCAACGCCGAGGCCGTTGGTTCGCCTGCGAGGGTCCGCAGCGCGGCGAGCAGACCTTCTCGGTCGGCCGCCGGCAGCACCGCTCGGTACTCCAGGGCTGCTCGGCGGGTCAGGGCGGCCGCCACCTCCACCGGACCAGCCGCCTCATGCCCGACGACGAACTCCGCCAGCCGAGCGGCCTGCGCCCGCAACGCCGCCTCGCTCTTGGCCGACACCACCACCGGCACCGGCAACGCCACAGGCACCGACAGCCCGGCCGTGCCTTCCGTTCCATCCGAAACGGGCGATCCCGCCTCGGCCTGCTCCCTATCCGGCGACCCCTCACTGGCCGGCGCTTCCTCACCAGCGGGTGCGGTCGAACCGGCGCCGATGGCCGACGGTTCCTCAACGGGCGGCTCTTCCAGGATCACGTGCGCGTTGGTGCCGGAGATGCCGAACGACGACACCCCCGCCCGGCGCGGCCGATCCGCAGCGCGTGGCCAGGGCTGGGGCCGGGTCAGTAGCTCCACCGCCCCGCCCGACCAGTCCACCTTCGACGAGGGCGCGTCCACGTGCAACGTCTTGGGCAACAACCCGTGCCGCATCGCCAGGATCATCTTGATCACACCGGCCACCCCGGCCGCCGCCTGGGTATGCCCCAGATTGGACTTCACCGACCCCAGCCACAACGGCGACCGCCGACCCTGACCATAAGCCGCCAGCAACGCTTGGGCTTCGATCGGATCACCCAACGCCGTCCCCGTACCATGCGCCTCCACCACATCCACATCACCGGGCACCAAGCCGGCAGCCCCCAACGCCTGAGCGATCACCCGCTCCTGGGAGGGACCGTTGGGGGCGGTCAACCCGTTGGAGGCGCCATCCTGGTTCACCGCCGAGCCACGCAACACCGCCAGCACCCGATGCCCACGACGGCGCGCCTCAGACAGCCGCTCCACCACCAGCACACCGACACCCTCGCCCCAACCCACCCCATCAGCCGCCTCGGCGAACGACTTACACCGCCCATCAGCGGCCAACCCCC
>NZ_JBEXGT010000120.1:0-1141 GCF_040607475.1 Sphaerisporangium sp. NPDC005288 | reverse complement strand
CCGGCCGGCCCGTGCCGCCGCGGCCGGGCCGGGCTCGCTCACCGACCGGCTGGACCGGCTGGCCCCGGCGGAGCGGCGGGAGCTGCTGCTGGGCGTGGTCCGCGCGGAGGCCGCCGGCGTGCTGGGATACGGCGCGGCCGAGTCGGTGCCGGTGGACCGGGCCTTCCAGGAGCTGGGCTTCGACTCGCTGTCCGGAGTTGAACTGCGCAACAGGCTGGGCCGGCGGATCGGCGTGGCGCTGCCGGCGACGCTGGTCTTCGACCACCCGACGGTGACCGCGCTGGCGGCCTTCCTGGCGGACCGGTCCGGAGCGAAGCCCGAGTCGGCGCCCGCGGCCCGGACGGCGCCCGCCATCGAGGCCGACCCCATCGCGATCGTGGGCCTCGCCTGCCGGTACCCGGGCGGCGTGGACTCCCCGGAGGACCTCTGGCGACTGGTGACCGAGGGCGGGGACGCGGTGGGCGAGTTCCCCGCCGACCGCGGCTGGGACCTCGGGTCGCTGTTCCACCCGGAGCCCGGGCACGAGGGGACCTCGTACGCGCGGGAGGCCGCCTTCCTCTACGGCGCCGCCGACTTCGACCCGGACTTCTTCGGGATCAGTCCGCGTGAGGCGGCGGAGATGGATCCGCAGGAGCGGCAGTTCCTGGAGGTGTCCTGGGACGCGCTGGAGCGGGCAGGGATCGACCCGACGTCGCTGCGGGAGACCAGCGCAGGGGTGTTCGCCGGGGTGATGTACCACGACTACGTGCCCGCCGGCGCCGGTGGCGCCACGGTCTCCGGGCGCGTCTCCTACACCCTTGGCCTGCGCGGCCCCGCGCTCTCCGTGGACACCGCCTGCTCGTCCTCGTTGGTGGCGTTGCACCTGGCGGCGCAGGCGCTGCGGTCGGGGGAGTGTGATCTGGCGCTGGCCGGTGGGGTCACGGTGATGGCCACCCCGGGGGCGTTCGTGGAGTTCTCGCGGCAGCGGGGCTTGGCCGCCGATGGCCGGTGCAAAGCGTTCGCCGAGGCGGCTGATGGGGTGGGTTGGGGCGAGGGTGTCGGGGTTTTGGTGGTGGAGCGGTTGTCGGACGCTCGCCGTCGTGGGCACCAGGTTCTGGCGGTGTTGCGCGGTTCGGCGGTGAACCAGGATGGTGCTTCCAAT
>NZ_JBEXGT010000119.1:0-1186 GCF_040607475.1 Sphaerisporangium sp. NPDC005288 | reverse complement strand
TTGAAAGAAATGAGGTCATCAAATGTCTTCCAATGAAGGGCCTAACGGAGTTGACTAATGTTGTGGGAAATTGGAGCGATAAGCGTGCTTCTGCCGTGGCCAGGACAACGTATACTCATCAGATAACAGCAATACCTGATCACTACTTCGCACTAGTTTCTCGGTACTATGCATATGATCCAATATCAAAGGAAATGATAGCATTGAAGGATGAGACTAATCCAATTGAGGAGTGGCAGCATATAGAACAGCTAAAGGGTAGTGCTGAAGGAAGCATACGATACCCCGCATGGAATGGGATAATATCACAGGAGGTACTAGACTACCTTTCATCCTACATAAATAGACGCATATAAGTACGCATTTAAGCATAAACACGCACTATGCCGTTCTTCTCATGTATATATATATACAGGCAACACGCAGATATAGGTGCGACGTGAACAGTGAGCTGTATGTGCGCAGCTCGCGTTGCATTTTCGGAAGCGCTCGTTTTCGGAAACGCTTTGAAGTTCCTATTCCGAAGTTCCTATTCTCTAGAAAGTATAGGAACTTCAGAGCGCTTTTGAAAACCAAAAGCGCTCTGAAGACGCACTTTCAAAAAACCAAAAACGCACCGGACTGTAACGAGCTACTAAAATATTGCGAATACCGCTTCCACAAACATTGCTCAAAAGCAGCTCTTTGCTATGTTCTATATCTTCTATATCCCTATATAACCTACTCATTGACCTTTCGCTCCTTGAACTTGCACCTAAACTCGACTTCTACATCAACTGGTTTCCAATGCTCTTCAAATTTCACTGTTAGGTAGACCCATACGGCTGTAATATGCTGCTCTTCATAATGTAAGCTTATCTTTATAGAATCGTGTGAAAAGCTACTACCGCGATAAACCTTTACGGTTCCCTGAGATTGAATTAGTTCCTTTAGTATATGATACAAGACACTTTTGAACTTTGTACGACGAATTTTAAGGTTCGCCATCCTTTGACTATTTCCAATTATTCTGTCGGCTATTATCTCCGCTTCAGCTTGGTCTTCCGCTTCAGACTGCCATTTTTCACATAATGAATCTATCTCACTCCACAACCCTTCATCCGCCGCGGCATCTTGTTCGATTAAATTATTGACTTCATGTTGCACATTACTTAGTTCAGGGGAAGAGTTTTCTTCACGTGGTTGC
>NZ_JBEXGT010000118.1:0-1275 GCF_040607475.1 Sphaerisporangium sp. NPDC005288 | reverse complement strand
CTAGTGCGGTGTCCATGAACGTTCGCCGGGTTGGTTGATCAGGCGGCCTGGTTGGCGGGTCGTCCCCAGCGGCGTTGTTTCTCGCTGCGGATGCGGGCGCGTTCGCGTCGCTGGGCGGCCAGGAGGTCGGGGTGGCGGGCATTGGCGTTGCGCCAGCGCAGGTAGGCCTGCAGCTTGCGGGCCAGGACCGTGTGGTTGGGATGGTCGGAGTTGCCCATCACGAAGCTGCGTAGTGGTCCGAACTGGGCCTCGATGGGATTGGCCCAGGAGGCGTAGGTCGGTGTCAGGCACAACTCGACCTTGTTGGCCGCGGCCCAGGCGCGGATCGCAGGAGTCTTGTTGGCCGACAGGTTGTCGCAGATGACGTAGATGGGAGCGCCGTCCGGGCGGGCGGCTCGGATCGTCTTGAAGGCGGCCAGGGTGTGGTCGGCGCCCTTGCGGGTGCGGGTGATGCCCCACAGCTGATCGTCACCCAGGCTGTAGCAGCCGTGGAAGTAGCGGATGCCGTGGGTGCGCCGGTAGGTGGCCGGCAGCCGGTCGACCTTCCCCTCTCGCGCCCATGCGCTGCCGTGGCAGGGCCGGATCGACAACGGCCCGAACTGGTCGAAGGCGAAACACCGGCCCGGGAACCGGCTGGTGACCTCCTCGATCCGGTCCAGCTTGGCCTCCCGGGCAGGGTCGGTGGACTCCTTCCAGGTGCGGGTGCGCTGGAAGGAGACCTTGTTGCGGTGCAGGAGTTGCCGCAGCCGCTCCCGCCCGACGGTGACCACGCGGGTGGGGTTGCCGGCCAGGTAGGCGGCCAGTTTGCGCAGGCTCCAACGAGTGAAGGGGCGGGCCAGCTTCTCCGGGCGCGTCAGGGCCGTCGCGACGATGAAGGCCTCATCATCGCCGGTGATCAGGCGGGGACGGCCACCCGCCCACTTAGGGTCCAGCGCATCAAGACCTTTGTCGTTGAAAGCGTGGATGACATCACGCACGGTGTCCTCATCGGCGGCCACCAACTGTGCGATCGCACTCACCGTGGTCCCACTGGAGGAGGCCATGATGATCAACGCGCGCCGGACCCGGATAGAACCGTGCTTGCCACGCCGTACCAGCCGTTGCAGCGTCTGACCCTCGTGATCGGTTAATCGCCGTGCTCGCACCGGCTCGGCCATCGCTCCTCCTGCCGTCGGCACCGATTCCTGGTACCGACAGTGGAGGCAAACGCGATCAAACGCTCGCAACCCGTACGGCGTGTCGCACCCCGGCGAACGTATGTGGACACCGCACTAG
>NZ_JBEXGT010000117.1:0-1278 GCF_040607475.1 Sphaerisporangium sp. NPDC005288 | reverse complement strand
TGGGCTTGATCCGGTTTGACGGACATCTGAGATCAGGGGTTCGTCCCCGGAAGGATGTCCATGATGGAGAGCATGGGGAAGAAGAAGCGTCCTCGCCGTTCGTTCACGCCGGAGTTCAAGGCCGAGATTGTCGAGTTGTGTCAGCGCGGTGATCGGTCGGTCGGCCAGGTGGCCAAGGACTTCGATCTGACCGAGACCGCGGTGCGGGACTGGGTCCGCCAGGCCGAGGTCGACACCGGAGCGCGTGACGGGCTGACCAGCAGCGAGCGCGAGGAGTTGGCCGCGTTGCGGCGGGAGAACCGCCGGCTACGTGAGGACGTCGACATCCTCAAGCGAGCGACGGCTTTCTTCGCGAAGGAGACCCGGTGAGCGTGCACCCGTTCATCGAGGCGGAGAAGCAGAGCGGCCACAACGTCAAACGGGCGTGTGAGCTGCTGGAAGTCTCCCGTGCCGCCTTCTACGCCCGCCGCAATCCAACGCCGGGCCCGCGCGCCGTCCGGGACGGGGAGCTGAGTGAGCGCATCAGCGACGTTCACCGCGATTCGCGCGGGACGTATGGCGCGCCGCGTATCCACGCGGCGTTGCAACACGAGGGCGAGCGATGCGGCCGTCGGCGGGTGGCCCGGCTGATGCGCGCGCTGTCGTTGCAGGGCCGGTACCGGCGCCGCCGGCAGATCACCACGATCCCCGATCCGGGCGCCGGCAAGCGGCCCGATTTGATCGGCCGCGACTTCGAACTCGACCCTGCGGGGTTCGACACTCGCTGGTGTGGCGACATCACCTACATCCGCACTGATGAGGGCTGGTTGTATCTGGCGACGGTCATCGACATCGCGTCTCGTCGGGTGGTCGGCTGGGCCACCGCCGACCATCTGCGCACCGAGCTGGTCACCGACGCCTTGCAGCAGGCGTGGCGCAACCGCCGCCCCGCGGGGCCGGTGATCTTCCACTCGGACCGCGGCTGTCAATACACCAGTACCGCCTACGCCCGCCTGGCAGTCCGGCTCGGTGTCCGGCTGTCGGTCGGCCGCAGGGGCCAATGCTGGGACAACGCCCTGGCCGAATCGTTCTTCGCCACGATCAAGGGCGAACTACTGGACGAGCATCGCTGGCCTACCCGGGCCGCCGCCCACAGCGCGATCTTCGAATTCATCGAGAGCTGGTACAACCTCCGCCGCCTCCACAGCAGCCTCGGCTACGTTAGCCCCGCCGCCTACGAAGAAACCCGCGCGGCCTGACCACCACACCAACGGTGTCCGTCAAAGCGGAACAAGCTCA
>NZ_JBEXGT010000116.1:0-1287 GCF_040607475.1 Sphaerisporangium sp. NPDC005288 | reverse complement strand
TGAAGTTGCCCCGGTTGTGTGGACAGGTCGGGGTTTGCGGCTATGCGGCAGCGTAGCGGTTGTGTTCGGCGTCGTGTCGGCGTTCGTATTCGGCGGGACTGAGCATGCCCAGGGTCGAGTGGCGGCGCCGGGGGTTGTAGAACCCTTCGATGAAGTCGAAGCAGACGGCCTTGGCCTGGGCGCGGGTGGCGAAGTGATGCCGGTCGAGCAACTCAGTCTCCAACGTCGCGAAGAAGCTCTCGGTGACGGCGTTGTCAAAGCAGTCGGCGACGGTCCCGGTCGAGGTACGGATGCCCGCTGACCTGCACCGCTGGCTGAACGACAGCGACGTGTACTGACTTCCTTGATCGCTATGGTGAATGAGTCCGGGGGCGGGCCGGCGGTTCCAGATCGCCATCTCCAGGGCGTCGATGACCAGCTCGGTGCGCATGTGATCGGCCATCGCCCATCCCACGATCCGCCGGGAGAACACATCCAGCACCACCGCCAGATACAGCCATCCCTCGCCGGTCGGCACGTAGGTGATGTCGGCTGTCCAGGTCCGGTTCGGTCCCGGAGCGGTGAAGTCCCGCTTCACCAGATCCTCAGCCGGACTCGCCGCGGGGTCACGGCGAGTCAGCCCGCGCCGGCGGCGCCGATGCACTCCTTCAAGCCGGGCAGCGCGCATCAGCCGGGCCACCCGCTTGCGCCCGATGCGCACCCCGAACTCCTCGGCCAGCTCGGCATGCACCCGCGGAGAACCATAGGTTCCTCGCGATCCAGCATGGATCTTCGTGATCGTTTCCGTCAGGGCCTCGTCCTGCCGGGCCCGCGCCGAGGGTCCGCGGTTCTTCCAGGCGTAGTAGCCCTGGCGCGACACACCCAGCACCCGGGCCAAAAGGGAGACGCCATGGCGTGCCTTCTCCGCGTCGATCAGCCGGTACTTCATTTCGGCCGATCCGTCTCCCGAGCGAAGAAAACCGCGGCCTTCTTCAGGATCTCCCGCTCTTCCCGCAGCTGACGGACCTCTCGCCGCAGCCGGGCCAGCTCCTGCTTTTCGACGCTGGTCAGACCGTCCTCGCGGCGGCCCTCATCGCGCTCAGCCTGGACCACCCAGTTGCGGATGGACTGCGCAGTCGGCTCGAACTCCTTGGCCAGTTCCTCCGGCGTCCGGCCGGCGCGGACCAGCTCCACCATCTGCCGCCGGAACTCCGGCGGGTACGGCGGACGTGACATCGGCACTTGTGAACTCCTCCCAGGACACATCGTCCCAAGCACTCGGCTGTCCACAAGACCGGGGCAACATCA
>NZ_JBEXGT010000115.1:0-1386 GCF_040607475.1 Sphaerisporangium sp. NPDC005288 | reverse complement strand
GGGACTGTAAGACCAACGGTGTAACTCCTGATCAAGGAGACACCTGTGACGAGTACGGTGATCCAGGCATCTGAGGCGATGGACCTGGAGGATCCCGCGGTGACGCGGAAGCAAGAGCATCCGTCGGATCGGGAGCTGGTGGCCAAGCTGGTCGACCAGGCCCGTGCCGAAGGGCTGGAGCTGGTCGGTGAGAACGGGCTGCTGGGCCGGCTGACCAAGTTGGTGCTGGAGTCGGCGCTGGAAGGCGAGATCACCGACCACCTCGGCTATGACAAACACGACCGGTCCGGCCGCGGTAGCGGCAACACCCGCAACGGCACCCGGGCCAAGACCGTCCTCACCGAGGTGGGTCCGGTGGAGATCGCCGTTCCCCGGGATCGGGACGCCAGTTTCGAGCCCAGGATCGTGGCCAAGCGGCAGCGGCGGCTGTCCGGGGTCGATGAGATGGTGATCTCGCTGGCCGCCAAGGGGCTGACGACGGGTGAGATCTCCGCTCACCTGGCCGAGGTCTACGGGGCCGAGGTGTCTCGGCAGACCATCTCCACCATCACCGACAAGGTGATCGAGGGCATGTCCGAGTGGCAGAACCGGCCGCTGGATCCGGTCTATCCGGTGGTGTTCATCGACGCCATCCACGTCAAAATCCGTGACGGGCAGGTCGCCAACCGGCCGATCTACATCGCGCTGGCGGTCACCGCCGATGGTGAGCGCGACATTTTGGGGTTGTGGGCCGGCGACGGCGGCGAGGGCGCCAAGTTCTGGCTGCACGTGCTCACCGAGATCAAAAACCGTGGCGTGGCCGATGTGCTGATGATGGTTTGCGACGGTCTCAAAGGGCTGCCGCAGGCCATCGAGACCGTCTGGCCCCGCACAGTGGTGCAGACCTGTGTGGTGCACCTGCTGCGCGCCTCGTTCCGCTACGCCGCCCGTCAGCACTGGGACGCCATCGCCAAGGCGTTGCGCCCGGTCTACACCGCCCCGACCGAAGCCGCCGCCCGCGAGCGGTTCGGTGAGTTCGCCGACGCCTGGGGCGGCAGATACCCGGCGATCGTCAAGCTCTGGGACGACGCCTGGGCCGAGTTCGTGCCCTTCCTAACCTTCGATGTGGAGATCCGCCGGGTGATCTGCTCCACCAACGCCATCGAGTCGGTCAACGCCCGCATCCGCCGGGCGGTCAAGGCCCGTGGCCACTTCCCCAACGAGCAGGCCGCGCTCAAATGCGTCTACATGGCGATCATGAGCCTGGACCCGACCGGCAAGGGCCGCAAACGCTGGATCACCCGATGGAAGGCCGCCCTCAACGCCTTCGCCATCACCTTCGAAGACCGCCTCACCCCGACCACCCGATAACCAACAACCGAGTTACACCGTTGGCTGGACAGACCC
>NZ_JBEXGT010000114.1:0-1552 GCF_040607475.1 Sphaerisporangium sp. NPDC005288 | reverse complement strand
GCGCGCCTGCAAGATCGTCACGTTGGCCGTGCAGCGGGTGGCCACCGAGCAGACCGCCGAGTCGGTGGTCAGCGTGCTGCACCTGCCCGGCGACGTGCTCGCGGGCCTGGTCCAGGCGCCGCCGCTCGGCGTCGATGCCCGCGCTCTCGCCCGCGACCTGCCGGCGCAGCCCGTCGAGCTCTCCCCTGGCCTGGTAGGCATCGTGCTGCTTGAGCGCCGACAGCCGGCCGTCGTAGCGGTCGAGCTCGGCCTGCGCGGCCTCGCGACCGGCGGCGGCCTCCTGCCGTGCGGCGCGGGCGCGGCGTAGCTCGGCCGCGGCCTGGGCGACCCGGGCGGCGACGCCGGCCGCGCCCTCGACGCGCTCGCCGACGCGGTCGAGCTGGTGGCGGATGTGGGCGCGCAGGTAGGCGGTGTAGTGGTCCAGGAACTCCTTGACCGCCCCGTCGGCGAGGGTCAGGTCGTCGAACAGGCGCTGCACGGCGGCGAGGTTCTCGAAGTCGCGGGCCGCCTGGTCGACCAGCGCAGGGTCGATGGGGCTGAGGCCGGCGCTGAGGGTGTCGGAGACCTTCACCGGGTCGAGGTCTTTCGCCAGCAGCGGGCGGCGCAGCGCCAGCAGCAGGTCCAGAAGCTGGGCGTAGCGTTCTCTGCCGAGCCCGAACAGGCGGGCGTCCACGGCCGCGCGGTACTCGGTGGCCGTCCGGTAGCGCGCCCCCGGCTCCAGGGACGCCCTGAGCTGCTTCTCGGTGAGCGGCCGGGAGTCGGCCGACAGCAGCCCGAAGTCGACGCCGACCCGCCTGCCGGTCACGAAGAACGAGGAGGCGACGCCGTCGCGGTGGCGGTGGGCGCGCAGGCCGATGACCAGCGTCACGGCCTGCGTGCCCCCGTCCCCCGCGCCGTCGTCGCGGGTGAACTCCATCCACACGTAGCCGTACTCGGCCTCCTGGCCGCGGTAGAGCAGGTTGGACTTCATCGTGCGGTTCTCGCCGCTGAACGGGTCAAGGCGCCGGGCGTCGCTCACCCCGTCCAGGATGAAGGGGAACAGCACCTCAAGGGCCTTGGTCTTGCCCGACCCGTTGTGCCCGCGCAGCACCAGACGCCCGTCGGCGAAGACGAACTCCTCGTCGATGTAGTCCCAGATGTTGATCACACCGGCGCGGGACGGTTTGAATCGGCCGAGAGCGGGTGTCATGAAGAGGGTTCCTCCGCGGGAGACGTCGGCGGTTCCAGGGCGAGCCGGCCCTGCTCGGCGCGCTTGTCGGGCAGGGCCAGTGTGATGTTGCGGTAGCGGGCGAACGCCGGGAGCAGCAGCACCCCGCCGGGATGGCGCCGCACCAGGCGCAGTTCGGCCAGCAGCGTCACCGCGGCCTCCAGCAGCCCCTCGGGGTCGTGCTGCCAGGCGGCCGAGAACGACGCCGCGCCCAGCTCGTCGTACAGCTCGTGGATCATGCCCGCCAGCCTGGCCCGCTCGACCAGCGCCACCGGGGCCGGCGGTGCGCCGGTCGCCGCGGGCGCGCGGGCGGCGGCGGGCGGCGTCCAGGCCAGCGCGTCGACC
>NZ_JBEXGT010000113.1:0-1691 GCF_040607475.1 Sphaerisporangium sp. NPDC005288 | reverse complement strand
GACCCCAGCATCAGCCACCGGTTCCTGACCGCGATCGTCAAGGGCGAGCCCAACCACTGGGCCATCCGCGGCGGCAACGCCCAGTCGGGAAGCCTTGGCACCTTCTACAACGGGGTGCGGCCGAACGTGTCGGGCTACAACCCGATGAAGAAGGAAGGGGCCATCATCCTGGGCATCGGCGGCGACAACAGCGTCGGCGCCCGCGGCACCTTCTACGAGGGCGTGATGACCTCCGGCTATCCCTCCGACGCCACCGAGAACGCCGTCCAGGCGAGCATCGTCGCGGCCGGGTACTCGACCTCCGGCGGCGGCATCCCGGGCGGAACGCTCACCCCCGGCTCGTCGATCTCGCTGCGCGCGACGACCTCCGGCTACACCGACCGCTACATCCGCCACCAGAACGACCAGGTCGTCACCTCGGTGATCAACTCTTCCAGCTCGTCTCTGGACAAGAGCGACGCCACCTGGATCGTGCGGGCGGGCCTGGCCAGTGGCTCCTGCGTGTCGTTCGAGTCCAGGAACTACCCCGGCGACTTCCTGCGGCACTACAACTACCAGCTCTACCGTCAGCACAACGACGGCGGCTCGCAGTTCGCCGCCGACGCCACCTTCTGCCCGCAGACCGGAAAGAGCGGCCAGGGCACGTCCTTCGCCTCCTACAACTACTCCACCCGCTTCCTGCGGCATTACAACAACACCGTCTACATCGCCAGCAACGGAGGCTCCAACACCTTCGACAACGCCACGGCATGGGCCGCCGACGTGAGCTGGAGCGTCGACCAGCCCTGGGGATAGACCCCCGCGCGTCCGAGCGGAGCCGTCCCGTCGCACGGGGACGGCTCCGCGTCTTGTGGAGGCCTCCGCGTCTTGTGGAGGCGCGACACAGCAGGGCGCGGCAGGGTGGCGCCGGGGCCGCCGTCAGCTGTTGCGGACGTTGTAGGTGACCCGGGCCCAGTCCCTTCTCTCTCCTTCTCTGAGGTTCCAGACTTTGATGCTGTACTGGGTCGACTGGCCGGCCCAGAGGTAGAACTGGTAGGCCACGCTGTGGGACAGCTCCTTGGTGTCGGAGGTGGCGCCCTCGTAGAAGTCGACGCGCCCGGTGGTGAGGACGTTGCCGTTGAAGGCGATCTTGTGGGTGGCGAACACCTCGGTGCGGATCTCGCCGCCGCACTTGGCGTAGGGGCGGTAGCTCACCGAGCCGGTGTCGGGGACGAACCGCGAAAGCCGGATCGTCGTGCGGCAGTGCTCGTCGTCGGCCCAGAACCCGGGCTCGTAGTCGTTGGTCTCGATCGTCAGCGTGCCGGTGATGCTCCGGGCCAGGCCGCCCGCGGACGCGGCGCCGGCCGCCGGGGCCACGCCCAGGACGAGCAGCGACAGCAGTGCGGCGGTCGAAGCGATCTTCCGTCCGGCATGATCGCGCAGGATGGTGCTCATGGCGTCTCGCTCCCGGGTCGAGGCGGGCGTTCTCTGACGCTCCAGTGATAAGGGACACCGGTTGCGAGGCGCTTGAGGGCCGTTTGCGCGCGGCCTGCCCGCGACGCCGCCCGCTGCGACCAGCCCGTCCGGCGCGGGACGGGCCCCGGAGAAGCGCTCCGGGCCGGAGCGGACACCGCTCCGGCCCGGGTCATGCGATGGCGCCGTCATGCGATGGTGCCGTCATGCGATGGTGCCGTCATGCGATGGTGCCGTCA
>NZ_JBEXGT010000112.1:0-1804 GCF_040607475.1 Sphaerisporangium sp. NPDC005288 | reverse complement strand
CGAGGACGCTTCTTCTTCCCCATGCTCTCCATCATGGACATCCTTCCGGGGACGAACCCCTGATCTCAGATGTCCGTCAAACCGGATCAAGCCCACTGGGCGGTGCCCAACGCAGAGCCGGAGGGACAGGACTTCGAGCACAAGGCAGAGCTGTGGGAACTGGTGCAGGGCGGCTACCTCTTTCAGGTCGCCAAGCTAGTCGATGAGAAGTCCGACGTAGACTTCCTGGTTCGCGTCGACCTCGGCGAAACGACGGCAGCCGGTGCGTTCGACCGTGCCGTTCGCATTGTGAACACGATCCTCAACATCTCGATCCACAACTCCGGCGGGATCCGCCCACACCTCGCTCAGCACGGGCTACTGTGCTCCGGTCAGGCTGGCTCCTCTAGCTTCATGGTCTCCCGGCGCGAGACGGGCTTCCCCGACGATCACTACGGCGCGGGCATCACTACAAAAGCGATCCAGGAGCATGGGCCACGCATCGCCTTGGCGCTGGCCCGCGAAGAGCTACCACGATTTCTCGCGGCAGCCCTCGAAGTGCGGACCACTGCTGACTACCCTTTCAGCCGCGACATGGCGCTGCGTAAGCCTTCCGAAGCAGACGTCAGCAGCGTGATCCCCCTGTCGGACCGCGTCGTCCAACACGTCGCGGCGCACGCAGCGCTCGCCCCCAACGACTTGTTCCACATGCTCGGCGAGCGCTGGGCACATGCTCGATGGCTTGCCGATGTGCAGCGAGCCGTTCATATGTGTCTGCTCGGCGGTGGAGGCCAAGACGAACTGCTCAACGAGCTGCGTCGGGTGTGGTTCACCAACAACCCGTCGCGCCCGTGGATCCTGTTCGTCGCTGACCGCTCTGGCGACCTGCTTTCGCTCTGCCGCATTGAGTCCGAGCGCGCCTGGATCAGGCGGATGTTCGCAAGCGTGAGCGACTTCGCCAAATATCACGCCCTGGTTGAGTACTACACCGCCGAAGGTGTCGTGTTGGAGGCCAGACGTCGTCGGGTCCGAAATGCCTTGGCGCATGGCAACCCCGCCGCTTTCGCGGTTGTTGAGTCTGTGCGCGAGTACGCCGAGTTCCTGAGCGGCAGTGCACTCAACCTTGCTGTCGAGTCCTACGTCGAAGGTACCGAGCCCACCGCCACGCTCGCGAAACGGACTGATGAGTTCACCGCAA
The DNA here is from genome assembly GCF_040607475.1 of Sphaerisporangium sp. NPDC005288. Taxonomy (NCBI): domain Bacteria; kingdom Bacillati; phylum Actinomycetota; class Actinomycetes; order Streptosporangiales; family Streptosporangiaceae; genus Sphaerisporangium; species Sphaerisporangium sp. NPDC005288. The sequence goes on along the minus strand of NZ_JBEXGT010000112.1, from coordinate 627 downwards.
TGCAGGCAGGTCAGGACGCCGCCAGCTACTGGCGCGCTCGCCTTACCGCCAAAGCTTCAACGAGTGCGGACTCGTTGTGAGCATGGGCTTCGGCACATCCGCGCCACCTCGCCGGCTGGCACAGGCGTAGTGCTACGCCTGATGTGACAGCACAGGGCGCTGTTCCGTCGCTGTTCCGTGGGACGGTGAAAGGGGCGCTGAATGGTGAAAGGCGGCGGAAGGCTCGATGCCTGGTCAGCGGGGGCATCCAGGCATCGGCCCAGGTCGGGAGATGCGGGGTCAGAGATCTACACCATCTTCGAGGGCACGTCCGAGATCCAGCGCCTCCTGATAGGCCGCGCCGTCACCGGCCTGCAGGTTCAGTGATCACGGCCTCCGGCGAGCACCCCGCATCGCCCCCTGTGCCGTCGCTGTTCCGTCGGACACGGCGCGAGGACGGAACAGCCGGTCGTCGACGGCCCGCCGGGCACGGTCGTGTGAGCCGGGCATCAGGTGCGCGTAGGTCCGCAGAGTAAAGCCCGGATCGGCATGCCTAGTGCGGTGTCCATGAACGTTCGCCGGGTTGGTTGATCAGGCGGCCTGGTTGGCGGGTCGTCCCCAGCGGCGTTGTTTCTCGCTGCGGATGCG
>NZ_JBEXGT010000111.1:0-1836 GCF_040607475.1 Sphaerisporangium sp. NPDC005288 | reverse complement strand
GACGACATAGGAGGCGCACTGGTCCAGCTCGTTCGGGCCGCACTGCTTCCAGATGCCGGAGTTGCCGGCCAGGAGCATCTTGTCGGCGTCCTTGACCGCGACCCGCTCCACGCCGAAGTTGATCAGCGAGAGCGAGTCCTTGGCGTAGTAGGTCTCGTCGAACACGATCGCCTTGGGGGAGCCCAGGCGGTCGAACCGCAGGAAGGCGCCGAACAGCGCCACCAGGATCGGACCGAGCCACCCCCACAGGGGGTTCCCTTGGAACGGTGGAACCAGCCGGTCGCGGACCGAGCCCGGCTGTGCGGGGTCGTCGTGCGGCTCCGGCTGCTCGAAGTCCTGGTTAGGGAAGTCCGTCAGGGCCATCCGGACATCGTACGGGGCGGCTATTACGTCCAGCCTAAGAAACACCTCTTACGTACCCAATTGGGGGAGTCCTTCCAGGGAGCGACCGGTCGACGGCGCCCGCGCCCGTGGAACGTTCATGAGGAAGGATGGGCACCGTGAACGACAACGGCAGGCTGGTGCTGGCAGGGGCTCCGATCGGGCGCGTCGAGGACGCCTCCGCCCGGCTGCGGGAGGCGCTCGCCGGCGCCGACGTCGTGGCCGCCGAGGACACCCGCCGGCTGCGCCGGCTGGCCGCCGACCTCGGGGTCACGCTCGCGGGCCGCGTGGTGTCCTACTACGACGCCAACGAGGCGGCCAGGGCGGGCGAGCTGCTCGCCGACCTCCAGGACGGGCGCACCGTGCTGGTCATCACCGACGCCGGGATGCCGGGGGTCTCCGATCCCGGCTACCGGCTGACGCACCTCGCGGTCGAGGCCGGCATCCCGGTGACGGCGCTGCCCGGTCCGTCGGCCGTGACGACCGCGCTCGCGATCTCCGGCCTGCCCAGCGACCGGTTCTGCTTCGAGGGCTTCCCGCCGCGCAAGCCAGGAGAACGGGCCCGGCGGCTGGCCGCGCTCGCCGCCGAGGAGCGCACCATGGTCTTCTTCGAGGCCCCGCACCGGTTGCGCGCCTGCCTGGCCGCGATGGCCGAGGCGTTCGGCGCCGAGCGGCCCGCGGCGGTCTGCCGCGAGCTGACCAAGACCTACGAGGAGGTGCGGCGCGGCCCACTGTCGGAGCTGGCGGCCTGGGCCGAGGGGGACGTTCGCGGCGAGATCACGCTGGTCGTCGCCGGGTACGCGCCCGGCGACGCCGAGCCCGACATCGGCGCGCTGGTCGCGGAGGTGGCCCGGCGGGAGCAGGCGGGGGTGTCGCGCAAGCAGGCCATCGTCGAGGTGGCCAAGGCCGCCGGCGTCCCCAAGCGCGAGCTGTACGACGCCGTCCACCGCGCCTGACGCCCCCGTCGCGGGGCCTGATCTCTGGATGCGGGTGGCGCCCTGCCAATAGGGTGCCCGGGTGCCCGTTCGCGTCTTCCTTCCGAGATTCGCCAGAGACACGCGACTTGTCGCCGGAGCGCCGCTCCGACCGCCCGGCGAGGCCGGCGACGTCGGCGGAGCCGGCGGGAGCGCCGAGGACGCGGCCCCCGTGCCGGTGCGCGACCGGCTGGTCCCGCCGTTCCAGGGCGGCGCCCTGTGGGGGTGGCTGAGCCCGATCCTGGTGGCGGTGTTCGGCGCCCTGCTGCGGTTCGACCGGCTCGGCACCCCCAAGGCGGTGGAGTTCGACGAGACCTTCTACGCCAAGGACGCGCTGTCCCTGCTCAGGTACGGCGTCGAGCGCACCTTCCTCGGCACGGACAAGGACCCGATCGCCGACCGGCGGCTCATCGCCGGCAGGGACGACCTCTGGGTGAGCTGCACCCCCGACAACCTCGACCCGTGCGCGCAGTACGTGGCG
>NZ_JBEXGT010000110.1:0-1861 GCF_040607475.1 Sphaerisporangium sp. NPDC005288 | reverse complement strand
ACCGGGGTGCCGTCCTCCAGGAACGGCATGTCCTCCACGGGGAGGATCTTGGAGATGACGCCCTTGTTGCCGTGCCGGCCCGCCAGCTTGTCGCCGTCGGTGATCTTGCGCTTCTGGGCGACGTACACCCGGACCAGCTCGTTCACACCGGGGGGAAGCTCGTCGCCCTCCTCGCGGCTGAACACGCGGACGCCGATGACCTTGCCCATCTCGCCGTGCGGGACCTTCAGGGAGGTGTCGCGGACCTCGCGGGCCTTCTCACCGAAGATCGCGCGCAGCAGCCGCTCCTCCGGCGTCAGCTCGGTCTCGCCCTTGGGCGTGACCTTGCCGACCAGGATGTCACCGGGAACGACCTCGGCGCCGATGCGGATGATGCCGCGCTCGTCGAGGTCGGCCAGGACCTCCTCGGAGACGTTCGGGATGTCCCGGGTGATCTCCTCAGGGCCCAGCTTGGTGTCGCGGGCGTCGACCTCGTGCTCCTCGATGTGGATCGAGGACAGCACGTCGTCCTGCACCAGTCGCTGGGACAGGATGATCGCGTCTTCGTAGTTGTGGCCCTCCCACGGCATGAACGCCACCAGGAGGTTCTTGCCGAGCGCCATCTCACCGTTGTCGGTGCACGGACCGTCGGCGACGACCTGGTTGACCTCCACCCGGTCGCCCTCGCGGACGATGGGCTTCTGGTTGAAGCAGGTGCCCTGGTTGGAGCGCTTGAACTTCGCCACGCGGTAGGTCGTGCGGGTGCCGTCGTCGTTCATGACGGTGACGTAGTCGGCCGAGACCTCCTCGACGACGCCCGCCTTCTCGGCGGTGATGACGTCGCCGGCGTCGGTCGCGGCGCGGTACTCCATGCCGGTGCCGACCAGCGGGGCCTCGCTCTTGAGGAGCGGGACCGACTGGCGCTGCATGTTGGAGCCCATGAGCGCGCGGTTGGCGTCGTCGTGCTCCAGGAAGGGGATCATGGCGGTCGCGACCGACACCATCTGGCGGGCCGAGACGTCCATGTAGTCGACCTCGTTGGGCCGGATGAACTCGACCTCGCCGCCCTTCCTGCGGACCAGGACGCGGTCCTCGGCGAAGGCGCCGTCGGCCTTCAGCGGGGTGTTGGCCTGGGCGATGACGTGCCTGTCCTCCTCGTCGGCGGTCAGGTAGTCGATCTCCTCGGTGACCCGGCCGTCCACGACCTTGCGGTAGGGCGTCTCGACGAAGCCGAAGGTGTTGACCCGGCCGAAGGACGAGAGCGAGCCGATGAGGCCGATGTTCGGGCCTTCAGGGGTCTCGATCGGGCACATGCGGCCGTAGTGCGAGGGGTGCACGTCGCGGACCTCGAAGCCGGCCCGCTCACGAGACAGACCACCGGGGCCGAGCGCGGACAGACGCCGCTTGTGCGTCAGGCCGGCCAGCGGGTTGGTCTGGTCCATGAACTGCGACAGCTGGGAGGTGCCGAAGAACTCCTTGATCGACGCCACGACCGGGCGGATGTTGATCAGGGTCTGCGGCGTGATCGCCTCGACGTCCTGCGTGGTCATGCGCTCGCGGACGACGCGCTCCATGCGGGCCAGGCCCAGGCGGACCTGGTTCTGGATCAGCTCGCCGACGGTGCGCAGGCGGCGGTTGCCGAAGTGGTCGATGTCGTCGGTCTCGACGACGATCTGACCGTTCGCCCCGGGCATCTCGACCTCGCCGGCGTGCAGCCGGACGATGTACTCGATGGTGGCGACGATGTCCTCTTCGGTGAGCGTCCCCTGGTTGATGTCGGCGTCGACGCCGAGCTTCTTGTTGATCTTGTAGCGGCCGACCTTGGCCAGGTCGTAGCGCTTGGGGTTGAAGTAGAGGTTCTCCAGCAGCGTCTGGGCGGACT
>NZ_JBEXGT010000109.1:0-2201 GCF_040607475.1 Sphaerisporangium sp. NPDC005288 | reverse complement strand
GCCGACCCTGCGGCCAAGCTGTGTTACAACGACTACAACATCGACAACTGGACCTGGGCCAAGACCCAGGGCGTCTACAACATGGTCAAGGACTTCAAGGCGCGTGGTGTGCCGATCGACTGTGTGGGGTTGCAGTCGCACTTCAACAGCGGCAGCGCCTACAACTCCAACTACCGCACCACGATCTCCAGCTTCGCCGCCCTCGGGGTGGACGTGCAGATCACCGAGCTGGACGTGCAGGGCGCCTCGGCGACCACCTACGCCGCCATCGTCAACGACTGCCTGGCGGTGTCGCGCTGCGCCGGCATCACCGTGTGGGGCGTGCGCGACCAGGACTCCTGGCGTTCCGGTGACACCCCGCTGCTGTTCAGCGGCAGCAACAAGAAGCCCGCCTACGACGCCGTCCTGAACGCGCTCAACAACGCCACCCCCAACCCCACACCCACCCCCACGCCGACTCCCACGCCGACCCCCACGCCGACTCCGACTCCGACGCCCACGCCGACACCCACCCCGACGCCCACGCCGACCCCGGTTCCGGACGGATGCGCGGCGACGATCACGACGACCAACAGCTGGCCGGGTGGCTTCCAGTCGACGGTGACCGTCCAGGCGGGCAGCGCGGCGATCAGCGGATGGACCGTGCGGTGGACGTGGCCCGGCGGGCAGAGCATCAGCAGCCTGTGGAGCGGCACCCAGAGCACGTCCGGGTCCAGCGTCACCGTGCGTAACGCCGCCTACAACGGCTCCGTCGCCGCCGGCGCCTCCACGACCTTCGGGTTCACCGCGAACGGTACCGCGGCCACCCCCACCGCCACCTGCACCAGCCCCTGACGGGGGCCGGACAAGATGATGAGGAGAATACAGATGCGTCTGCCCTGGCGAGCGCGATCACCGCGCCCCTCCGCCGCCACGACCGCGGCGCCGCCCCGGCGCGCCGCGCGCCGCGGCCTCATGATCGGCGCCATTCCGGTCCTGCTGGCCGGAGCCGGCCTGGTGGGCACCCAGCCCGCCCAGGCGGCCGTCGCCTGCCGGGTCGACTACACCGTCAGCTCGAACTGGCCGGGCGGCTTCGGCGCCAGCGTCACCATCAACAACCTCGGTGACGCCGTCAACGGCTGGCGGCTGACCTGGTCCTTCGGCGCCGGTCAGAGCATCACCCAGATCTGGAACGCCACCCAGACGCAGTCCGGCTCGTCGGTGACCGCCACCAACGTCTCCTACAACGCCGCCATCCCCTCCGGGGGCAGCGTCAACTTCGGCTTCAACGGCTCGGCGACCGGCAGCAACCCCAACCCCACGTCGTTCTCCCTGAACGGCGTGGAGTGTACCGGCACCCCAGGCACTCCCACGCCGACGCCGACGCCGACGGTCACCCCGACCCCGAACCCGACGCCGACGCCGACTCCCACCCCGACGCCCACGCCGACTCCCACTCCCACGCCGACGCCGACGGGTACGTGCAACCTGCCCTCGTCGTACCGCTGGACGTCGACGGGCGCGCTGGCGCAGCCGAAGTCGGGCTGGGTGTCGCTCAAGGACTTCACCAACGTGGTCTACAACGGCAAGCACCTGGTGTACGCCACCACCCACGACAACGGCTCCAGCTGGGGTTCGATGGGCTTCAGCACGTTCACCAACTGGTCGGACATGGGCTCGGCGACCCAGACCAAGATGAACTCGGGCACCGTGGCGCCGACGCTGTTCTACTTCGCTCCCAAGAACATCTGGGTGCTGACCTACCAGTGGGGCGGCACGGCGTTCTCCTACCGCACCTCCAGCGACCCCACCAACCCCAACGGCTGGTCGGCGCAGCAGACACTGTCCACCGCGAGCATCTCCGGCTCGGGCACCGGGCCGATCGACCAGACGCTGATCGGTGACGGCCAGAACATGTACCTGTTCTTCGCCGGCGACAACGGCAAGATCTACCGCTCCAGCATGCCCATCGGCAACTTCCCCGGCAGCTTCGGCTCCAACTACACCCAGATCATGAGCGACTCGACCAACAACCTGTTCGAGGCGGTCGAGGTCTACAAGCTGCAGAACCAGAACAAGTACCTGATGATCGTCGAGGCGATCGGCTCGCAGGGACGCTACTTCCGCTCCTTCACCGCCGACAGCCTCAGCGGCTCCTGGACGCCCAACGCCGCCAGCGAGAGCAACCCCTTCGCCGGCAAGGCCAACAGCGGTGCGACCTG
>NZ_JBEXGT010000108.1:0-2311 GCF_040607475.1 Sphaerisporangium sp. NPDC005288 | reverse complement strand
GTCACCGACCGTGAAGAACACCTTGCCGATGGTCTTGGGCAGGTTGACGTTCTTGACCTTGGTCGGGGTGACCTTCTCCTGGCCGATCGGCGCGATCACGCCGGCCTTGCCGTCAGGCTTGGCGTCGCCGCCGCCGAGCTTGACCTTGCCCGAAACCTGCTGGTCGCCGGTGAACTGCGCGGCACCCTTGAGGTTCGCACCGCCGTTGGCCTTCCAGAAGTTGGCGATCTTCTGGGCGCCGCTCGCGGAGGCCAGGGACACCGTCTTCTTCGCCGGCGCGGTGGCCGCGTTGGCGGAGGTGACCAGGGTGGCGCCGATCATGCTGGTGGCGGCGATGGCGCCACCAAGCGGGAGGGCGAGACGCTTGACTCGGGTGTTCAAGGAAACTCCTTGGGCTGTCGTGGAACGCATCTTGCGTCCCATGCGTCAGTAAAGGGATAGCCATGAAGATACAGAGGTGATCTTCGGCTGTGGGGTCGATTCGGGGGGAATTTTGCCCTTCGCGGGCACGTGACCTTTTCGTAACCCCTGTGGGTGGTCGGCCGCCGCCGTCGCCGGCCCCGCGTAAGCGCTCTTCTTTGCAGATCAGGGCATGTGCCCACACTTTGGGTTCGTTGTGGCTGAAGTGATGCCGCAGACCTCGTTGGAGAGGCTGGTGTGACGCAGATCACAGAGAAGCAGGGGAGCCGAATCGGTTCTGACTACGTCTAAGCGCCTCCGGGATGCCCGGTCGAGGAGTAAAGACGCTCGCGGGGGTAGTTGTGCAGCACCCACATGATCACATAGTGCGACCGTAAGTATGCAAGACGTAGCTTTTTGCCTCAATTGCCACACGCGCCGCCGTCGATAGCTCCGAGTTGCCGTTCGGACCGGAACGGGTCGGGTGTGTGGTGTCTGCGGTTCCGTAGCCTTGGCAAGATCGGTAGCCGACGCACTATGTGTGCATTGTGTCGGTGACAGCACTCGAAGTGGTCGAATGCGTGCGATCTGTCCTATCCGGATAGGTCCGGGTCGTCGAAGGTGACGTACTTCTGTCACTGGGGACATACGTGCACCGGGAACGGCTACGCAGCTCCACGGCAAGGATGGATCACGTTGCTCTGGGCGAGCCGGCGAGACCGCTCCAAGGCCACGGCGAGCTTCGCACGTGGCCCGGACAACGCGAACAGGGCCCGGCACTGATGTGCCGGGCCCTGCTAAGACGCTGACTCTAGCTGGCTAGAAACTCAGGCCTTGGTGGTGAGCTCGCCCGTCTTGGTGACGATCGAGCCGGACCACAGGTTGGCGGCCGACTTGTAGATCGAGTAGGTCTCGGTGTCGAAGTACGGCGAGGTCGCGAAGTCGATGCGGCCGTTCACGTCGGCGTCGCCGATGAGGCTGGTGACACCGTTGATGTAGCCGAGACGCTTCGTGCTGCTGTACTTCAGGATCCAGGGGCCACCGGAGGAGCCGGCGGTCATGGAGCACTTGAGACCGATCTGGGCCTCGGCCTTGAACTTCGCGGACGCGGCGGCGGCGAAGGTCTTGCCGTAGCACCACTTCGGCGTGACACCGGTGAACGGCTTGTCACCGTCGGGGTGCGCGGCCGCGGGGTAGCCGAAGGCGTAGACCGGCTGGCCGACCTTCTGGTTCCAGGTGAAGCCCTGGCCACCGACGTTGTCGCCCAGACGACCCGCGTCCTTGTAGGACACGATGAAGTAGTGGGTGACGTAGTACTCAACGGCGGCGGTGGTCTTGACCCACTTCTTCACGAAGAAGGACTGCTTGAACCACGCGGTCTCGGTGCCGTTGGCGTCCTTGGTCGCCGTGAGCTCGCCGAGGAACTTGCCGTCCGCCTTCTGGGCCAGGAGAGCCTTGTACTCCTCCTGGCTGATGGCGACCTTCTTGCTCGGGGTGAAGTACTTGGCGCCGTTCTCCAGGCTGGTGAAGTTGGGGGCAGCCTCGTAGACCGACTTGGTGACCTCGGCGCCGATCAGCTTGATGCCCTTGTAGCCCTCGGGGCTCATGTACTGGGCGAGGTGCTGCTGGGCGTCAGCCGGCTTGGCGACGGTCTCGACGTTGGCGTCGAGGGTCTTCACCCACTGCGGCCCGTTGGGGCCGTACTTCTCGAGGAGCTTGTCGTACTCTTCCTTCGTGATCTTCTCGTCCTTGGCCCACTTGTCGCCCTTCCAGGCGTCGAAGGTGGACTTGGTGACCTCGGTCTCGCCGGCGAAGGCGATGCCGTTGTAGACCGTGACGAAGGCGTAGTCGCTGTCGTAGTCCTCGTACACCGCGAAGTCGTAGTGGGTGTAGGCGGCCTTACCGACGTAGA
>NZ_JBEXGT010000107.1:0-2849 GCF_040607475.1 Sphaerisporangium sp. NPDC005288 | reverse complement strand
GCGCGGCGTGCGCGGCGTGCGCGGCCGACGCACCGTCGGATGCAGGGGCGACCTGCGCGTCTTCCAGCGAAACGTCGTCCGGGTCGAGGTCGATCAGGGTGATGCGGCCGGGTTCCTCCGCCTGAGCGGCCCGCACCAGCCCCCACACCGCAGCCTGCGCCGGATCGGGAACCTCCCCATCGGCCACGGCCACCGCGCCCCGGGTCACCACCACTGCCGGCCGCGCGTCCGCCTCGGCCAACCAAGTCTGCAACTCACCCAGCACTTCCTCGACGGCCCACCGCACCCGCACCGGAACTGGAACGTCACCCTCCACCGGCCCGCCGCCACCAGCCCCCGCGCCTCGGGCAGCGGATTTCGGTCCCACCGAAGAAGCGACATCCAGCATCGCGACATCCAGCGCCCCGGCAGCGGTCTCGGCGGTCTCGGCGGGCCCGCGCTCGTCCAGCGCCCGCCAAGCCACCTCGTACAACCACCGCGTCGGGACCGCGCCGCCCAACTGCTCAGAAGTCAGCGGTCGTGCGGTCAGCGTCTCCACCGAAGCCACCGGCCGACCAACGGTGTCGGCCAGGTCCAGCCTGGTGACCGCATCGCCGTCCAGGCGGCGCAGCCGTACGCGCAGCGCGGTGGCGCCGGCGGCGTGCAGGGTGACGCCGTTCCAGTTGAACGGAATCAGCGGACCGGTGTCCCCGGCATCCTGGCCAGCGTCCTGCACGGCCAGCATGCCCACGTGCATCGCCGCGTCGAGCAACGCGGGGTGAACGCCATAACCCGCCGGATCAGCGACATCAACCGGCAGCGACACCTCGGCGTACAGGTCATCCTGGTCTTCCCAGGCGCGAGTCAGGCCATGGAAAGCGGGGCCGTAGCCGTAACCGTGATCGACCAGGCGGTCGTACAGGTCGGTGGTGTCCAGTGGCTGGGCGCCTGGCGGGGGCCAGGCGTGGCGCAGGTCTGCCGCCGCGTCGCCGGGAGTGGTGGGGGTGGGGGTGAGGGTGCCGGTGGCGTGCCGAGTCCACTGTCCGTGGTCGTCTTTGGAGTGGATGGCGATCTGACGTCGGTCGTCTTGTCCTGGTCCGGTCACGGTGACCTGTACCACGACGCTTCCGGTGTCGACGTTGCCGTTGTCCCCGTTGCTGTGCTGGCCGTTGCTGTGCTGGCCGTTGCTGTGGTGACCGTTGCTGTGGTGGCCGTTGTTGTGGTGGCCGGGGTCGGGGATGGGCAGGGGGGCGTGCAGGGTGAGTTCGTCGATGGCGGGGCAGCCGACCTGGTCTCCGGCGCGCAGGGCCAGTTCCACGAAGGCGGTGCCGGGCAGGATCGGGGTGGCGTTGATGGCGTGATCGGCCAGCCAGGACTGGGCGGTGGTCGATAGGCGGCCGGTCAGGATGGCGCCACCGTCGGGCTGCTCCACCACCGCACCAAGGATCGGATGATCGGCGGCAGTCTGGCCGAGGGCGGCCAGGTCACCGGCGGGGAGCTGCAGCCAGTAACGGCGATGCTGGAAGGGGTAGGTGGGCAGATCCAAGGCGCCGATACGGGCACCGGCCGGTCCGGTCGGCCAAGCGGTCCAGTCCACGGCCGTGCCACGCGTCCACGCCTGGCCGAGCCCGGCGACCAGTTGAGCCGTCTCATCTCGATCGCGGCGCAGCAACGCCACCACCGAGGCAGGCTCTGTGTCCTTGCGGCCACCGTCGACCCGGCGGACCTGAGCGTGGTCGCCGTCCCCACCGCCGGTTCCGTCGAGGTGCCGGTCACCGGCGTTGTCGTGGTGGGCGAGGGTCTGTTCGATCATGGGGGCCAGCTGGGCGTCCGGGCCCGCCTCGATGAAACAGCCGACCCCCTGTCCGCGCAGGGTGGTGATGGTGTCGGCGAACCGCACCGGCCGCCGCACATGCTCCACCCAGTACCCCGGCTCGGTGACCTCCTCGCCGGCCAGCTCACCCGACAGGTTGGACACCAGCGGCAACTCCGGGCGACGCAACGTCAACCCGGCCACCACCCGCTCGAACTCCTCCAGCATCGGCTCCATCAACGGAGAGTGGAACGCATGCGACACCCGCAACAGCCGCGTCCGATACCCCTGGTTCCGCGCCCACTCCACCACCTGCTCCACCTGATCGGCAGCGCCGGAGACCACCACCGAACCCGGCGCGTTCACCGCCGCCACCGCCACCAGGCCATACCCAGCCAGCACCGGGGCAAGGACATCCTCGCCGCAGCCGATCGCCGCCATCGCCCCACCGGACGGCAACCCCTGCATCAACCGGCCACGAGCAGCCACCAACCGGCACGCATCCGCCAGATCCAACACTCCGGCCACATGCGCCGCAGAGATCTCCCCCAGCGAATGCCCCGCCACAAAATCAGGCCGAACCCCCAACGACTCCAACAGCCGGAACAACGCCGTCTCCACCGCGAACAACCCGGCCTGAGCGAACACCGTCTGATCCAGCACCCCACCAGCAACAAACCCGCCAGACACGCCAGCAGCAGAACCACCGCTGACACTGGTCTGGCTGAGCTCACCGGCCTGACCGCTCTGGCCAGCCTCGCTCTCGCCCGTCCGTCCGGCCTCGCTTGTCTGACCGCGCTCGCTCGTCTCGCTCGTCTCGCTCGTCTCGCTCGTCTCGCCGGTCCCGCCGGACTGGCCGCTCTCGCCACTCGGGCCGCTCAAGCCAGTCTTGCCGGTATTACCGGCCTCGCTGGTCTGGCCACCCTGGCCGGTCTGGCCAGTCGCGCCGGTCTGACCGGCCTGGCCGTTCTGGCTGGTGTGGCCGAGGATGATCTCTCGCAGGCTCACACCGCCGGCCAGGCCGGTCACCACGCCGGCAGCGAGTTCGGCCTCCAGA
>NZ_JBEXGT010000106.1:0-3019 GCF_040607475.1 Sphaerisporangium sp. NPDC005288 | reverse complement strand
CCCGGCGCGGGGGCCGCCGCCCCGGGGGCGCAGGTCGCCGCCCCGGTCCGCGACCACGCCGGCGGCGCGTGGCACACCGTGGCCGTGCGCCCCGGGTCCGACATCGCCGAGCACCTGGTCCTCGGGCCGGAGGGCGGCGTGCGCGACGTGCGGCCGTTCGCGCTCCCCGGCGCGCCGCTCGTGCACGCCGTGGCGGTCACCGAGCGGTTCGTCGTGGTGTTCGACCTTCCGGTCACCCACCACCGCGCCGCCGCGATGATGGGCTCCGGCTCGCCCTACCGCTGGCGGCCGGGCCGCCCCGCCCGCATCGGCCTGCTGCGGCGGGACGCCTGGGACCCCTCCGGGCCGATCTGGTTCCCGATCGACCCCTGCTACGTGTTCGAGGCCGTGAACGCCTACGACGACCGAGGGCGGGGAGTGGTGGTGGACGTCGTCCGTCACGAGCGCGCCTTCGACACCCCCTGGTGGGACCGCGACCGCGACGCCGGGCCCGCGTCGGTGCACCGCTGGACGCTGGACCTCGCCACCGGCACGGCCTCGGGGCGCACGTTGATCGCCTCGGCGGCGGAGGCGTCGGCCGACCCGCGGCGCGCCGGCCTGCGGCACCAGCTGGTGTTCGCCCGCGCGGCGGGCGGGCAGGCGGTCATCGGGCTGGACCTGGCGGCCGGCGTCACGCAGGTGCGCGAGCTCGGCCCGGGCCGGCGCGCCGGGCGGCCGGTCTTCGTGCCGCGTCCCGGCGCCCTGGAAGGGGACGGCTGGGTCATCGTGCTCGCCCGCGACCTGGCCCGCCGCCGCGGCGAGCTGCTGGTGCTCGACGCCCACAACCTGACCGGCCCTCCCCAGGCGGTGGTCCACCTGCCGGACGCCCCGCCCGACGCCGGTCACATCGCCTGGGCCGGCGAAGGGCGCTGACCGGCCACGGCGGACGCGCGCCCGGCACCCAGGCCGAGAATCCACCCCTTCGGCAAGGCGCACAGCGGCATTCCAGCGGCCATCCGGCGAGCGACCATCACCGACAACTAGAGTCGTATTGACAAATTAAACTTTCGGTGGCATCGTGATGCTCCGAGCGGCCGCCATCGCCTGGCGACCCGCTCGCTCACCGACACACCAGACGGCGCGCCCGTGGGCGCCGAGGACGAGGAGCTCCCGATGCCGCACGAGTTCGAGCTGCGCAAGCAGGTGACGCTGCAGGCGACCCCCGAGCAGGTGTGGGAGGCGATCGCCACCGGCCCCGGCGCCGACTCCTGGTTCATGGGACGCAACGAGATCGAGCCGCGTGTCGGCGGATCCGCCCGGCAGTACTTCGGCGACTTCCCGCCCTCCGAGGCCACCGTCACCGCGTGGGAGCCGGCCCGGCGCTTCGCCTTCCGCAGCCCCGAGAGCCCCGAAGGGCTCTTCATGGCCTTCGAGTACCTCATCGAGGGGCGCGGGCAGGGCACCACCGTCCTGCGCCTGGTGCAGAGCGGCGTCCTCGGCGACGACTGGGAGAGCGAGTACGACGCCCTCCGGCGCGGCTGGGACCTGTACCTGCACAGCCTCGGCCAGTACCTCGCCCACTTCCCCGGCCGCACGGCCACGGTCGTCTTCGGGGCGCGCCCGTCCGCGGGCGGCGCCGAGCCCGCGTGGGAGGTCCTCGAGCGCGGCCTCGGGCTGGCCGGCCCGGTCTCCGCGGGCGACCGCGTGCGGCTGACCCCCGAGGGGCTGCCGCCGGTCGAAGGGGTCGCCGACTACGTCGCCCCGGGCTTCCTCGGCGTGCGCACCGGCGACGCGCTCTACCGCTTCATCCTCGGCATGCACGACACGCTCGTCATCGGCCACCACCTGTTCGCGCCGGCGGACGCCGAAGAGAGCGAGCACGCCTGGCAGGCCTGGCTCGGCAAGCTGGCCTGAACGCCGGCCCGAACGCCTGGGTTCCGCCGGCAGGCGAGGGCCGCCCGGCGCGCGACGCGGCCGGGCGGGGCGGAGCCCGGCCGCCGGGCGGGACGTGACCGCCACGTCCCGTCCGGCGGACTTCACGCCCCGGCGCCGGCCGTCCCCCAGACGGGGTGCGAGGCCGGCCGACGGCGGGCGCTCAGGCGAACGCCTGGGCCAGCCAGGACTTCCACGCCTGCTCGGTCGCCTCGACGTCGGCGCCCTCGGTGAAGCCGTGCTGCTCCACCACGACCGTGTCGCGGTAGCCGTGCATGAACGTGTAGAGCGCGTCGCCGGTGCAGACGCTGGGGATGCTCGGGTACTCGGTGCTCTCGACCACGCCGTCCGCGGGCGGCAGCCCCGGCACGGACAGACGCACCGGCGTGCCGGGGGTGATCTCGCCCGCCACGCCCAGCGCGCTCTTGAACGCCGTCCACACCTGCTCGTGCCCGGGCACCTGGGGGCCGGGGACCAGCAAGGCGAAGGTCGAGGTGCGCCCGGGGAAGTGCTTGAGGTAGGCGGCGAGCTTGCGCATGTACATGCCGTCGCCCTTCTTCAGCGCGTCATACTGGGCCTCCCAGTCGTCGCCGAGGAAGCCGCTGTGCACCAGCCGCAGCACGGTGCTGCCCCGCTCGCGGCCCTCGATGAGGTAGTCGAAGGCCATGAACGTGCCGTCGGGGTTCTGCTCGCTCTGGTAGGTGAACCGCTTGCCGGGCTCCCACGCGGTGACCGTGGCGTTCGTGGTGTGCCCCATCAGGCTGTGGCGCACGGTGTTGCCCACGCCCGGCTCGACCTCGTTGCGCCCCATGAACCAGGAGTCGATGCCCGGCCCGGTGGCGATGGCCTCCCAGACCTCCTCGGGCGTCGCGTCGAGCGCGATCTCCTCGCGCACCTCGAATTCGTGCCGCATGCCGCTCACTGCTCCTTGGTCGCGTCCTTGGTCGCGGTCGGGGTGGCGCCGGTCTCGCCGGTCTCGCCGGGGCCGCCTGTCTCGACGGGGTCACGGGTGATGCTCGGGTGGACGGCCACGATGACCCGGTGGTCGCGCCCGCCCGCGGCCCCCTCGTCGTGGTACTTGCCCACCAGCGTGGTGACCGCCTCGGCC
>NZ_JBEXGT010000105.1:0-3288 GCF_040607475.1 Sphaerisporangium sp. NPDC005288 | reverse complement strand
AACTCACGGTTCGCGATGGTCGTGTACGCCGAATCACCAAGCCGCCCCGAAGCGATGGCCGTACCGAAGTACCGCCCGCTCTGCGCGGCGGCCGCACCCAGCGTGCTCGCCGCAGCGTCGGCCGGGCCCGGCAACGTCAGCGCCGTGACCGTGCCGAGCACGCCGAGAGCACCGGCGAGCACGGCCCGCAGACCGCGGAAGGGTCGCCGGTTCCCCGGCGGGTGTGTGACGTATGCGCCCATGCCTGAGCCTCCATAAGGGATCGCGGAAGAGCGGGAAGCGGGAGAACATGCGGGACACGCCCGCGGCCCGACGCCGCATCCCTGTCACAGAGACGCACACCACCAGGACGTCGCCGAAGGCTCCCGCCACGCACCACCGAGTCGGCGGCGGAACCTACTCCGGACTCAGTGTGGAAACCATCCCGAAACACGTCAAGACCGCAGCCGAAACTTTCGAGGGCCCCTCGGCGCGACAAACCCCGCACACCAGGCCTTACAAAAATGCCCCCGCCGTGAAACTTGCAGACACCCCCCGAATCCTGGGTCGGGGTGGCTGAAAGTTTCAGCACAAGGCGGTGGGCGCCGCCGTGCGACGGCGGCGATAACACCAGATCGACAGCCCCGGCGGCCCGCCCGCCCACGGCGCGGCGCGGCGCCGACCCTTGACGGCGCATCCCGGTCTCGTATTTGCTCCGCCCACACCACCGCCGCACACGACGGAGAAGGGAGCCGGCCGACACGGTCGATTGTTAACGCTAACAAGAACGCACTTCCCCTAGGCATGCCGGCGACCGGAGTGCCGCGTCCGCTGGGACAGACACCACTTCCCAGCGGTCCACCGGTCGCCGGCATCCCAATACCTGAAGGCTGTTAACGCTCTCTTGGCCGACCCGACGCGGTCGCCGGTGCCTGAAAGAGGTTGAGCATGGTGATGTGGAGACGATGGCTGACCGCCGCGCTGCTGGCCGTCGCCGTCGTGGCTGCGGGAACGGCGACCGGGATGGGCGTCGCCAGCGCCGAGTCCAACGGCGGAGTGCGGGTGATGCCGCTGGGTGACTCGATCACCGAAGGCACTCAGGTGCCCGGCGGATACCGCATCGGGCTGTGGCAGCGCCTGGCCTCCGGCCGCTACACGATCGACTTCGTCGGATCCCAGTTCAACGGGCCGGGCAACCTCGGCGACCACGACCACGAGGGACACCCCGGCTGGCGCATCGACCAGATCGACGCCAACATCACCGGCTGGGCCCGCACCTACAACCCGCGCACCGTCCTGCTGCACATCGGCACCAACGACGTGCTGCAGAACTACAACGTGTCCAGCGCCCCGCAGCGGCTGTCCACCCTGATCGACCACATCACCGCGGCCGTGCCCAACGCCGACGTGTTCGTCGCCACCATCATCCCGCTGTCCAACTCCGGCCAGGAGAACTCCGTCCGCACCTTCAACGCGGCCATCCCCGGCATCGTCCAGAGCAAGGTCAGCAGCGGCAAGCACGTCTACCTCGTCGACATGCACAGCAAGCTCACCACCGGCGACCTGATCGACGGCATCCACCCCACCGCCAACGGCTACGACAAGATGGCCGCCGCCTGGTACACGGCGCTGCAGTCGGTCTCCGGCAGCATCGGCCAGCCCGGCGGGTCGAACCCCACTCCCACGCCCACGCCGACGCCCTCCACCGCGAGCACGATCCGGGGCGTCGGCTCGGGCCGGTGCCTGGACGTCGCCAACGTCTCGCAGGCCAACGGCGCGCAGGTGCAGATCTGGGACTGCAACGGGCAGGCCAACCAGCAGTGGGCGCCGACCGGCAGCGGTGAGCTGCGGGTGTACGGCAACAAGTGCCTGGACGTGTCCAACGCGAGCACGGCCGACGGCGCGCAGGTGGCGATCTGGGACTGCAACGGGCAGAGCAACCAGCAGTGGCGGTTCAACTCCGACGGCAGCATCACGGCCATCGGCGCGAACAAGTGCCTCGACGTGCCGAACTACTCCACCGCCAACGGCGTCAAGCTGCAGATCTGGTCCTGCAACGGCGGAACCAACCAGCGTTGGACCCGGGTCTGACGCTCCCTCATCGGCCCGGCGGGCGGCGCTGACCGCCGTCCGCCGGTGCCCACCACCCTTCCGCCGCTCCCGTACCGCCGCGCCCCGCTCCTGCGCCCCTTGAGTGAAAGGCAGACCGATGAGACGGCATTTCCGGGCACTCGCCGGCATGGGCATCGCCGCGCTGGCCGCGGCCGTGATCACGGCGGTGTCCATGGTCGCGGCGCCGGTGCCGCGAGCGTCGGCGGCGACGCTGACCCAGGTGACCAACTTCGGGTCCAACCCCGGCAACCTCCCGATGTACATCTATGTCCCCAACAACGTGTCATCACGGCCAGGCGTCCTGGTCGCGATGCACGGATGCAACGGCACGGCCCAGGGCTTCTACCAGGGCACCGAATTCGCCTCGCTGGCCGACCGCTACGGGTTCATCGTCATCTACCCGCAGGCCAACAAGAGCGCCAACGGCATGTCCAACTGCTTCGACGTGTGGTCGAACGAGGCTCTGCGCCACGCCGGGGGCAGCGACCCGGTCTCGATCGTCTCCATGGTCAACTACACACTGCAGCGCTACAACGGCGACCCGCAGAGGGTGTTCGCCACCGGCTTCTCCTCCGGCGCGATGGAGACCAACAACCTGCTGGCCACCTACCCCGACGTCTTCGCGGCCGGCGCGCCCTTCTCGGGCGTGCCCTACGGCTGCCTCGGGCCGGCCGGATGCGGGGACAAGACGCCGCAGCAGTGGGGCGACCTGGCGCGCGCCGCCTACTCCGGCTACACCGGGCCGCGGCCACGGGTCATGGCCTGGCACGGCACCAACGACTCGGTGCTGAACTACACCATGCTGCAAGAAGAGGTCGACCAGTGGACCAACGTGTGGGGGATCGGCCAGACCGCCACCTCCACCACCACTCCGCAGTCCGGGTGGACCCGGCGGGTCTTCGGCTCGGGCCAGGTCGAGGCGTGGACCATCTCCGGCGCCGGCCACGACCTGCCGCACACCGGCATGGGCATCTACGCGATCCGCTTCTTCGGTCTTGACGGCACCGTGAACCCCACTCCCACGCCGACCCCGACGGTCACCCCCACCGTCACCCCGACTCCCACCCCGACGCCCACGCCGACGGCTGGTGGCGGAAGCGGTCCGATCCGGGGTGTCGCGTCCGGGCGGTGCATCGACGTGCCGAACCGTTCCACCACCGACGGCGCCGCGTTGAACCTGTGGGACTGCAACGGCCA
>NZ_JBEXGT010000104.1:0-3408 GCF_040607475.1 Sphaerisporangium sp. NPDC005288 | reverse complement strand
TACGCCGCGCCCACCCTGACCTGGACCGGGAACCTCGCCGTCGGGGCCACCGCCACCGTCACCTTCACCGTCACCACCGGCAACCCGATCAGCGGGGACGGCCTGCTCGTCAACGCCGTCACCTCCACCGCCGCCGGCGCCAACTGCCCGGTGGGCGGCACCGACACCCGCTGTTCGAGCACGGTGCCGATCGCCCAGCTCATCCTGAGCCAGAGCTACGCCGAGCCGACCACGACGCCGGGCTCGGTCGTGCACCTGAGCGCCACCTTCACCAACAGCGGACAGGTCCCCTACACCGGGATCACCGTCTCGGCGGCCACCGCCGGCACGCTGGACGACGCGATCCCCCACGGCGACCAGACCGCCACGTCCGGGACGCTGATCCTCGGACCGACCGGCATCTCCTGGACCGGCGACATCCCGGTCGGAGGCGTCGTCACCGTCACCGGCACGCTGACCGTGAAGAACCCCGACACCGGGGACAAGGTGCTCACCGGCACCCTGGTCTCCGCCGCGCCGGGCAACAACTGTCCCTCGGGCGGCAGCGACCCGCGCTGCACGGCGCGCACCGACGTGCTCATCCCGGCCCTGTCCATCTCCAAGGCCGCGGACGTCGCGACGCAGGTCCCCGGCGGCACCGTCAGCTACACGGTCACCGTGCAGAACACCGGTCAGACCCCGTACACCGGCGCGACGACGACCGACAGCCTGTCCGGCCTGCTGGACGACGCCGTCTACAACGGCGACGCCGCCGCCACCACCGGGAGCGTGGTGTTCGCCGACCAGGCGCTGACCTGGACCGGCGACCTGGCCGTCGGGGCGAGCGCCGTCATCACCTACACGGCGACCGTCCGCGACCCCGATCCGGGCGACAAGCTGATGTTCGACCGGGTCGCCTCGACCACCGTCGGCAGCGCGTGCCCGCCCGGCAGTGGCAGCTCGACCTGCGCGGTCAGCGTGGTCGTGCTCACGCCCGCGCTGACCGTCGTCAAGACCGCCGGCCAGGCGTACACCACCGCCGGTTCCACCGTCTCCTACACGATCACGGTCACCAACACCGGTCAGACGCCCTACACCGGCGCGGTCGTCACCGACGGCCTCGCGGGCGTGCTGGACGACGCGGCCTACGGCAACGACGCCGCGGCCTCCTCCGGGACGGTGGGCTACACCGCGCCCACCCTCACCTGGACGGGTGACCTGGCCGTCGGCGCGAGCGCGACCATCACCTACACGGTCGTGGTGAACAACCCCGACCTCGGCGACGCGAGCCTGTCCAACGCGGTGACCACCACCGCCGTGGGCGGCAACTGCCCGGTGGGCGGCACCGACCCCCGCTGCGCCGTCACCGTGCCGGTCACGCCGACCACAGCGCTCACCTTCCTCAAGACGGCGGGTTCGGCGACGACGGTACGGAGCGGCGTGGTCGCCTACACGGTCACCATCTCCAACTCGGCGGCTACGCCCTACCTCGGGGCGACGTTCACCGACCCGCTGACCGGCGTGCTGGACGACGCCGCCTACAACAACGACGCCGCCGCGTCCTCCGGCACGGTGGGGTACACCGCGCCGAACCTCACCTGGACCGGGAACGTGCCCGCGGGCGGATCGGTCACCGTCACCTACTCGGTGACGCTCGGCGCGGCCAAGACCGGAAACGACATCCTGACCAACACCCTGGTCTCCACCTCGCCGACCGGCAACTGCCTGTCCGGCAGCGGCGACCCCCGCTGCGCGGCCCGGGTGACGGTCTCCGAGCTCACGATCGTCAACGGCTCGGACGTGACGACCACGACCCCCGGCGGCGTCATCAGGTTCACCGGCACCTACACCAACACCGGTCAGACGCCCTTCGCCGGGATCAGTGTGTTCAACACCGGCACCGACCTGCTGGACGACGTCACACCGAACGGTGACGACAGCGCCAGCTCCGGCTCCCTGTCGGTCGGCGTCAACGGGCTCACCTGGACCGGCGACATCCCGGTCGGAGGCGTGGTGACGGTGACCTCGTCGTTCACGGTGAACAACCCGCCCACCGGCGACCGGGACATCGTCACCACGGCCGTCTCCAGCGCCCCGGGCGGCAACTGTCCCGCGGGGAGCGGCGATCCCAGGTGCACGATCAACCTGCGGATCCTCATTCCCGAACTCACCGTCACCAAGTCCGCCGGCGCCGCGTTCACCGTGCCGGGAGGCACGGTCGGCTACACGATCACCCTGCACAACACCGGCGAGACGCCGTACACGGGCATCAGCGTCGCCGACCCGCTGTCCGGCGTGCTGGACGACGCCGTCTACAACTCCGACGGCTCGGCGACCAGCGGGACGGTGACCTTCTCCAGCCCGAACCTGACCTGGTCGGGGGACATCGCCGTCGGAGCGACGGTGACCGTCACCTACTCGGTCACCATCCGCGGCCCTGATCCCGGGGACAAGGTGCTGGTCAACTCGGTGTCCTCGGAGGCGGCGGGCAGCACCTGCACGGCCACGACGCGCACCGACGCCTGCACCGTGACGGTCGGCGTGCTCACCCCCGTCCTGACGATCGTGAAGACCACCGACGTCGCGACGACGACTCCTGGTGGCACGGTGCGGTACACGGTGACGGTGACCAACGCGGGGCAGACGGCGTATCCGGCGGCGACGTTCAGCGACGCGCTGGCGGGGGTGCTGGACGACGCGACGTACAACGGTGACGCCTCGGCGACCAGCGGCACGGTGTCCTTCTCCAGCCCGAACCTGACCTGGACCGGCGCGCTCGCGGTCGGCGCGTCCGCCACCGTCACGTATTCGGTGCGGGTGAACACGCCGGACGCGGGGGACGACACGCTGGTCAACGCGGTGACGTCCTCCAGCGCGGGGAGCAACTGCCCGTCCGGCGGGTCCGACCCCCGCTGTGGTGAGCCCGTCGCGGTCGGCGTGCTGACGATCGTCACGGCGACGGACGTGTCGACGACGACGCCGACGGGGGTGGTGCATTACACGGTGACCGCCAGCAACACCGGGCAGACGGCGTACACCGATGCCAACTTCACCTTCGCGCTGCCGGGGGCCGACGGGGTGAGTTACAACGGGGACGCGGTGGCGACGTCGGGCAATCTGACCTTCAACCCTGATGGGACGGTGACCTGGACCGGTGACCTGGCGGTCGGGCAGAGCGTGACCGCGACCGCCTCGATCACCGTCAACAATCCCTACACCGGGAGTGGGACCGTCACCAGCCTGGTCACCTCCACCACCCCGGGCAACACCTGCCCCGTAGGCGGCTCCGACCCCGGATGCGCCACCACGGTGACGGTGCTGGTCCCGCAACTGGCCATCACCAAGAGCACGAACGTCAGCACCGTCACTCCGGGCGGGACGGTGACCTACACCGTCACGGTGGCCAACACCGGCCCCACCGCCTACACC
>NZ_JBEXGT010000103.1:2881-4320 GCF_040607475.1 Sphaerisporangium sp. NPDC005288 | reverse complement strand
GGGGTTTGTTGTCTCTGAGTTGCATAATGGACGCGAGCAAGAAGCTTTGTGATCAAGTCCTCGGCCTATTAGTACCGGTCAGCTCCACACCTTACGATGCTTCCACCTCCGGCCTATCAACCCAGTCGTCTACTGGGAGCCTTACCCCCTCACAGGGTGGGAGACCTCATCTCAAGGCGGGCTTCCCGCTTAGATGCTTTCAGCGGTTATCCCTCCCGAACGTAGCCAACCAGCCGTGCCCTTGGCAGAACAACTGGCACACCAGAGGTTCGTCCGTCCCGGTCCTCTCGTACTAGGGACAGCCCCTTTCAAGTCTCCTGCGCGCGCAGCGGATAGGGACCGAACTGTCTCGCGACGTTCTAAACCCAGCTCGCGTACCGCTTTAATGGGCGAACAGCCCAACCCTTGGGACCTACTCCAGCCCCAGGATGCGACGAGCCGACATCGAGGTGCCAAACCATCCCGTCGATATGGACTCTTGGGGAAGATCAGCCTGTTATCCCCGGGGTACCTTTTAGCCGTTGAGCGACGGCGCTTCCACATGCCACCGCCGGATCACTAGTCCCAGCTTTCGCTCCTGCTCGACCTGTCGGTCTCACAGTCAAGCCCCCTTGTGCACTTACACTCGTCACCTGATTGCCAACCAGGCTGAGGGAACCTTTGGGCGCCTCCGTTACCCTTTAGGAGGCAACCGCCCCAGTTAAACTACCCACCAGACACTGTCCCCCACCCGGATCCACGGGCGCGGGTTAGACATCCAAAACGACCAGAGTGGTATTTCACCAATGACTCCACCAGAACTAGCGTCCCAGCTTCACCGTCTCCCACCTATCCTACACAAGCCGTCCCAAACACCAATGTCAAGCTGTAGTGAAGGTCCCGGGGTCTTTCCGTCCTGCTGCGCGTAACGAGCATCTTTACTCGTAGTGCAATTTCGCCGGGTCTGTGGTTGAGACAGCGGGGAAGTCGTTACGCCATTCGTGCAGGTCGGAACTTACCCGACAAGGAATTTCGCTACCTTAGGATGGTTATAGTTACCACCGCCGTTTACCGGCGCTTAAGTTCTCACCTTCGCAGACTCACGTCCACTAAGCGGTCCCCTTAACGTTCCGGCACCGGGCAGGCGTCAGTCCGTATACATCGTCTTACGACTTCGCACGGACCTGTGTTTTTAGTAAACAGTCGCTTCCCCCTGGCCACTGCGACCCCCACCAGCTCAGACAGCACGTGCCATCACCAGCAGAGGCCCCCCTTCTCCCGAAGTTACGGGGGCAATTTGCCGAGTTCCTTAACCACAGTTCACCCGATCGCCTCGGTATTCTCTACCTGACCACCTGAGTCGGTTTAGGGTACGGGCCGCCGGCACACTCACTAGAGGCTTTTCTCGGCAGCATGGGATCACCCACTTCACCACAATCGGCTCGGCATCACATCTCACC
>NZ_JBEXGT010000103.1:1450-2784 GCF_040607475.1 Sphaerisporangium sp. NPDC005288 | reverse complement strand
CCTACATGCTTACCCCAGGAACAACCATCGCCTGGGATGGGCTACCCTCCTGCGTCACCCCATCGCTTACCTACTACCAGATCAGGCCAGGCGTTCAGCCTCACCCAAGCTCCGAAGAGCCAACAGGGGCTTAAGGACCCTTAGTATCACTGGATTCGATATGGGCGCATACCAGCGGGTACGGGAATATCAACCCGTTGTCCATCGACTACGCCTGTCGGCCTCGCCTTAGGTCCCGACTTACCCTGGGCGGATTAGCCTAGCCCAGGAACCCTTGGTCATTCGGCGCAGAAGTTTCTCACTTCTGATTCGCTACTCATGCCTGCATTCTCACTCGCACAGCCTCCACAACTCGATCACTCGGCTGCTTCACCGGCTGCACGACGCTCCCCTACCCATCCACACACAAAGCGTGAATGCCACGACTTCGGCGGTGTACTTGAGCCCCGCTACATTGTCGGCGCAGAATCACTTGACCAGTGAGCTATTACGCACTCTTTCAAGGGTGGCTGCTTCTAAGCCAACCTCCTGGTTGTCACTGCGACTCCACATCCTTTCCCACTTAGCACACGCTTAGGGGCCTTAGTCGGTGGTCTGGGCTGTTTCCCTCTCGACTACGAAGCTTATCCCCCGCAGTCTCACTGCCACGCTCTCACTTACCGGCATTCGGAGTTTGGCTGACGTCAGTAACCCGGTAAGGCCCATCAGCCATCCAGTGCTCTACCTCCGGCAAGAAACACGCAACGCTGCACCTAAATGCATTTCGGGGAGAACCAGCTATCACGGAGTTTGATTGGCCTTTCACCCCTACACACAGGTCATCCCCCAGGTTTTCAACCCTGGTGGGTTCGGTCCTCCACACGGTCTTACCCGCGCTTCAACCTGCCCATGCGTAGATCACTCCGCTTCGGGTCTACAGCATGCGACTACAAACGCCCTATTCAGACTCGCTTTCGCTACGGCTCCCCCACACGGGTTAACCTCGCCACACACCATAACTCGCAGGCTCATTCTTCAAAAGGCACGCAGTCACATCACAGACAGGGCAAGCCCCGCCTAAGCTCCTACGGCTTGTAGGCACACGGTTTCAGGTACTATTTCACGACCCCTCACCGGGGCGCTTTTCACCTTTCCCTCACGGTACTCGTTCACTATCGGTCATCAGGGAGTATTTAGGCTTACCAGGTGGTCCTGGCAGATTCACACAGGATTCCTCGAGCCCCGTGCTACTTGGGATCCCCTCAAACAGTCGACAGAGTTTCGCCTACCCGGCTCTCACGGTCTACGGCGCAACTTCCCAGAAGCTTCGACTACCCCATCGATTTATCACTGTC
>NZ_JBEXGT010000102.1:0-5008 GCF_040607475.1 Sphaerisporangium sp. NPDC005288 | reverse complement strand
ACCGCCACCCGACCCAACGCCAACGCATCCACCGCAGCATTGGCCGCCGCATAATTCCCCTGCCCCGCCGCACCCAACGTCCCAGCCAGCGAAGAGAACACCACAAACCGCGACACGCCCCCACCACGCGTCAACTCATCCAAATACCACGCCGCATCCACCTTCGGCCGCAGCACCGCCTCCACCCGACCAACCGACAACGACGAAACAACCCCGTCATCCACCACCCCCGCCGCATGCACCACCGCACGCAACGGCCACGCCCCACCAACCCCCTCCAGCACCAACTCCAACGCATCCCGATCAGCCACATCACACGCGGCGACAGACACCTCGGCGCCCAGCCCGGTCAGCTCATCACGCAGTTCAACGGCGCCAGGGGCGTCCAAGCCACGGCGAGAGACCAGCAACAGATGCCGCACCCCATGCACCGCCACCAAATGCCGCGCCACCAACGCACCCAACCCACCGGTACCGCCGGTGACCAACGTCGTCCCATCGACCGGCCACACGACCTCGGCATCCGCGCCGCCCACCTGGCCGGCTTCCCCAGACGACGAGATTCCGCCCTCCGGGCCGGGGGATGCCAGGTGGGTCATCCGGGACACCCACAGCCGACCGCCGCGCACCGCCACCTCCGGCTCACCACGAGCCAGCGCGGCACGCACACCATCCGCGAAGCCGTCCTCACCACCATCGGCGGCGGCCGGCACGGCACTCGCCGACGCCCCATCAGGACCGAGGGCGACCTGCGCGTCTTCCAGCGAAACGTCGTCCGGGTCGAGGTCGATCAGGGTGATCCGGCCGGGTTCCTCCGCCTGAGCAGCCCGCACCAACCCCCACACCGCAGCCTGCGCCGGATCCGGAACCTCACCATCGGCCACGGCCACCGCGCCCCGAGTCACCACCACTGCCGGCCGCGCGTCCGCCTCGGCCAACCAGGACTGCAACTCACTCAGCACTTCACCGACGACCCGGCGCACCCGCACCGGAACCGGGACGTCACCCTCCACCGGCCCTCCGCCACCAGCCCATGCCGAAGAAGCGACATCCAGCATCGCGACATCCAGCACCCCGGCAGCGGTCCCCCCGGTCTCAGCGCCACGCTCGTCCGCCGCGGCCAGCGGCCGCCAAGCCACCTCATACAGCAAGCGGGCCGAGGCCGCGCCGCCCAACTGCTCAGAAGTCAGCGGTCGTGCGGTCAGCGTCTCCACCGAAGCCACCGGTCGGCCGACCGGATCGGTGAGGTCCAGCCGGGTGACCGCCTCGCCGTCCAGGCGGCGCAGCCGTACGCGCAGCGCGGTGGCGCCGGCGGCGTGCAGGGTGACGCCGTTCCAGTTGAACGGAATCAACGGACCGGTGTCCCCTGCATCCTGACCGGCGTCCTGCACGGCCAGCATGCCCACGTGCATCGCCGCGTCGAGCAACGCGGGGTGAACGCCATAACCCGCCGGATCAGCGACATCAACCGGCAGCGACACCTCGGCATAAAGGTCCCCACCGCGCGTCCACGCCCGCGTCAGGCCATGGAAAGCGGGGCCGTAGCCGTAACCGTGGTCGACCAGGCGGTCGTACAAGCCGATGGTGTCCAGCGGCTCAGCGCCCGGCGGAGGCCAAGCCTGGCTCAACTCCTTCGGAGTGTCTTGAGCGGTGGCGGGGGTGGGGGTGAGGGTACCGGTGGCGTGCCGAGTCCACTGCCCATGGTCGTCCTTGGAGTGGATGGCGATCTGGTGCCGGCCGTCTTCGTCGGGTGGGCTCAGGATGATCTGCAGAGTGATGCCGTCGCTGGTGCTGTGATGGCCGGTGCCATTGGTGGGATCGGGAATCGGCAGGGGAGCGTGCAGGGTGAGCTCGTCGATGGTGGGGCAGCCGACCTGGTCTCCGGCGCGCAGGGCCAGTTCGACGAAGGCGGTGCCGGGCAGGATGGGGGTGGCGTTGATGGCGTGGTCGGCCAGCCAGGGTTGGGCGGTGGTCGATAACCGGCCGGTCAGGATGGCGCCCCCGTCCGGCTGCTCCACCACCGCGCCCAGAATCGGATGATCAGCGGCACGCAGACCGAGCGCCGTCGGGTCACCGGCCGGAGCCGAATGCAGCCAGTAACGGCGATGCTGGAACGGATAGGTGGGCAGATCCAGATCGCCGACGCGGGCCCCGGCCGAACCGGCCGTTGCGGCTCCGGTGGTCCAGTCCGGCCAGGCGGTCCAGTCCACGGCCGTGCCACACGTCCACGCCTGACCCAGCCCGGCCACCAATTGAGCGGTCTCGTCCCGGTCGCGGCGCAGCAACGCCACCACCACGGACTCACCGCCGTCGTAGCCGATCCCGCGCCCGCCATCACCACCGCGAACCTCGGCATGGTCGCCGTCCCCACCACCGGTTCCGTCGAGGTGCCGGTCACCGGCGTGGTCGTGGTCGTGGTGGGCCAGGGTCTGCTCGATCATCGGGGTGAGCTGGGCGTCCGGGCCTGCCTCGATGAAGCAGCCGACTCCTTGTCCGCGCAGGGTGGTGATGGTGTCGGCGAACCGCACCGGCCGCCGCACGTGCTCCACCCAGTACCCGGGCTCGGTGATCTCCTCGCCGGCCAGGTCACCCGACAGGTTGGACACCAGCGGCAGTTCCGGGCGACGCAACGTCAACCCGGCCACCACCCGCTCGAACTCGGCCAGCATCGGCTCCATCAACGGCGAATGGAACGCATGCGACACCCGCAACAGCCGCGTCCGGTGCCCGCGTCCTCGCGCCCACTCCACCACCTGATCCACCTGATCGGAGGCACCCGAGACCACCACCGAACCCGGCGCGTTCACCGCCGCCACCGCCACCCGGCCATACCCAGCCAGCACCGGGGCAAGGACATCCTCACCGCAGCCGATCGCCGCCATCGCACCCCCGGCCGGCAACCCCTGCATCAACCGGCCGCGAGCAGCCACCAACCGGCACGCATCCGCCAACCCCAACACCCCGGCCACATGCGCCGCAGAGATCTCCCCCAGCGAATGCCCAGCCACAAAATCAGGCCGAACACCCAACGACTCCAACAACCGGAACAACGCCGTCTCCACCACGAACAAACCGGCCTGAGCGAACACCGTCTGATCCAGCACCCCACCAGCAACAAACCCGCCAGCTCCAGACTCACTGGTCTGACCGATCCCGCTGACCTGGCCGCTCTCGCTCGTCTGGCCGCTCTGGCCGGCCTCACTGATCTGGCCGATCTGACCGATCCCGCCGGCCTGGCCGCTCGCGTCCGTCTGGCCGTTCTGGCTGGTCTGGCTCGTCTCGCTGATTTGGCCTGTTTCGCCGGCCTGGCCGCTCTCGCCCGTCCGGCCAGCCTCGCTGGTTCGGCCGACCTGGCCGGTCCGACCGTTCTGGCCGGACTGGCCCGTCTGGCTGGTCTGGCCGTTCTGGCTGGTGTGGCCGAGGATGATCTCTCGCAGGCTCGCACCGCCGGCCAGGCCGGTCACCACGCCGGCAGCGTCGACGGCGGTGAGTTCGACCTCCAGAAGTGCGCAGGCCTCATCGAAAGCGCGGGCGAACACCGGGAAAGCCGCATACAACTCCCGGCCCATCCCCACCCGCTGAGCACCCTGACCCGAGAACACCACCGCAACCCGGCCCGGCCGCACCCGACCCACCACCGAAGTCGACCCCAACAGCCCAGCCGCCAACCTGCCGACTGTCGGCTCACCGGCCGCCAACCCCGAGGCCGTCAATCCACCGCCCGCCAACCCACCGGTCGTCGGCTCACCGGACCCCGACCTCCCGGCCGTCGACCCCGCGGCCGTCAACCCGCCGGCCGTCAACCCCGAGGCCGTTGGTTCGCCTGCGTCCAGGGTCCGCAGCGCGGCGAGCAGACCTTCTCGGTCGGCCGCCGGCAGCACCGCTCGGTACTCCAGGGCGGCTCGGCGGGTCAGGGCGGCCGCCACCTCCACCGGACCAGCTGCCTCATGCCCGACGACGAACTCCGCCAGCCGAGCGGCTTGTGCCCGCAACGCCGCCTGGCTCTTGGCCGACACCACCACCGGCACCATCACCGGCGCCGGTACCACCACAGGCGCCGATCGCAGCGGTGCCGGTGCGGTAGCCACGGGGTCGCCCTGGGCCGCTGTGGCCGTGGCGCCGTCGCGCTCGCCCGACGGCACCCCCGCAACCGGCGCGTGCGGCGGCTCTTCGGCCGGGGGCTCTTCGAGGATGATGTGGGCGTTGGTGCCGGAGATGCCGAACGAGGACACCCCCGCCCGGCGCGGCCGGTCCGCAGCGCGTGGCCAGGGCTGGGGCCGGGTCAGTAGCTCCACCGCGCCGCCGGACCAGTCCACCTTCGACGAGGGCGCGTCCACGTGCAACGTCTTGGGCAACAACCCGTGCCGCATGGCCAGGATCATCTTGATCACACCGGCCACCCCGGCCGCCGCCTGGGTATGCCCGAGATTGGACTTCACCGACCCCAGCCACAACGGCGACCGCCGACCCTGACCGTAGGCGGCCAGCAGCGCCTGGGCTTCGATCGGGTCGCCCAGCGCGGTTCCGGTGCCATGCCCTTCCACCACGTCCACCTGCGCCGGACCGATCCCCGCCGAGGCCAGCGCCTGAGCGATCACCCGCTCCTGGGAGGGACCGTTGGGGGCGGTCAGCCCGTTGGAGGCGCCGTCCTGGTTGACCGCGCTGCCACGCAACACCGCAAGCACTCGGTGCCCACGACGGCGCGCCTCAGACAACCGCTCCACCACCAGCACACCGACACCCTCGCCCCAACCCACCCCATCAGCCGCCTCGGCGAACGACTTACACCGCCCATCAGCGGCCAACCCCCGCTGCCGCGAAAACTCCACGAACGCATCCGGCGTGGCCATCACCGTCACCCCACCCGCAAGCGCCAGATCACACTCCCCGCTCCGCAACGCCTGCGCGGCCAGATGCAACGCCACCAGCGACGACGAACACGCCGTGTCCACCGACACCGCCGGCCCCTCCAAACCCAGCGAGTACGCCACCCGACCCGAAATCGTCG
>NZ_JBEXGT010000101.1:0-5018 GCF_040607475.1 Sphaerisporangium sp. NPDC005288 | reverse complement strand
CGGCGGGGCGCCCTCTGGGGGCGCCCCCGCGCCGCTCGGGCCGGCGCCCGCCCCCCCCGCCCCCCCCGCCCCCCCGCCCCCCGGGGCCCCCCGCCCCCGGGCGCCCGCGCCCCCCGGGGGGGGGCCCCCGCCCCCCGCGCCGGTACCGCACGCGGGTCCTGGCCAGCAGCAGCGCACCGCACAGCGCCGCCAGCACGAAGGGGACGGCGGCCCGTCCGTCCCCGGTGTGCCGGCCGGCGACGCCCGCCGCGCCGAGCCCGCCCGCCGCCAGCGCGGTGCCCGTGCGGATCCACGCCAGCAGCGTCCGCTCGCTGTGCAGGCCGGGCCGCTCCCGCGGTCCTGGCCGGGTCACCGGGTCACCATGGTCGTCCGGGTTCCCTCTGTCGTCGGGGCCCTCCCGGTCCTCGGGATCACCCCGGTCGCCCGGGTCGTCATCATCGGTCACCCGGCATCGGTCACCTGGCATCGGTCATCCGGCGAGCAGGATGAGGATCAGCGCGAGGACGGCCACCGCCGCGACGCCGTAGCCGAACAACGGGGCCAGGGCGAGCGGCGGAAGCGGCTGCTCATGGCGCAGCGCCCGCTGCACGTTGCGCCACCGGGGGTAGGACAGGACCGCCGCGAGCGCCGACAGCAGCACCAGCACGACGGCGAGAGACGTGCGGACCCACGGCACGAAGACGTCCCGCGGCAGGGCCGCCATGGCCACGCCGCCGGCGCTCAGCGCCAGCGACGTGCTGAGCCAGGTGAGGAACGTCCGCTCGTTGGCCAGCGTGAACCGGGGGTCCGGCTCCTTCCCCTCGACAGACATGAGGAAAGGCTAATTCAGCGCCATTCCCCCTAGAGATCTCGGGTTTTGGCCGCTGGTCAGGTGCATTCCTCGGCGATCGCCTTGAGCGTCGAGGCGGTGTCGGTCGCCACCTTCTGGGCGGCGTCCACCGCGTCGTTGGCGTCCTTGATGTTGAGGTCCTTGAACCGGTCGGCCAGGTCGCCCAGCGCCTGGTTCAGCGTGGTGTTCCCGGCCTTGTCGGCCACGTCCTGCAACTTCGCGGCCCCGTCCTCCAGAGCCTTGTCCATCGCCTTCGGGTCGTTGGCCAGGCTGGTGATCTTCGAGCCGGTCTCGGCGATGACCTTGTTGGCCTCGATGCACGCCTGTGCCTTGTCGACGGTGCTGCATCCCGTGGTGAGCAGGAGGAATCCGGTCGCGGTCGCTGCGGCGAGGGGGATGAGTCGCATGAATTCGACCCTATCCAACTCCCCGGAACCGGACGCGCGCCCTTTTCGGAAAGGTCGGATCCGGCCCACCGCGAAGAAGGCGGCCGGCTCGGGAGCCACCGGCGGCACGCCCATCGGCGGTCAGAGCACCAGGCCCGGTCCCGAGCATGGAACCGCCGCACCGGGTAGGAGCAGTCCATGCGCACGACCTGGTCACCGAAGGTCTCCCTGCCGGTGATGCACCAGCGGTGGACCGCCCTGGCGTTCATCCACTGGCGCTACCCGCCCGCCACGGTGCAGCGCCTGCTCCCCGCGGGCCTCACCGTCGAGACCTTCGACGAGGCGGCCTACGTCGGCCTGGTGCCCTTCCTCATGGAGGGCGTGCGGCCCCCCGCCGTGCCGGCGCTGCCGTGGCTGTCGCGCTTCCCCGAGACCAACGTCCGCACCTACGTCCGGGACGGCGACGGGCGCCGGGGACTGTGGTTCTTCTCGCTGGACGCCGGGCGGCTGCCGGCCGTGCTCGCCGCCCGCGCCGGGTTCTGGCTCCCCTATTACTGGTCGCGCATGGCCGTGCGCGTGGAGGACGGCCTCTACCGGTACCGCTGCCGCCGCCGCTGGCCCGGCCCCGCCGCCGCCCGGGGCGACGCGGACGTCGAACTCGGCGCGCCCCTGACCCCGGACGAGCGGGACGAGCGGGTGAGCTTCCTCACCGACCGCTACCGGCTGTTCAGCGTCGTCGCCGGCCGGCTGGTCCACGCGGAGGTCGAGCACCCTCCCTGGCCGCTGCGCCACGCGCGGCTCCGCCACCTGCGCCAGGACCTCGTGCGCGCCGCGGGGCTCCCCGACTCGGGCGAGGAACCGCTGGTGCACGCCTCCGCGGGCGTCGCGACGCGCATCGGCATGTGGCGCCCGCCGCGGACCGCCGCGCCCGGCCACCTGCACTAACATCGCTACCCATAGGGGGGTCGAATGGGTCACTGTGAAGACATGACGATCAGGGCTGAGGCGGAGCCGCGCACGCCCGACGGGTGCGAGGAGTGCCTGGCGGAGGGCCGGCGCTACGTCCACCTGCGCAAATGTGTCGAATGCGGCCATGTCGGCTGCTGCGACTCCTCGCCCGGCCGCCACGCGACCCGGCACTTCGAGCAGACCGGTCACCCGGTGATGCGGTCCTTCCAGGACGGCGAGGAATGGCTGTGGTGCTTCGTCCACGAGACGGTGGGCATGTCACACCTGGCCCGATAGCCGGGCACCGCGGCAGACCCGGCGAGGGCCGGGCGCGGACGGGCGGGGTGAGCCGCCCGCGGGCGTCGGGGGGCGCGGTCAGTCGCGCGCCAGGGTGGCCTCCTCGTAGTCGAGCTCCATGGTGACCCGGCGCAGCACCTCGTCGTCGATGCGACGCTCGTCGCGCATGCGCACCAGCACCGACCGCTCCGCCGCCAGCATCTCGCGGCGCAGCCGGCGGTACAGGGAGCTCGGCGTCTCCTCGCCCTCGGGGCCGACGCCGCCGCCCAGGCGTTCCCAGGCGCCCATCGCCCGGCGCTCGGCCTGCACGCGCAGGCGGTCGACGACGTCCGCGTGGGTCTCCAGCACGCCTTCCTTGGTCAGCTCGTCCAGCCGGGCCAGCGCCGCGCCGGCCGCCGCCTGCTGGGCCGCGGCCTCGGTCAGGTTGTCCCGGTAGACCTCCTGCTCGCTGGAGACGCCGAGCTTCCTGATCAGCAGGGGGAACGACAGGCCCTGCACCAGCAGGGTGGCGATGACGACGACGAACGTCAGGAACAGCACCATGTCGCGGGCCGGGAAGTCGGCCGGCAGGGCGAAGGCCGCGGCCAGCGACACCACGCCGCGCATGCCCGCCCAGCCGATCACCGCCACCGACGAGGCGGGCGGCCGCTGCTCCCGTTCGCGGATCTTGCGGAACAGCACGCGGGGCAGGTAGGTGCTGGGGACGACCCAGACGACGCGGGCGACGACCACCGCGGCGAAGACCGCGACCGCGTACCCGGCGACGTGCCAGGGGTTCTCCCCGCGCAGCCCCTGCAGGATGAGCGGGAGCTGCAGCCCGATGAGCAGGAAGACCACGATCTCCAGGAAGAAGTCGAGCACCTTCCACATCGAGTGCGAGACCAGCCGCGTGCCGTAGCTGGTGCGGTTCATGCGGTGGCCGAGCAGGATGCCGACCACCACGACCGACAGCACGCCCGAGGCGTGCACCGCCTCGGCGGTGAGGTAGGCCACGAACGGCACCAGCAGCGAGATCGTGTTGCTGATCAGCGGGTCGCGCAGCCGGCCGAACACCCTGCCGACCAGGAACGCCAGCACCAGACCGATGGCCAGCCCGACGCCCGCCGCGTACGCGAACTGCCCGAAGGCCGCGAGCGGGCTGACGCCCACGCCGACCGCCGCGGCCACCGCCACGCGGTAGGCCGTCAGCGCGGTGGCGTCGTTGAACAGGCTCTCGCCGACGAGGATGGTGATGACCTTGCGGGGCAGGCCGAGCCTGCGCCCCACGGCGACGGCCGCCACGGCGTCCGGCGGGGCGACGATGGCCCCGAGCGCGAACGCCGCCGCCAGAGGGATCCCGGGGATCAGGGCGTGCGCGAGCAGGCCCACCACGGCCGCCGTGAACAGCACCAGGCCCACCGACAGCAGCCCGACCGGCCGCCGGACGGCGCGAAGGCGCAGGTAGGAGCTGTCCAGCGCGGCCGAGTACAGCAGCGGCGGCAGGAAGACCAGCAGCACGATGTCGGGGTCGAGACGGTACTCGGGGACGCCGCGGAACTGGGAGGTGACCAGTCCGGCGATGAGCCCCGCGAGCACCAGCAGCAGCGGCGTGGGCCAGCCGCGCCAGCGGGCCACGGCGGCGACCCCCAGCGCGCCGGCGGGGAGCAGCACGAGCTGAAGCGCCGTCGTAATGTTCATCGTCCCAAAGGATATGCCGCGCGGGATCCCTACCAGTCGCGGCCGGTCTCCTGCGGGTAGGGGCGGCCGTGCTCGTCGGTGCGCGGCCGGCCGTCGGGCCGCACCCGCTCACCGGTGGTGAACATGTTGTCCTGCACGTACGGGCGCGGCAGCTCCGGGTCGGTGGAGTCGGCCGGACGCTGCCCCATGGCCCCGAGACCCAGCGGGTCCGAGGGGTCCACGGCGGCCTGCGAGGGCAGGTGCGGGTTGTCGCCGTAGCCGCCGCCCGGCGCCTCGGCCCGGTAGGGCCCCTCCGGCCG
Source organism: Sphaerisporangium sp. NPDC005288 (assembly GCF_040607475.1). Lineage (NCBI taxonomy): Bacteria > Bacillati > Actinomycetota > Actinomycetes > Streptosporangiales > Streptosporangiaceae > Sphaerisporangium > Sphaerisporangium sp. NPDC005288. The sequence continues at coordinate 582 of NZ_JBEXGT010000101.1, read as the reverse complement.
GCCGCCGGGCGCCTGGCCGAACGGCAGGGAGTCGTTGACGATGAGGTTCTCCGGCGGCACCGCGTCCAGGTCGCCCGCGCCGTAACGGGCCCCGCCGTACTCGGCGGGCGGCGGGTACTCGCCCGTGGAGCCGTAGCCGGGCGGCGGCGCGGAGTAGTCCAGCGGTGGAGTGGCGTACCCGTTCGGGCGGCCGTACTCGGCCGTCACGCCGTACTCGGGCGCGGCCCCATAGCCGGCACCGGGGGTGTAGTCGGGCGAAGCGGCACCCGAGGGGTAGTCGGAGGAGGCGGCGTAGCCGGACGAGGGCGCAGCACCGTACTCCGCCGCGCCCGTGTGGTCGGCGCCGCGGGCGTAGTCCGTCCCCCGCCCGTACTCGGCGCCGCGTCCGTACTGGGTGCCGGCCCCGTACTCGGTTCCCGCGCCGTACTCGGCGCCGGCCCCGTACTGGGTCGCCGCGCCGTACTGGGCTCCCGCGCCGTAGTCGGTTCGCGTGCCGTACTCGGTCCCGGCGCCGTACTCGGTTCCCGCGCCGTACTCCGCCGCGGCGTCGCGGCGGGCGGGGCCGCCCTGGACGGCCGGGCC
>NZ_JBEXGT010000100.1:0-6502 GCF_040607475.1 Sphaerisporangium sp. NPDC005288 | reverse complement strand
CATCACCGGCGTACAGTCCGGACTGTGCCTGGACGCCACCGGACAAGGCACCGCCAACGGCACCACCATCCAGCTCTACACCTGCCACGGCGGCAACAACCAGAAATGGACCTGGACCCGCTGACCTGCTGACCAGCGCTCGGTTGTGGCCGGACGCGCAGGACCCGCGGCGGGACGCCCGCCGCGGGTCCTGCGTTCACGGCCGGCGCCGAGCCGAGGTTCGGCGGCCCGGACCGCCGCGTCCACCGGCCCCCGCATGAACGGGCCGTCCGCCGGACTTCACGCGGTCACACGGGGACGGGTTCAGACGCCGAGGCAGGCGGGGCCGAGGAGTTGCTTGAGGTCGCCCATCAGGGCGGGCGAGGTGGCCACCCTCAGACGGTCGTCCAGGCGCATCACGGTGGTCTTGGAGCCGCTGTGCAGTTGCAGGTGGACCTCGGTGGTGCCGCGGTGGGTGGACAGGACCTCCTTGAGGCGGCCGATCACCGGAGGCGTGCACCGGGTCACCGGCATGCTGACGACCAGCGGGCCGCCCGCCTCCTGCGACAGGTCGGGGGCGGTGACCTCCATCGCCACGATCTTGGCGACGTCCTCCCGCTTGTCGAGCCGGCCCTTGACGAAGACGATGGCGTCCTCGGCCAGCACGGTCGCGCACAGCTGGTAGGCCGACGGGAAGATCATGACCTCGATGGCGCCCTCGAGGTCCTCCAGGGTGGTGAGCACCCAGGTGTCGCCCTTCTTGGTGACCTTGCGCTGCAGGCCGGTGAGGATGCCGCCCACCGTGATGACCTGCCCGTCGGGACGGTCGTCGGACTGCAGCGCCGCCACCGAGCAGTCGGCGCCGGAGGACAGGATGTGCTCGACGCCGAACAGCGGATGGTCGGAGACGTACAGGCCGAGCATCTCGCGCTCGAACACCAGCAGCGTGGACTTGTCCCACTCCCCCGCCGGGATCTGCACGTCGAAGGTCTGGTCCTCGGCCCCGTCGATCGCCCCGAACAGGCTGTCCTGGCCGATGGCCTCGTTCTTCTTGATGTCGATGATGGCGTCGACGGCCTGCTCGTGCACCATGACCAGGCCCTTGCGCACGTGGCCGAGCGAGTCGAACGCCCCAGCCTTGATCAGCGACTCGATGACCCGCTTGTTGCAGACCAGCGCCGGCACCTTGCGCAGGAAGTCCTTGAAGTCGCCGAAGCGGCCCTTCTCCTTGCGCGCGCCGATGATGCCGTCGACGACGTTGCCGCCGACGTTGCGGATGGCCGACAGGCCGAAGCGGATGTCGGTGCCGCGCGGGGTGAAGTCGAAGTCGGAGTCGTTGACGTCCGGCGGCAGCACCTTGATGCCCATGCGGCGGCACTCGTTGAGGTAGAGCGCCGACTTGTCCTTGTCGTCCTTGACCGAGGTGAGCAGCCCGGCCATGTACTCGGCCGGATAGTTCGCCTTGAGGTAGGCGGTCCAGTAGGACACCAGCCCGTAGGCGGCGCTGTGCGCCTTGTTGAAGGCGTAGTCGGAGAAGGGGACCAGGATGTCCCACAGGGTCTTGATGGCCGCGGCGGAGTAGCCGTTGTCCTTCATGCCCTGCTCGAAGGAGGCGAACTGCTTGTCCAGCTCGGCCTTCTTCTTCTTGCCCATCGCGCGGCGCAGCAGGTCGGCCTTGCCGAGCGAGAACCCGGCGACCTTCTGCGCGATGGCCATGACCTGCTCCTGGTACACGATCAGGCCGTGGGTCGTGCCGAGGATCTCCGCCAGCGACTCGCGGAACTCCTCGTGGATGGGGGTGATCTCCTGCTGGCCGTTCTTGCGCAGCGCGTAGTTGGTGTGGGAGTTGGCGCCCATCGGCCCCGGCCGGTAGAGCGCGCCGACGGCGGAGATGTCCTCGAAGTTGTCGGGCTTCATCAGCCGCAGCAGCGAGCGCATGCCGCCGCCGTCGAGCTGGAACACCCCGAGGGTGTCGCCCCGGCCGAGCAGTTCGTAGGTCTTGGGATCGTCCAGCGGCAGCTTCAGCAGGTCGATCATGTTGCCGGTGTTGGCCTCGATCATCTTCAGGCAGTCGTCGATGATCGTGAGGTTGCGCAGGCCCAGGAAGTCCATCTTGAGCAGGCCGAGCGTCTCGCAGGTCGGGTAGTCGAACTGCGTGATGATCACGCCGTCGGAGTCGCGGCGCATGATCGGGATGTAGTCGGTGAGCACGTCCGAGGACATGATGACGCCCGCGGCGTGCACGCCGGTCTGCCGGATCAGCCCCTCCAGGCCCCGGCCGAGGTCCATCGCCGCCTTGACGTCGACGTCCTCCTCGTACAGCTTGCGCAGCTCGCCGGCCTCGTTGTAACGCGGGTGATCTTTGTCGAAGATGCCCGACAGCGGGATGTCCTTGCCCATCACCGCGGGCGGGAACGCCTTGGAGACCTTGTCGCCGAGCGCGTAGGGGTAGCCGAGGACGCGGGCGGCGTCCTTGATGGCCGCTTTCGCCTTGATGGTGCCGAAGGTGGCGATCATCGCGACCTTGTCGGCGCCGTACTTCTCGGTGACGTACCGAATGACGTCGGCCCGCCGGCGTTCGTCGAAGTCGATGTCGACGTCGGGCATGGACACGCGGTCGGGGTTGAGGAACCGCTCGAAGATCAGGCCGTGCGGCAGCGGGTCGAGGTCGGTGATGCCGAGCGCGTACGCCGCCAGCGACCCGGCGGCCGAGCCTCGGCCGGGGCCGACCCGGATGCCGTTGTTCTTGGCCCACATGATGAAGTCGGCGACGACGAGGAAGTAGGAGGGGAACCCCATCTGCAGGATGACGCTCATCTCGAACTCGATCTGCCGCTGGTGCTCCTCGTCCACCCCCTCGGGGAACCGGCGCCGCATGCCGCGCTCGATCTCCTCGCGGAACCAGCTCTCCTCGGTGTGGCCTTCGGGGATGGGGAAGGTCGGCATGAGGTTCTTGAAGGTGAACATGCCGGCCGGGTCGACCTTCTCGGCGACCAGCAGCGTGTTGCGGCAGCCCTCGGCCCACAGGTCGGAGGAGTCGACCGCGCGCATCTCGTCGGCGGTCTTGATGTAGTAGCCGCTGCCGTCGAAGCGGAACCGGTCGGGGTCGGACAGCTGCTTGCCGGTCTGGATGCACAGCAGCGCGTCGTGGGAGGTGGAGTCGGACTCGTAGGTGTAGTGGGAGTCGTTGGTCACCAGCGGCGGGATGCCCAGTTCGGCGGAGATCCTGGTGAGCCCGTCGCGGACCCGGCGCTCGATGTCGAGGCCGTGGTCCATGATCTCCAGGTAGTAGTTGTCCTTGCCGAACAGCTCCTGGTAGCGGGCGGCGGCCGCGAGCGCCTCGTCGTACTGGCCCAGGCGCAGGCGGGTCTGCACCTCGCCCGAGGGGCAGCCGGTGGTGGCCATCAGGCCGTCGGCGTGCTCGGCGAGCAGCTCGGCGTCCATGCGGGCCCACTTGCGCACGAAGCCCTCGGTGTAGGCGCGCGAGGAGAGCTTCATCAGGTTGCCCAGGCCCGTGGCGTTGCGCGCCCAGATCGTCATGTGGGTGTAGTAGCCGCCCGCCGACACGTCGTCGCGCTTCTGGTGCGGCTCGCCCCACAGCACGGGCTTCTTCTGGTGGCGGGAGGCGGGGGCGACGTAGGCCTCGATGCCGATGATGGGCTTGATGCCGGCCCCGGTCGCCTGCTTGTAGAAGTCGTAGGCGCCGTGCATGTTGCCGTGGTCGGTGATCGCGATGGCGGGCATCTCGAGATCGCCGACCTGTTTGAACATCTGCTTCAACCGCGCCGCTCCGTCCAGCATGGAGTACTCGGTGTGAACGTGCAGATGCACAAACGATTCAGCCATGCGGGCCGTCCCTCTCCCCTCGATCCGGTGCGGCGGATGAGAGCCTACGCCGTGCCGGGCGCCTCTCGTGGCACACGGGGCCCGCCGGTCTCAATCGTGATCCGGCACCGGAGCGGCGAGGGCCCGCACGGCCGCGCGATCGCGCAGGTCGCCCTGGTCGGAGCCGCCTTGGGAGCCGCCCTGGACGCCGTCGGGCGCGTGTTCGCCTCCAGTCTCCCGCGTGTCGCCGCCCGGCGCCCCGCCCGTCCCGGCCGTCGCCGGCGGCCCTCCGCCCGCCGTCGCGGCCGGCGCCGCGTCCCCGGCGGCCCTAGCCGTCTCGGCCCGCTCTCGCTCGGCCAGGTGCAGCCCGGCCTCGATGACGGCGTTCATGACCGGCGCGAGCAGTTCCTCGCCGAGCCGCGGGGCACGGCGGGCCATCGCGGCGACCAGGCGGCGCTCGCGGTCCATGTCGCGCCCGGCGAAGCCGCCGACCGGCTTGAGCCGCTGGATGGTGCCCGCCAGGCCGGCGCGGCGCTCCAGCAGGACGGCGAGCGCCGCGTCCACCCGGTCGATGGCCTCGCGCGCCGCCGCCACCGTGGCGGGGTTCTCGTCGCGTACCAGAGCGCCGACCACGGTCACCGCCTCGCGCGCCGCCGCCACCACCGCCGCCGGGGCCCGCGGCCCGAGCCACAGTCCGTCCGCCCCGGCGGCCACGACCGCCGCCGCGAGGCCCGCGTCGCCGCCGGGAGCTGCGATCACGGGCAGGCCCGAGCGCTCACCGGCCGCGAGCGCCGCGGCCAGGTCGGCGGCGAGGCCGTCGCCGGGGTCGCCGTCCTCGCACAGCACCACGCCCCGCGCCCCCGCCCCGGCGCACCGGCCGGCGGCCTCCAGCCACTCCTCCAGCGGAGTGCCCGCGGTGCGGGTCAGCACGACGGGCAGGGCGAGCGCGCACACGGCCTGGGCGAAGGCGGGGTCGCGCGACCACGACGGAGCGGCGAGCACCGCCCCGTCGGCGTGCGCGGCGAGGGCGGGAAGGTCGTCATGGGACGCCGGCTCGGCGAGCAACGGCCCATCCCAGGCGGATCTGGCCCGCGCAAGCGCCTCGGCGGCGCGCCCGGCGCCGGGTCGCACCCAGCGCCCGTCGGCGCCCGTCCCGGAGGCGAGGTCGCCGCCCAGCACCACGGCCGGCCCCGCGCCCACGGTGAGGCTCCCGATCTGAACGGCCTGCGGACCCGGTCGCCCGGTCGATGACATGTCGGCTCCCTGTGGTGGGCGCCGGCCGCGTCACCCGCGAGCCGGCGGGGTCGTTGAATGACGAAAGGACGAAGACCGCTCGTCTCCGCCTCTGCCGGCTCCGGTTGTCGCTAGATCGTGACGGTGACCGGCCCTCCCGGAGCCGGGCCGAAGACCACGAAATAGCAAGTCACGGCCTCAAGGGTAACAGAGATCCGCCATTTGCTGGACGCCGCGTCTCACATGGCGGACTGATCGAGCGGCGCCGCGTTTGCACGTGCGCACCTCTATGGGACGATTCATTCGCCTGAAAGGGGGTAGCGGCGGGTGATGTCGGAAGCACGGCCGGGCGAACGGCGACAGGGACGCCGCGTGGCCGACCGCTACCAGCTACTGGAGCCGATCGGCCGTGGCGGCATGGGCATCGTATGGCGGGCGCACGACGAGCTGCTCGACCGGGCCGTCGCCGTCAAGGAGGTCCGCTATCCCGGTGACCCTCAGGACGACGAGGTCGCCGAGCTCAACCGCCGCACGCTGAGAGAGGCGCGGGCCGCGGGCCGGCTCGCGCATCCGAACGTCGTGGTGGTCCACGACGTCATCGAGGAGAACGGCCGCCCCTGGATCGTCATGCAGCTGGTCGACTCGCGCTCGCTCGGCCAGGTGCTGCGCGACGACGGGCCGCTGCCGGTGCGCATGGTCGCCGAGATCGGCCTGCAGGTGCTGGAGGCGCTGCGCAGCGCGCACGCGGCCGGCGTGCTGCACCGCGACGTCAAGCCCGAGAACGTGCTGCTCACCGACGACGGCCGGGTGGTGCTCACCGACTTCGGCATCGCGCGCATGGAGACCGACACGACGATGACCCGCACGGGTCTGGTCGGCACGCCCGCGTTCATCGCCCCCGAACGCCTGCGCGGCTACCCCGCCCAGCGCGAGTCCGACCTGTGGTCGCTCGGCGCGACGCTGTACGCGGCGGTCGAGGGCCGCCCGCCGCACGACAAGGGCATGGCGATGGCCACGATGCACGCCGTGCTCAACGACGAGCCCGAGCCCGCGCTGCGCGCCGGCCGCCTCGGCGCCGTCCTGTCCGGGCTGCTGGAGAAGGACCCCGACAGCCGCCTGAGCGTCGACCAGGCCGAACGCATGCTGCGCAGCATCGCCGAGGACCGCTCCAGCGTCCCCACCACCTCCCAGCGGACGCTGCCGGCGACGCCGCTGCCCACTCCCCCCACCAGCCCGCCGCGCAAGCAGCCCAAGCCGGCCCGCCGGCCCGCCGGGGCCGGGGAGCCCGAGCAGGCCGCGCCGCGGACGGGCGCGGAGGCCGGCTCCGGCGACCGGGCTGGGGCGCTGGAGAAGGTCCAGTCGCTCAAGCAGGCCCCCTCCGCCGAGCCTTCCCCCGGTGAGACCCCCGGCCGGGCCGCGCCCGGAGGGGCCGAGGCGCCGGCCGCGGGCAAGGCGGCGGGAAAGG
>NZ_JBEXGT010000099.1:0-6617 GCF_040607475.1 Sphaerisporangium sp. NPDC005288 | reverse complement strand
CCCCACTGAAGGAGCGCCAGGCTGTAGGGCTTCGCGGTCGCGGCCAGAGCGCGAATCTGTTCGTCGGTGACGGTCGTGCTCATGATGTCTCCCTACTTCTCGACGCGCTCGGCCAGCGAGACGATGATTCCTTCGGGCCCGCGGACGTAGGCCATCCGCCACATGCCCTCGTATTCGCCGATGCCTCCCACCAGGCCGTGGCCGTCGGCTGCGGCGTGGTCGACCGCGGCTTGGAGGTCGTGCACCTCGAAGGCGACGTTGCGCAGGCCCAGCTCGTTGGCCGGCGCGGCGGGCGAACCCGGGAGGTGGTCCGGCCACGTGAAGCTCGACAGCTCCAGCGTCGTACCTCCGCCGGGCGCTCGCAGCATGACGATCTCGGTGCGGGCGCCGGTCATGCCGATCACCGTGTCCAGGAACTCGCCTTCGACGACCATCTTCGAATCGGCCTCCAGACCGAGGCTGACGAAGAACGCCGTCACGGCATCGAGATCGGCGACGGTGATACCGACGTGGTCAAAGCGCCTTATGAATGTCATCGGATCCCTTTCCAAGTTTCTTCAAGAGACGCCGATAAAGGTAGCACCCTAGGTTCCCTAACGGAACCCCACTTGCTACCCGCTGGGCCGTCGCCGACCTGCTTCGCGTACACGTGTTGCAGGACCCCTATGCTGTGGCCCGCTCGCTTGGCGACCTCGGTAGGGACGATTCCAGAGGGAGACGGCTGCGTGCCGTAGGTCGTACGGCGTCGCCACCAGCGAAGAGGCCACCTGCTCAGGGGTGAACGCCTGCTTGCGTGCAGACTTCCAGACGCGGGAGATCGCCGAGTTGGTGTAGAGCCCGCCCTTACTCGTGGCGAACAGCCTGCCGTCGCCGGCCACGCCGAATGTCTGGATGTGCTCGCGCAGGATCTACACCAGAGCCGGAGGAATCGGCACCGGCCGCGTGTCCTTGTCTGTCCGGTGTTTCAAGCCACGATCATCGTGCGCGGCGCCCGAGTCGATATAGCGCTTGTTGGCGAAGGGCCGCGCCGTCTCCAGAGCGAGAAGGCCCCACCCCTCCCGCGGCAGGTCGCAGTTCTCGCGCTTGAGGCCCACCGTCTCCTCCGGACGAAGCGCGGCGTAGTACACGCGTACATCGCCCGCATCCGAGCCCCTCGCGTCCGGCCGACACGAGGCGTGGCGTCGAGCAGTGCCCGAGCCTGTCGAGGGTTGACCACCGTCCGGGGGTCAACCGCCTCCACCGCTTCTGCAGGCGTCCACACGAGTTATGACGCACCCAGGTATGCACGTCCCATGCGCGAACCAGTCCCGGCGACGTTTCCGCGTTCCTCCTGAGCGTGAGGCACAGCTTCTTGTTCGTGACCTTCAACCTTGGGCCGAGGACCCGCCCAGTGATCATTTCGGTGGCCGAGTTCTATGCGAACGGCCAGCCATAGCGTTGATGCAGGACCGTGGCGACACGGGCGAACTTGGCCCGGTCAAGGATGGAGCCCTCACGGCGGATGTCGTCCTCGTCGAGTTCGAAAACCCGGTCCACCCGCAGGTAGGAGACCCGGCCTTCGCGATCCCAGGTGCCGGAGCCAAGCTCCAGCCAGTCATCTTGGTCGGGGCCGGGGTCGCGACTGGACAGCAGCATGCCCAACAGCCGGCGCCCATGGCGGCCGACGAGCAGCAGAGGCCTGTCCTTGCCGCGTGCGGCGTCCTCCTCGTACGGTACCCAGGCCCATACGATCTCGCCGGGATCGGCCAGGCCGTCCAGGTTCGGGGAGTATTCCAGGGCCGCCGCCCCTTCGACGTCGTACACCTGCCGTACCACGCCGCGAACGGGGCGCGGATCGTCACCAAGATCGCGCATGGTTGCAGCCTAACGCCATGCCTCGCCAGTGTTCGACCTCCCACCCCAGCACCCCCGCTCCGCCAGGGCTGTCCGAGGCCGTCGATGCCTACGCGATCTCAGAAGTCGAGGGGGATGACTGAGCCGGTCCTCCGGTGACGGTGACAGGTTGGTTCCTTGGGCGTCCTTCGGCGAAGAACGAGTGTGGACGCGTTCAGCGCTCTTCGCGCGTCTTGCTGTACAGCAGCGCATATAGCAACACTCCCGCACAGTCCCGATCTTGGCCTGGCGTCACCACATGCTCGGCCAGCACCGCCAGGCTGTCAGCACTGCTCTGCCGGTCGTGCGGGACGAAGGGGACCGCCGGACTGCGGGCCGGTGGTCCTCGCCGGTCCTGGTCCGGGCCGGCCGTACCGGTTGACTCTTACGTCACGTGAGGCCGCACAGTGAGGCCATGGACACGATGGACCACATGGAATACACCGTCGGCGCCGTCGCCGAGCTGGCGGGGGTGTCGGTGCGCACCCTGCACCACTACGACGAGATCGGCCTGCTGGAGCCGAACGACGGGCCCGGGGCCTGAGGCGAATCCGGGGCCGTTCGTCCATCCATCAGAACTTGAAGTCCGTGACCGTTCCCACGGCCGGGTTCGAATCCCGCCTCCCGGCCCGGAAGTATCAGCCAGAAGGCCACCTTCGATCTCCGGAAGTGGCCTTACCGCTTGGCTGCGTGACCGACTGGGTGGCCAAGCTCGCGACTCGGCGTGGACCTTGGCTTCTCCACCCATGGGTGGAGATGAGAAACCTCCACCGCTGCGCCGATCCACCGTGACGGAGATCTTCCTACCGTTCATCGCATGGATTCGACGTACATGCCCTTCGCCGTGGTGCTCGTGGTCGCTCTGGTCGTCTACCGCCAGATGAGGACCAGGACGGTCAAGGCTCACGGTCTGCACTACTTCGCTTCGATCATGATCGTGGTGGGGCTGGTCTCGGGCGGGCTCGTGACCACGGCGAACCTGGCGCCCAGTGTCGCGATGCTCGTCGTGGAACTGGCGTCGGCCGTCGCCTTCGGCTTCGTCCGCGCCCGCACCATAGTCGTGTGGCGGGACGGGAACGGACTGGCGTGGTGCAGGGGAACCCCCTGGACGTTGCTCGGCTGGCTGGCCTCCGTCCTCACCCGCGTCGCCCTCCTCGCGGCCGGCCACGCGCTCGGTCTCGTCGAGGCCCCAACGGCGCTGCTGTTCTTCATGGGCGTGACGATCGGCTTCCAGGAGTTCTTGGTCGCCCGCCGCGCCCGCGCCGTGCCGTTCGCCGGGGGCCACGAGCAGCCGGCGCGTGCCTGACCCTGTGCGCCGTGGTCCGGCCTGGGGCGCGGTCACGCGCGCAGGTATGGTCCCGACATGGCCCAGACCCGTACAAGTACGGTGAACCTCGCCGTCGTCTCGCGGCTCCTGGTGCTCCTTGTCTTCGTGCTGGCCCAGTTCAAGCAGGAGGCCGGGTCTCCGTTGACGCCGAGAGGGCTGCTGGTGGCGGGGATCACTCTGTTCATCGCGGTGGTCCTGGTGGTGGCGCCCGGTGACCTCCGTAAGGGCTTTCCGCATTCTCTTCGGGGTGTCCCGGTCATCTCCGTCGTCGTGGTGGTCGCCTCGCTGTTCCTCCTTGTGATCGCCCGCGAGAGCAGTCCCGCCCTCGCGGCGCTGCTGTTCGGCGTCGGGTCGGCCGCCGTGCAGCATCCGCTGTCCAGATCGCTGCCGGTCGGCCTCCTCGCCCTGGCAGGTCTCCTGCTGGCCGGCCTGACCGGTCGCAGGTGGGATGAGTGGTTCGGGCTCGGGGTCAGCACATGCGTGGTCTTCCTCTTCGCCTACGCGATTAGACTGCGCAGGCAGGCCCGCAGTGCCGAGGCCAGGGAAGAGGTGCTCGCCGAGCGGGCGAGGATCGCCAGGGAGATCCACGACATCCTGGCCCACTCCTTGTCGGCGCAGATCGTCCATCTCGAAGGGGCGCGCCTGCTGCTGCGAGCCGACCGTCCCGAAGAGGCGCTGGACCGGGTCGATCGTGCCCGAGAGCTGGCCAAGACCGGCTTGGAGGAGGCCCGCCGGGCCGTGTCCGCGCTGCGGGAGAACAGCCCGCCGCTGCCCGCGGCGCTCAAGGCCCTAGCCGAGGAGTTCCAGGCGACGAGCGGCGCGGAATGCGCGGTCACGGTGAACGGGCCGGAACGGCGCCTCGAGCCGGAGACGGAGCTGGCGGTGATCCGCACCGCGCAGGAGGCCCTCACCAACGTACGGCGGCATGCCCCCGGCGCCTCGGCGACCGTTCGGCTGGAGTTCGGCGACGAATCGTGCGAACTGGAGGTCACCAACCCGCCGGTGGACGTTCCGGGCGTCCAGGGCGGAGGGTACGGTCTGGTGGGCATGAGGGAGCGGGCCGAGTTGCTGGGCGGGAGTCTGTCGGCGGGGGAAGCGGACGGCGAGGGGTTCCGGGTACGCCTGCGTCTGCCCATGGCGGAACGGTCCGCATGACCGCGCGTGTCCTGCCCGGAACCGGTAGGACGGTGCCGGTGCCGGTACCGGTGGTCACAGGCATGACCGTGCCGGTGCCGATGGTGATCGGCATGACCGTGCCGGTCCTGGGGGAATCCGCATGACCGTGCGAGTCCTTGTGGTGGACGACCAGACCATCGTGCGGGAAGGGCTCACCCTCCTGCTGGGCCTGCTGCCCGGTGTGGAGGTGGTGGGTTCGGCGGGCGACGGCGAGGCGGCCCTGCGGCTGGTGGAGTCCGAGCGGCCCGATGTGGTGCTGATGGATCTGCGGATGCCGAGGATGGACGGGGTGGAGGCGACCAGGCGCGTTCGCGCGGCGCACCCGGGCACCCAGGTCATCGTCCTGACCACCTACTCCGACGACGAGTCGGTGTTCGCCGCCCTGCAGGCCGGGGCGCGGGGGTTCCTGACCAAGAGCGCCGACGCCGAGGAGATCGCCCGGGCCATCGCCACCGTGATGCGGGGCGGCGCCCAGCTGGACCCCTCCGTCCAGCGCCGCCTGCTGGACACCATGGCCGCGCCGTCCCCGCCCGGCGGCGATCGCGAGCCCGGCGTCCCCGGCTCGGGCGAGGCCGGCGGCGGGCACGCGTCCGCCGCCGGTGAGGCTCCGGTACGGGATCGGGCGTCCGGTGCGGAGCGAGGACGCGCGCCTCGGCCGAAGGGTGATCTCCCCGACGGGCTGACCAGGCGAGAGACGGAGGTGCTGTGCCTCATGGCCGAGGGGCGCTCCAACGCGCAGATCGCCGGCGACCTGTTCATCAGCGAGGCGACGGTGAAGACGCACATCAACAACCTCTTCGCCAAGATCGGTGCCCGCGACCGCGCCCAGGCCGTCGCCTACGCCTACCGACAGGGTCTTGTGGAGATCCGCTGACGAGCCTGTCCAGAGATCGGGACCGGGCCGGACCCGCGATGCAGGTCTCATCCCCCACCGATTGATCTAGCGTGATTGACGGCACGAAGCCGATGAGACCACGCCGGACGACCGGTGAGAGAGCGAGGTACGCGCGTGAAGCATCCGCTGGCGTCAGCTGGAATGCTGCTGCTGGTGACAGTGGCGGCGTGCGGCGGTCAGGACCCGACGATCGCGCGGACGAGTCCTGCCCCATCGGCATCCGAGTCGGCCGCCACCCCTGCGAAGACCGCGAAAGGCTATTCCTACGGACTACGCAAGAGCGACATCCCTTGGCATGGCGCTGGAGATCCGTACAACGCCATGGTCGCACTGGACGACGGACGGCGGGTGGCCATGCACTATCGGCGTGGCAAGGGCCTGTATGAACAGCACTCCGACCCGCAGGCCGACGGGTGGACGAGGCCGAGCCTGATCTACGGCACGAACACCGAGGCGTGCCAGGGGATCCACCTGCGGGCCTTCGGCGGAACCGTCACCGCCACGGCGGACTTCGGCCACTACTGTTCGGACGGCGAGCCGCCGATGGAGTCCATCGCGGCCGTGGGGGCGGGGAACCTGCGCACATGGGACCACCACCTGACCAGAAGCTTCGACGGCTGGGAGAGGGTCTCGGCGGGCGACGGCGGGAGAGAGATCACCTTCAGACGCGGGTCCTCCACACTGCGCTGGACCCGGTCCGGCGGGTTTTCGAACTAGACCTCGCCGCGACCGGGACGGCTGCTTCGTGAGACGGAGTCCTGGGATCCCCCGGTCGATCAGGAGACCCGCCATGCCTCCTGTGGCCGTTGATCTCCATGCAACGGCGAAGCACGGCGACGACGTCTCAAGCCCTCGAGGGTCTCGCCGACTCGCTTGAGCGTCTTCCGCGTCGCCCCAACACACTCGTCGCCATGGACCGGCGTTTCGTATTGATCCTCACATCCCTCACCCCGCCGCCGGGGTTGGGTGCTCGTCAAGCCGAAGCGGCGGCAGGTCGGGCGATAGAAATTCAAGATCCCGCCAGCACGACGCAGCGGAAAGGCCACCTGCGACGATCGCAGGTGGCCTTTCTGATCTTCTTGCAGCGGCGAGGTGATCCGGTGGGCTCGGCCTGGTGCCGAGCCCACCGTTCAGCTCCATCCGGGTCCTGACCGCGTGCCATGGACAGCGCCTATGCGATAGGGCGTCCGCCGTGGCGGTGAGGGCCCGGGGGTGGACCCGTGTCGCGCGGTCAGCGCTGGAGGGTCAGCAGGCCCGGGCGGTAGGGCAGCAGGCCGTAGTCGACGCCGTTGGAGCTGGGGCTGCGGCCTTGGTAGAGCAGTTGCAGGTTGCAGGGGTCGACGGTCT
>NZ_JBEXGT010000098.1:0-9065 GCF_040607475.1 Sphaerisporangium sp. NPDC005288 | reverse complement strand
GAGGCGCGCGCCGCGGGGCGCGCGCCTCGGCCAGCCGCGCCTCGGCCAGCCGGTCGGCGGCGGCGATGACCGCGGGGTCGCAGCCGGGCAGGTGGAGGCGGCGCCGGATCACCTCTCCCCCGGGCGCGGCGGCCAGCACGGTGGTGGCGGTGTGCCCCCGCGCCAGCTCGCCGCTCAGCCGCACCGACAGCAGGCCGGGCTCCCCCAGGCAGGCCCTGCGCACCGCGCCGAGATGCTCGGCGGGGACGTTCACGGACAGGGCCGCGGAGAAGGGCGGGGTGCCTGAGGGCGTGACGCGGCCGAGTTCGTGCTCGGAGCCGTCGCCGGCCCGCACCCAGGCGGACACCGACAGCGCGGTCAGCGCGGCCGCGGTCACCCGCAGCTCGCCGGGGGAACCGCCCAGATCCGCCGCGACGGCGGCCAGGCCGGCGGACAGCTCCGCCTCGCCGGGCCACCACACCGTGCCGAGGGTGAGCAGGCCGGTGTCGCCGGAGGCGATCAGCGTCACCATCGGGGTGCCCGAGGGCGTCATGGCCGGCTGGAGATCTCCCGGCACGACGTGCACGATCGCGGAATCGGCGTCGTCCAGGAAGAAGGCGTTCGGCACATCGCGACGATCTCACCCGCCATAAACACACGTCAAGACAAATAGCCATGCCTGTATATCGGTCCAAAGTTGAGACCTCATATCCCGCTAATTAGCTTGTTGGACCCCGGCTCCGGCGTCTACAGTCGCCCCAACGATCGAGGCAGGGGGGTCGTTTGCTGTCGCTGCCCGCATTGCCGCTCGGGGGAGCGGATCTTGTTTTCGCCGATGACCATGATCGGTCGGTCTATTACTTCGTACCCGCGATTCCCGGTGTCCGTCGCGGGCCGGATGGATCATCCTGCTTCTCATTTATGAAATATCGGACAAATAGTGGTAATGGGGGCGGCTTTCTCAGCCTCCAGACCGAACTGGCCGGCCCGGGCGCCGCTTTGGCCGACCGGCTGCGTGCGCACTCCGGCGGCCTGACCCCCGACATCCGATCGCCGCGGTTCGTCGACGGCAGGGCGTGGCTCACCGTCCCGGGCCAGGCACCGATCTCCGTCCGGCCCTCGCTGATGGACGGCTGCACGGCCACCTTCGAGGCCACCCTGACGGCCGAGGCGGCCACACTGGTGTGGGAGCAGGCCCGCGGAACCACCTCCCCGCTGACGGTGGCCTACGACCTGACCTTCCTCGCCCGGCTGCCCGAAGGCAGGGTGCGCCTGTGGTCGGCGGGCGGCGAGGCGGGCGTGGACGTCCTCGACCGCGACGACGAGCGCGACGCGTCCTTGGAACAATTCCGGCGGCAGCTCGCGGAGTGGGCGGCACGCGACCTGGCCGCGGACGGCGCGGACTACGACGTCGTCCTGTCGGCCGGCGCGGTCATCACCGGCAGGGCGGGCCCGGGCGGGAACCTCACGCTGCCCGCCGAGGAGTGGCACGAGTCCGACCTGAGCGCGCCGATCTTCCGCACGCTGCGCGTGGAGACGCAGTGCGACGCCGACTTCGCCGGTGACGACCTCCACTCGGTCCGGCTGCGGCTGCGGTGCGGATCGTTCCGGCACGAGGCCTTGTTCACCGACAGCGCCTCGGTGGACGTCGCCGAGACCGTCCTGCCGCCCGGCGGCGAGCCGGTCTACACCTACGACGCGGTCGTCCAGTTCGCCGGCACCGCGGCCACCGCGACCCTGCCCGAGGCCACCTCACGGGGCCGCTACCTGCTGCTGCGCGTGCCCGCCGCCGGGCGGCTGCGCGTGGAGGTCGAGGGCACGGCCGTGGACTGGGGGCCGACCGAGTCGGTGGAGATCGGGCTGCGGTACGACGGGGTGGTGGACACCGTGCTGCTGCGCGAGGACCTGCGCCGCGCGGTGTCCGAGCGGCGCGTCTCCGCGCTGATCGACCGGCCCTGGGAGCACCGGGTGCGGTACAACCTGCGCACGGGCCGCCGCGTCGAGCGGCCCTGGACGCCGGGCCGGGGCGACCGCCTGGTGCTCACCGGCCCCTACGACCGTTTCCTCGCCGTGCGGCTGCAGGCACCGGGCGGGTTCGGCACGGCGACGGCGCACATCGTCCAGTGCGAGCACACCGGCACCGACGGCCGGGTCACCCGGGAGACCCTGGTGCTGCGGCCCGGCGCGGAGACCGCGACGTGGACCGTCGGCCTGCTGCCCGGCGAGCCGCCCGGCTTCCGGTACAAGGTGGCCAGCACCTACGCGAACGGCGAGCAGCGCGCCGGAGAGTGGGTCGAGGCCTCCGGGTCGCAGGTCGTCGAGGTCGGCGACATGCCCGAGACGGTGCTGACCGTCACCGTGGCCGACGACCTGGTCGACTACGCCCAGGTCAAGCTCGTCGTGGTGCGGCTGACCGGCCCCGGCGCCACCGCCTCCCTGAGCTTCTCCCCCGCGCAGCGGGGCGCCCGCGCCTGGACCGCGCCGGTGCCCCCGGGCGCGCCCGCCGCCTACACCTGGACCGCGACGTACTACCTGGCCGACGGGACGCGCAGGACCGTGCCGGACACCGCCTCGGACCACAAGATCCTCGTCCTGCGACTGCCACCCCCGTAGGGAGCGGAGATGCTCAACCTCTTCAACAAGTTCATCGTCCCCGGCGTCGACCATGTGGAGATCTATCAGGACGACGAGGACGAGCTGCAGTTCTGGATGGTCAAGGGCAAGCCGTCGCTGGCCCTGACCGACGACGGCGGGCCCTCCATCTCGTTCATGGTGTTCGCGCGCGATCTGAGCCTCATGGCCACGGCGGCGGAGCAACTCCCCAAGGGCGAGACCGAGGGCGGGCTGCTCAGCATGACCCTCGAACTGGTCGTCAGCCAGGAGGACCAGGAGAAGATCATCGACTACATCACGGCCGACGTCCTGAACGGCGGGATGACGGCCTCGATGCACGAGGGGACCGTCGCCTACCGCCGGCGTTCCGGAGCCTCGGGCACGCCCCGCCTCTCCTACCCGACCTGGGTGGACGGCACGGTGAAGTTCGTCATGATGCCCAATACCGGGCCGACGTTCCTCAAGGGCTACGAAGGGTCGGACAAGCCCTCCCTGACCACCGGCAACCTCGCGAGCTTCACCATGCTGCTCGGCCAGGAGGGCGCGCGCCTGCTCCGCGAGTCGATGAAGAGCGGGGTCTCGCCAGGGGGCGTCTACTACAGCCTCAGGTACCAGGCCAGGCTGCCCAACATCCACATCTCGATCACCGGGAACTCCGAGGACGTCTACAACGAGCTCAAGGAGCACACCACGGTCGAGGAGAAGAAGGGTGATGTGGTCGTCCGCAGATATCCGCAGATATCCAGCCTCACAGAGCTGCAGACCAAGATCGCGAGCCTGCACGTGACGTTCGACAAGGTCAACTTCCCGGCCATGGACGGCCAGGGGCAGGCCGAGGCCGATGAGGCGTCCAAGCAGCTGGAGAGCCTCGTGCTCGACATCGCCCAGGGCTACCTCAAGAACCGCTTCTTCACCCCCGGGTTCACCCCCGACCTCAACAAGGACAAGCTCGGCACCGACCCGCTGCAGAACTTCAAG
The DNA here is from genome assembly GCF_040607475.1 of Sphaerisporangium sp. NPDC005288. Lineage (NCBI taxonomy): Bacteria > Bacillati > Actinomycetota > Actinomycetes > Streptosporangiales > Streptosporangiaceae > Sphaerisporangium > Sphaerisporangium sp. NPDC005288. The sequence goes on along the minus strand of NZ_JBEXGT010000098.1, from coordinate 5,495 downwards.
CCGGCGGGCACTCCCGTCCTCGGCGGCAACCAGCTCTGGCTCAAGGACTTCACCCAGTCCATGAAGGGCACCATCGACTTCACTCTGGACGGCCGGGTGTCGCAGCCGGTCAGCGTGCACCCCAACGCCAAGCTGTTCGAAGTGATCGACCCCGGGGTGCTGAGCGCGCTGACGGTGGAGGCCGACCTCAACACCCCGATCTTCCACCGCCTCGACGTCCCCGTCCGGGTCACCGCCGAGTTCGAGAAGGACCCGATCCACACCATCCAGGTGCACCTGGACTACCGGCAGACCGACGACCGGCCGGGCCACGCCGAGACCAAGGCCGCCTCGCAGACGTTCGACTTCACCACCGGCAAGGAGGTCTATTACTTCCGCACGTCGATGGCCAAGGCCGCGGACGGCACCCCCAAGGACACCTTCACCTATTCGAGCACGCTCCACTACCGGGCCTCGCAGAACTCGGTGCACGTCCCGCCCGTCCAGACCAACCTGAAGAGCCTCGTCATCGGCTACGACGCCCTGAGTTGCGTGCAGGTCACCTGCGTCAGCGGGAAGATCCCGTGGGAGGTCGTCAAGCGGGCTGACGTCACGTTCCGCTACCCCGGCCTGAACTCCCCCTCCGCCACCAAGACGGTGACGCTGACCTCCGGCGAGAGCGAGGGCAGTTGGTTCACCTACACCGACGGCAACCCGTCCCGGGAGTACGAGTACCAGGTCGTCCTCAGCCTGCTGGACGACAGCCGGATGGAACTTCCGCCCGTGCGCTCCACCGAGCCCCGCCCGGTGATCGACACCCCGTTCGACGACACGCTCACCGTCACCTTCACCCCGCAGGGGGCCTTCCCGCCGATCTCCTCCATCGTGCTGTCGGTCCGCTACGAGGACCCCGCCAACCACTATGAGGTCGACGCCGTGCACGTCTTCGAGGCCCACGACGACCCGTGGGTCTGGAAGGTGTGGCTGCGCGACCCCGACCGGCAGGAGTACCGGTACAAGGTCGACGTGGCCTACGCCGACGGCGCGGCGAGCATCGGCGAATGGCAGACCGGCGACGAGCGCGCGCAGTTCGTCGGCGAGGTGACCGGCGCCACTCTGAACGTCGAGGTGCAGCCGGCGCTGCTGGACATGTCCAAGTGGCGGCTGGTCGTGGTCCGGCTCAGGCACACCGACCCCGCCACCGGCCGCACCACCGAGAAGACCGTCCAGTACACCCCGGGACCCACGCCCGCGAGCCAGACCTGGACGGTCCCGCTGCGGGACGCCTCCGCCGCCCGGTTCACCTACGAGATCCAGGGCTACGGCGTGGACGGCGTCAAGAAGGTCGTCGGCCCCGTCACCACCGACGACCCGTTCCTCGTCATCGAGCTCTAGACGGCAGGACAGGAGAACAGATGGAAGGCGAGTTCCCGGCGAACGCCGCCGGACGCGTGCCGCTGTTCCTCGGCGACGACCCGTCGGTGCTCACCCGGTTCACCGGCGCGGTGGCCCAGGCGGAGGCCGAGGCCGCGCCGGTGCTCACCGCGCCGCCCTCCCACGTCCACCTGCCGTGCGCCGGCGTCTCCGGCCAGACGTACTACGTGCCGATGGCCTCGATCCCCCGGCGCACTCCCTCCTCGGCCACGCCCGCGGTCTTCCTCGCCAAATCGGGGGACGCCTGGGAGCTGCGGGTCACGCTGGAGCTCGGCCGCCACCCCGCGATACCCGCCGGCGCCGCGCCGCTGCCGGTGGAGGAGGTGAAGGTCGCCTTCACCACCTCCGTCCCGGGGGTCTCCGTGGTCTTCGGCGAGGTCCACGAGGAGCCCGCCGGCGGCACGGGGGCGGTGCGCAGGCTGGTCGCCGTAGCCCGGCTGGACGACGCCGCCCGGGTGGCCGCGGTGCTGCAGAAGGACCAGACCGCGGCGCTCACGGTCACCGGCACCGTCCACTGGCGGCTGGCCCTGCCCGAGCCGGAGCAGGACGATTCCGGCGACGGCCCCGACCCCTTCAAGCTTCCCCCCAAGGAGATCGCCATCGACAGGGGGCCGCTCAGGCCGCACCCCATCGAGCTCACCCCGATAATCGACCAGGCCGACCCCGCTCTCGTCGAGTACCACCCGGTGGAGGTCACCTTCACCGCCGCGGCCCTCGTGGCCGAGGACGTCCCCCTCGCCCCGCGAATCCAGCGGCTCGATCGCCGGCTGTTACGCACCCCCGACCAGTGGGTGCTGCGGGTACCGGTCCCGGCATACCGGTCCGAACCGCACGAGGACACGCTGGCGCTCGCGGCCGACCAGCGGGGGATCTCCATGTGGTTCCCCACCGAGTCGCACGCCAACCGGCCGATCTACGCGCTGGTCAACAGCGCGATCGGGTTCGACCCCGACACCGTGTGGATCGCCGGGCCCGCGGGGCCGTGGAAGGCCTCCCCCGTCCCCAACCAGTACTACGTGCTGCCCACCGAGTACCGGCTGGCGTTCGACACCGCACGGCGCATCCCGGCGGTGACGGCGCTGCTGCGCGAGCAACCGGTGTCCGAGGGCCGCCCGCCGAGCGCCGCCTACCGCGTCCGGGTGCGGTTCGGGCTGACGCCGTGGTTCGCCCCCGAGCCGCTCGAACGGCTCCGCGCCACGATCGCCGAGGCGGAGAACCTCGCCTACCCCGAGTTCGTCGTGGGGGGTCTGGAGAAGTCCGAGTTCCGCCCGTCCTCTCTGTTCACCGGCCTCGGCGGCGACGTCGTGGAGCAGCCGGACGGGTCGGCCGTCGACCCCGCCGGGTTCGAGCTGGTCTACGACTGCAGCCTTGAGTTCTACACGCTGCTGTGCCGCATGCTCGCCCCCGCGCAGGGGCCCGCGACCGGCATCGAGGCCGCCGTCCGCCTCACGCTCAAGACCTCGCCCGAGGACGCCGGCACGGTCAGGGAGATCCCCGTGCGGATCAGGCTGGACAACCCCGGCGACGAGTTCCTGCAGGTCGAGCCGGACGGCGCCGGCGCGCTCACCGCGCGGGTCAAGAACCTCGCCGCCGGGGCCGCGACCGTGCGGCGAGCGGTGGCGACGCTGCTGGTCATGACCCCGGCCGGGCAGCAGCCCGTCGACGCCGTCCCCGCGGACCTCTCCCCGCTGCCGTTCACCGTCCCGCCGGGCGGTGAGACCTCCGTGACCCTGACACCCCGCGAGCCTGTCGACCCGCGCGTCGTCGGCCGGATGGCCCTGGACTTCGACCGCGTGACGCTGGAGGTCACCGCGGCCGACGTGCTGGAGGGCGTGCACGAGCTCGCCGCGACCGTGAACCTCGACACGACCGTGCGGGTGCGGAGCTTCCAGCTCCAGCACGCCGACGGCCTGCCGCCGGCGCTCGCGGACCTGGAGGGCCTGGAGGTCCAGCTCAGACGGGGCGGCACCGAACCCGTGACCGTCTTCCTGACCCGCGAGGAGTACGAAAAGACCGTGCGCCTCGCCTACACCCTCGCCGACCTGGTGGCGGGCATGTCCCCCGACGCGCCCCGGTTCGAGTGGCGGCGGCGCAACCTGACCAGGGCGGGCACCGGCGCGTTCTCCGCGTGGGAGCCGATGACCGGCGGCGACCTGTACGTGCCGCCCGTCACCTGACCGGGCGTGCTCACGCGAACAGAACGGCACACGGCAGTCAAGGGGAGCAGCAGATGACAGCGGCACGCAGCACCGTCGTCACGGTAACCAACGCCACCGGCCAGGTGCTCGGCAAGGCCTGGCAGGACCTGCCGCACGGCATCTGGAGCGGCGGCATCGAACCCGCCTGGACGATAGGCCCCGGCGAGACCGTCAGCTGGCGGACCGAGTCCAACGGCGTGCTCACCGGCACCGAGGGCCGGGTCGGCTACCACATCGGCGACGCCGGCCCGATCGCCGAGCTCCACTGGGACAACCCCTACGGCGGGAGCAACAGCTACGACGAGGTGTGCCCGCCCGGCTGGGCGATGCTGCGCGGTGGCGGAGCCGGCGCCACCACCACCGTCACCTGGCTGCTGGAACCGGCCCAGTGGCACCTGACCCCCTTCCGGCCCAGCACGCACGGCTTCCGGTTCCCCAACAGCTGGCCGGCGGGCACCACGGACACGACCATCGACCTCGGCCTGGCCCGCCTCCCCATCGGCGACGCCTCCAACGGCCTGTGCGGCGGCATGGTGTACGCCGCCCTGGACTACTACATGGCCGGCCGGAGCATCCCCCCGCAGGTCGTGGCGCCGCCCGGTCAGGGAGACCCGCTGTTCGACTTCCTGGTGAGCCGGCTGTTCGACTCCTTCGACATCCCGAACCTGCCCGCCCGGCTGTTCGCCATCATGGAACCGGCCTACCCCGACACCGACGGCGGCGTGCTGGAGCCGGTCGGGCTCATGTCGGGCCGGTCCGCCGTGATGATCAGGGAGGCGTGGCCGAACATCAAGGAGTGGATCGACGCGGGGGTGCCCCGGCCGATCTGCCTGGTCGAGCTCAAGAGCCTCAACCCGGGCGACCTCGGCCGCAACCACCAGGTGCTGGTGTGGGGCTACTACGTGAACGGGACGGGCGTCGCGCTCGCGCTGTACGACCCGAACGACCCGCGCGACGACACGTGCTCGCTGTGGTTCGACGCCGCGCGCACCGACGTCGTCGTCGGCGTCGGCACCAACCCGCCCGATCTCGGCCCGGTCCTATGTTTCCTGACCACCGCCTACACGCCTGTCCAGCCGCCCCCGGGAACCTGACCCACCCGCCGCCGGGTGCCGGTGCGTCTAGCATTTCCCGGGTGACGACTTACGACGATGCCGACCTGGCCGAGTACCTGGACTCCTCGGTGCTGCCGCGGCGCCAGCAGCGGATCCTGGCCGTGATCCGCGACTGGGTGGTCAGGTACGGGTATCCGCCGAGCACGCGTCAGATCGCCGACGCGGTCGGGCTGCGGTCGTCGTCATCGGTGTCGAAACACCTGAAGAGCCTGGAGGAGAACGGGTACCTCCGCCGGAGCGCCACGATGACCCGGCCGATCGACGTACGCCTGTTCCTGCGGACCTCGGCGCCGGAGCCGGCCGGCGACCTGGTGAGCGTGCCCGTGGTCGGGGAGATCGCCGCGGGCACCCCCATCCTGGCCGACCAGCACCTGGACGACATGCTGACCCTGCCCCGCGACCTCACCGGGCGCGGCGAGGTGTTCGGGCTCCGCGTGCGGGGCGATTCGATGATCGACGCCGCGATCTGCGACGGGGACATCGTCGTGGTACGGCGGCAGCCCGAGGCGCACTCGGGCCAGATCGTCGCCGCGATGATCGACGGCGAGGCCACCGTCAAGGTGTACCGCCGGCGCGGCGGGCACGTCCTTCTCGAACCGCGCAACCCCGCCTACGACGTGATCGACGGTGACGCCGCCGTGGTGCTGGGCATCGTGGTCTCCGTCCTGCGCAGCGTCTGAGCTCCCCGCCCTGCCCGGCGCCTCTGCCCGGCGCCCCGGCCCGCGCGGGGGGCGGGCCGCCCCGGGGGCCCCCCGCCGCGGCCGCGGCC
>NZ_JBEXGT010000097.1:0-10165 GCF_040607475.1 Sphaerisporangium sp. NPDC005288 | reverse complement strand
GGAGCGGCCCGGAGCTTCCGCCGCCGGGACCGGCCCCCAGGCCGCACGCCCGGCGAGCGGAAGGGCTCCGGGCCGGGTGCGGCGGCGCGGAGCGCTGCCGCCTTGACCCTGTAGAGAAGATCCTCGCCATTAGGGCCCCACGAACCATGATCGCAGACGATCGGCCAAGTCCTGTAGGCGTGCTTCAGGCGAGTACGCAGGTCAGACGATCGGCCTGCATAGTGTCGGCGCACCGGGCGATTCCAGGGCTGGCATGAACCTATTGCCTGAAGTCATCTTGTGGTGGCAGGAGATGGGCCGGTCGAAGGTGACGCCGGCGAAGTGCTTGCGCAGCACGCCGCAGACCAGGGCCATCATGATCGCCCGGTTGTGGCGGGCGTAGTCCTGCGCCCAGAACAGGTCGCGCCGGTAGGCCTCCATCTTCACCGTGCCGGCCACGAAGACCGCCAGGTCGCGGTCGGGGAGGTCCTGGTTGTGCGGCAGCTTGCGCGCCTGCTCGATGTGGTGCTCGGCCAGCTCCTTGCCGATGTTGCGCGAACCGGAGTGCAGCACCACCCACACGACGCCCTCGTCGTCGGAGCAGACCTCAAGGAAGTGGTTGCCGCCGCCGAGCGTGCCCATCTGCACCTCGGCACGCTGCCTCCTGCCCCGGACCGCGGGCGCCAGGGCGTCGAAGCCCTTCCAGAAGGAGTCCCACTGCGCGGCCGGGAACCCGTGCAGCCTGCCCGGCTCCACCGGTCGCTTGTGGGCGTGGAACCCCACCGGGACGGCCTGCTCCAGCCGCGAGCGGAGGTAGGGCAGATTGTCCGGAAGGTCGTCGACCTTGAGCGAGGTGCGCACCGCGTTCATGCCACAGCCGATGTCCACCCCGACCGCCGCCGGCGACACGGCGTCGCGCATCGCGATCACCGAGCCCACGGTGGCCCCCATGCCGTAATGCACGTCCGGCATCACGGCGACACCATGCGTCCACGGCAGGTTCGCCACGTTGCGCAACTGCTGCATCGCCTGCGGCTCGACCTCGTCGGGCTCGGCCCACATCCGGATCGGCGCACGCCCACCCGGCACCTTCTTGTACACCATCGCGTGTCGCCTCCCTCCGCCGGACTCCGGACCGACGCCATCAATGACGCCAGAGTCGCACCACCGCCCGCAACCCAATAAAGATCCTCTGCCCGTCCTCGACCCCCGTGAAAGGCCGATCGGCCCGGGTGAGGCGTGGACGAAGAGACGGTGCCGACGGGTGGACCGGCCGCAATGGCGTCAGGGCGTCGATCAGGCCTGGACGGCCCGCGCCCGGCGGCGCCGCTTCCAGGCCAGGGTCGCGGCCTGGATGACGAAGAAGGCGCCACCGGCCGCGGTGTACATGATCAGCGGGGTCAGGCCGGGGTGGTCGCCGACGGCGGCGGGCAGGTAGGTGAGACCGGCGATGACCGACAAGGCGCCGGCGACGAGCATCGGCCACTGACGGCCGAGCTCGGGGCCGCGGCGGCGGACGGCCACGGTCAGCTGGGCGGCACCGGAGACGATGGCCCAGAGGCCGAACACGAACAGCACCGCGCCGACGCCGCCGATGGCGGACAGGCCGAGACCGACGGCGGTCAGGGCGCTGAGCACCGTGTTGAACACCTGCAGCCTGCGGGCGGGAGTCCCCGGATCCTCACGGACGTCGAGCAGCGAGGCGACGACGTCGATGATCGGGTACGCGACGAGCAGGATCACCGAGGTGGCCGTCAACGAGTCGTGGACGGCGACGAAAGCGGCGGACCAGGCGATCGCGATGAGGCCGCGGACGAGGTAGATGCGAAGGAGGGACGACATCGGGGCTTCCATATTCTTTCCGACATTCCGGCTTTCCGAGGTACGGAGTCACTCTGACCGCCCGTACCGGCCGATCGCCCCTGGGAGAGACCCTGGGCGGGACCCTGGTCCCGGCCCCCTGGGCTCCCCGGGCCCCCCTGGGGAGGGCTGCGGCACGTCACGACGTTCGAGCCGAGCAGGAGTGTTGTAACCTCCCCGGCGGGGGGATTACGTGCAGATCAACACCAGGATGTCCGCTTTGCGAGGGCGGCGGCGCGAGCAGGAGGCGCTCGAACGGCTGTTGCGTGAGGTCAGCGCCGGGCAGAGCCGGGTGCTGGTGCTGCGCGGCGAGGCCGGAGTGGGCAAGACCGCCCTGCTGGACCACCTCGCCGAGACCGCGCCGGCCGGTCACGTGGCCCGCGCGGCCGGGGTGGAGCTGGAGACCGAGATCGCCTACTCCGCGCTCCAGCAACTCTGCGCCCCGCTGCTGGGCCGTCTCGACCGGCTGCCCGAGCCGCAGCGCGACGCGCTCGCCACCGCCTTCGGCCTCAGCACCGGCACCCCGCCGGAGCCGTTGCTCGTGGGGCTCGCCGTGCTCGGGCTGTTCGCCGAGGCCGCCTCGGAGCGGCCGCTGGTCTGCCTGGTGGACGACGCGCAGTGGATGGACCGCATGTCGGAGGTGATCCTCGCCTTCGTCGCCCGCCGGCTGGACCGCGAGTCGATCGCCCTGGTCTTCGCGGCGCGCAGCCCCGGCGACGAGCAGGTCCTCGCGGGGCTGCCCGAACTGCGCGTCGAGGGCCTGCCCGACGCGGACGCGCGGGCACTGCTGGACTCGGTCCTGCCCGGGCCGATCGACGCCCGGGTACGCGACCGGATCGTCGCCGAGACCCGCGGCAACCCGCTCGCCCTGCTCGAACTGCCGCGCGGTCTCACGCCGGCGGAACTGGCGTTCGGGTTCGGCGGGCACGGCGGGACACCGCTGGTGGGCCGGGTCGAGGAGGGCTTCCAGCGGCGCATCGCCGCCTTGCCCGAGGACACCCGCACACTGCTGCTCACCGCCGCCGTCGAACCGCTCGGCGACGTGCCGCTGCTGTGGCGCGCGCTGGAGCGGCTGGGCGTCGGGATGGACGCCGCGGCGCCCGCGGCCGCCGCGGGCCTGATCGAGATCGGGACCCGGGTCCGGTTCCGGCATCCGCTGGTCCGCTCGGCCAGCCGGCGCTCCGCCGCGCCCTCCGGGCTGCGGGAGGTCCACCGGGCGCTCGCCGAGGTGACCGATCCCGGGCGGGACCCCGACCGCCGTGCCTGGCACCGGGCGCACGCCGCGCTGGGACCGGACGAAGAGGTCGCCGGCGAACTGGAGCGGTCGGCCGGCCGGGCGGTGGCCCGTGGCGGCCGGGCGGCGGCCGCGGCCTTCCTGGAGCGCGCGGCGGAGCTGACCCCCGATCCGGCCAAGCGCGCCGGGCGCACCCTGGCCGCCGCGGCGGCCCGGTTCGCCGCCGGGGCCCTCGCCGAGGTTCCGGACCTGCTGGCCTCGGCCGAACTCGGTCCGCTGGACCTGGTGCAGCAGGCCGGAGTGGAGCGGCTGCGCGCCAAGGTGGCGTTCGCGCTCAACGCCGGACGGGCGGCCGGGCCGCCGCTGCTTTCGGCCGCACGCCGTCTTGCGACCCTGGATCCCGCGGCGGCCCGCGAGACCTACCTGGCGGCGATCGGCGCGGCCGTGAACGCGGGATGCCTCGGCGACGGCGACCTGCGCCGCGCCGCCGAGGCGGCCCGGGGCGTCCCCGCGGGCGGGGAGCCGGCCGGTCTGCTCCTCGAGGCTCTGACGGCGTGGAGCCTGGAGGGGCACGCGGCGGCGGTGCCGCTGTTCGCTCGCGCCCTGGCCGAGGTCTCCCCGCACAACGACGTGGACCTGGTCTGGCTGTGCGGGGCGATCTTGCACGAGGTGTGGGACGACGTGGCGTTTCTCACCAGGACCGAGCAGGCCGTCGGCTACGCCCGTGAGACCGGCGCGCTGTCCCTCCTGCCGAGCGCGCTGACCTTCCGTGCCACCGCGCTGATCTACGCCGGCCGCTTCGCCGACGCCTCGGACCTGCTGGAGGAGGCCGAGGCCCTCGGGAACGCCACCGGCTCGTCCCCGCATCCGGCCACCGCGGTCATCCTGGCCGCGCACCGCGGCCGTGAGGAGCCGGCGCTGGAGCTCAACGAGGCTCTGGTGAACAACGCCGAGGCGGGTGGCATGGGGTGGCTGCTCGCCGTCGCCGGGTACAGCAAAGCGGTGCTGTACAACGGGCTCGGCCGGTACCCCGCCGCGCTGCGGGCGGCCCGCGAGGCGGCCCGGCACGAAGACCTCGCCGTCCTGCAGTGGTCGCTCGGGGAGCTGGTGGAAGCCGCCGCGCGCGCCGGGGAGCACGCCGTCGCGGCGCGGGCACGTGACCGCCTCGCCGCCCGCACACGTGCCGCCGGCACCGACTGGGCCCTCGGCGCCCAGGCGCTCGCGGACGCGCTCGCCGGATCGGTCGGCCCGGCCGGATCCGCCGAATCGGCCGGATCGGTCGAGGAGCACTACCGAGAGGCGATCGAGCGGTTGTCCGCGACCCGGCTCGGCCTGCAGACCGCCCGGGCCCGCCTGCTCTACGGCGAGTGGCTGCGACGGGAGAACCGGCGGGCCGACGCCCGGGCACAGCTGCGCGTCGCGCACGAGGCGTTCACCACCATCGGCGCGGAGGGGTTCGCCGAGCGGGCCGGGCGGGAACTGGCCGCCACCGGCGAGACGGTGCGCAGGCGGACCCTCGGAGAACGGGAGGAGCTCACCCCCCAGGAGGCGCAGATCGCGCGTCTGGCCGTGGCGGGCCGCACCAATCCGGAGATCGGCGCCGTGCTGTTCCTCAGTCCGCGCACCGTCGAATGGCACCTGCGCAAGGTCTTCACCAAGCTCGGCATCGGCTCGCGCCGCGAGCTCGCCTCCGCCCTGCGCGACAGGTGACCCCAGGGACGCCCCCAGGGGGTCACCCTGGGGCGAGCGTCCTGCCCCGCACGTGATCGTGGACACCGGATGCCGGACGGCATCACCGTGATCGTGAAGAGGTGGAGACAGTGGTGGACTACCTGCTCGAAGTGATCGTGCTGCCGGTGGCCGACGTCGACCGGGCCAAGGAGTTCTACAAGCGGATCGGATTTCGCGAGGATCTCGACTACGTCGGCGGCCAGGACTTCCGGGTCGTGCACTTCACCCCGCCGGGCTCCCACTGCTCGATCGTCGTGGGCGAAGGCATCGGCACCGCCGCTCCGGGGTCGGCGGAGAACGTGCACCTGATCGTGCGCGACATCGAGGAGGCCCGGGCCGACCTGGTCGGCCGCGGCGTCGAGGTCAGCGAGATCTTCCACGACGCCGGCGGCGTCTTCCACCACGCGGGCGAGGAGAAGCGGGTTCCCGGCCTCTACCCCGGCCGCCTCTCGTACGGTTCGTTCGCCTCGTTCAGCGATCCGGACGGCAACGGTTTCCTGTTGCAGGAGGTCACCGAGCGCGCCCCCGGCCGCTGAGGCCGCGCTGGACGCGCCCACCGTATGACCGCGGCGGCCCCGGGGAGAACCCCGGGGCCGCCGCGTCGTGCGGACAGGGTCAGGCGGTGACGCAGCGGTAGTTCGCGGCCGAGGCCGTGTCGCCGTGACCGGTGTAGCGGGCCACCATCGGGTAGCGGCAGACGTTCCGCGTGACGGTCCTGCCGTCGGCGCCGGAGACCGAGGCGGCCAGGGTGGCCGGAGCCTTGCCCTTCTCCACCCAGGTGACCAGTGCGCCCAGGTCGTCGGCCGGGTACGGGCCGGTGCCGCCGCCGCAGTGGTTCACGCCGGGCAGCAGGAACAGCCGGTAGAAGTCGTCGACCCGCTCGCCGCCGCCGAGGGCCCGCTCGACCCGCTCGCGGTAGTCGACCGTGCCCTGGGTGGGCACCAGTTCGTCGGTCTGGCCGTGCCAGCTCAGCAGCTTGCCGCCGGCCTTCGCGAACGCGGACAGGTCCGGGTCGTCGCTGCCGATGATGTCGTTGAACCGCCGCTGCGACGCGCGGAAGATCTGCTCGAAGGACCTGTAGGTGAGCTTCGTGGTGTCGAACGAGGGGTCCTGCGTCACGAAGTACTTGACCCAGGTGTCGGCGACGAAGAACGGGGCGCCGGGAGTGGCCAGGGCGGCCAGGCTCGCGCCCTTGTTCGGCCCGTACCAGAGCTTGCGGCCGGAGATGACCGGCCCCGCCCAGACCTTGCGCACCGCGTCCGCGGTGGCGCGGGAGATCACGATCGTCCTGTCCTTGCAGACGACCTTGGTGCCGACCAGGCGACGGGGGTCCCAGCCGCACTTGTGCGGGCTGTCGATGACGCCGTCCTCGACCCCGTCGAGGGTGTCGCAGGCCTTGACCGCGGCGGCGGTGAACGCCTCCAGCTCACACGAGGTGGGCGCGACCTTCTCCTCGTTGAAGACGGCCTGCGACCAGAGCGTGGCGACCGCGAACCGGTCCCAGTTGATCGCCGGCGCCTTGGCGAGGATCCCGTCGAAGTCGGCCGGGTGGCTCTGGGCCTCCTCGTACCCCTGGCGGCCGCCGGTGGAGCAGCCGTTCCAGTACGCGTAACTCACGGATCGGTCGTAGAACCTCTTCGCCACGTCCTTGCCGATGACGGCCATGTCGTGCAGCGAGCGGGAGGCGAAGTTCTCCAGCAGCGGAGTGTTGACCTTTCCGGCCGCGGTGAGCGCCCAGCCGCTCACATCGAGCGGGTTCGCGCCGACACCGGCATCGGTCGCCGCGGCGACATAGCCGGCCTTCACCGCGCCGACCAGCGGGGCGCCGCCAAGATCACCGGCGAGGTAGGCGCTGCCTCCGGTGGCCTGGAACCGCCCGGTCCACTTCTTCCTGTCCTGGGGCAGCGAGATCTTGATGGCGACGTGGTCCTTCGCGCCCGGGTGGCTCACCGTGACGGTGAGGTCGCACCAGGCGGGCACGTCGGTGAGCGTCTCCTCCTCGGGGTGCAGCGGTGGAGCGGCGGGGAAGGTGACGGTTCCGCCGGCGTGGGCGACCGCCTTCACCGACTCCACCTTCGTGCCGGAGGGCGCGGAGACGGGAACCGCGGCGCAGGTCGTGGCGGCTGCCGGGCCGCCGTCGCGGGAGAGGGCGCCGGCGGCCGTGGGCGTCAGCGCCGCCACCGCCGGCACCGCCGCCGCCATCAGGACGATCAATCGTCGTTTCATGCCCGACATACTCGTGCGGCACCCGTGGGCCTCACCCCAGGGAGACCCCCTGGGCCGCACCCTGGCCGGGCCTCGGCGCCTCACCCGCCCGCGGGTCCGGCCTCCTGGCGGGCGGCGGCGGGAACGTGCGCCGCTTCGCGGGAGCGGGCCCGTCCCGGTAGCGAGAAGTCAGCGGCAGGCCCTGGAAGGCCTGTTCGGCCGCGGCGTCGAGGTCCGCGCCGTCCATGCCGCCCTTGGCCATGACGTCGAAGCCACGGTTGAGCGACAGGACCATTACGGCGATGGCGCGGGCGTCGGCAGCGCGACTGCGTCGCCGCGGCCCAGCGCCACAGCGACCTCGCCCCGGAGGCCGAACGCCGTGCGGGACGGCTCCGCCGCAGCCCGCCACGGCGCCGCCACGCCGACGACCCCGGACCACCGTGAGGTACCGGGATCGGACGGTCGGCGACTCACGTAGGGAGCATGTCAATGAGCGCCACGCTCGAAGGAAAGATCGCGCTGGCCACCGGTGGCAGCACCGGCATCGGCCTTGCGTCCGCGCGACGGCTGGTCGACGAGGGCGCCTTCGTCTTCATCACCGGCCGCCGCGAGCAGGAACTGCTCAAGGCCGAGGCCGAGATCGGGCACAACGTGCGGACGGTGCGGGGAGACATCGCCCACCTGGCCGACCTCGACCTTCTCTACTCGGCGATCAGTTCACACGAGGGCCGGCTCGACATCGTCGTCGCCAACGCCGGCATCGTCGAGATGAGGCCCACCGACCAGGCCACCCCCGAGCACTTCGACAAGATCTTCGACATCAACGCCCGGGGCACCTACTTCACGGTCCAGAAGGCGCTGCCACTCATGGGCGAGGGAGGGAGCATCGTGCTCGTCTCCTCCGGCATGAGCGCGAAGGGCCGTCCCGAGGAGATGGCCGCCGCCGTCTCCTTCCTCGCCTCCGGCGACAGCAGCTACATCACCGGGTTCGACCTGGTGGCGGACGGCGGCGTCGTCGAACTCTGAGCCATCGGCGCGACCCGTCCGAACCCGCCGCAGGGCTCGTGCGGGTCGCGCCGCGCGCCCCGGTCTCTCCGCCCGGGCGACCGTCGCGGCCGGCCGTGCCGCGGTCATCACAGGACGTCGCCGGGTCATCACGGGACGTCGCGGGAATCGGCGCCGGCGGGCCGGGGGGCGTGGGGCCGCGCTCCGCCGATGACCGCCTGGGTGAGCTGCGCGGCCAGGCCGGCGGTGAGGGGGGTGCGGGCGATCAGGAGGCGGTACCACATCAGGCCGTAGACCTGGTCCATGGTCAGCTCCAGATCGATCCCGGCCGGCAGCTCGCCGCGGTCGCGGCCCTGGACGAGCAGCGCCCGCAGCCGGTCTCTGCGGGCCGCGATGAACGCGCGCATGCCCTCGGCGGCCGCGGTGTCGCGCAGGGCCTCGGCCGCCAGGGCGCGGAACAGGTCTCCGGCGCGCTCGACGGCGAGGAAGGTGCCGGACAGGAACGTCGAAAGGTCCGCGGCGAGCACTCCGGTGTCGGGGACGGGCACCTCCTGCTGGGCGTGCTCGACCACGGCCTCCAGCAGCACCGCGCCCTTGGAGGGCCACCACCGGTAGATGGTGTGCTTGCTGACCCCCGCCGCGCGGGCGATCGCGTCGATCGTGACGGCCATGCCGTCCGGCCCGGCGAGCAGATCGGCGGCGCGGCGCAGCACGGCCTCCCGGACCGCCGGGTTGCGCCGGCGACCGGTGTGCGGACGGGAGGCGGGCGTGGGGTCGGTGGCCATGATCGCATCCTAGCATTTGACGGAACTGGTGGTTCCGGCAAAGCTTGTCGGAACCACCAGTTCCGTCAAGCACGAAGAGGGCCATCATGGATCTCCACCTGAGCGGCAGGCGCGCGCTCATCACCGGCGCGTCGAAGGGTATCGGCGCCGCGACCGCCGAGGTGCTCGCCGAGGAGGGCTGCGAGGTCCACCTCGCCGCCCGCGGGGCTCCCGCGCTGGAGGACCTCGCGCGCCGGCTGAGCGCCTCGTACGGCGTCGGCGCGTACGCGCACCCCGTCGACCTGCGGCGCCCGGAGGATCTCGCCCGCCTGGCCGAGGAGGTCCCGCGGGTGGACATCCTGGTCAACAACGCCGGCGACATCCCCGGCGGCCCGCTCGACGCGGTGGACGCGAAGAGCTGGCGGCACGGCTGGGAGCTCAAGGTCCTCGGCTACGTCGACCTCACGCGGCTGGTCTACGCGCGGATGAGGGACCACGGGCACGGCGTGATCGTCAACATCATCGGCATCGCCGGCCAGCGGGCCGACTTCGACTACATCGCGGGCAGCTCGGGCAACGCCGCCCTGATGGCGTTCACCCGCGCCTTGGGCGGGCGCAGCCTGCGCGACGGCATCCGTGTCGTCGGCGTCAATCCCGGGCCGGTGGCGACCGAGCGCATCCTCACCCTCATGGCCGCGAAGGCGCGCACGGCCGGCGGCGACGGGACGCCTCCCGACCCGGCCGCCGCGTTCCCGCTCGGCCGTGCGGCGACGCCCCGCGAGATCGCCGACCTCATCGCCTTCGTGGCCTCTCCCCGCTCCGCCTACACCAGCGGTGCGATCTTCACCGTCGACGGCGGGATCTCCGCCGCGTCGTGACCACCGCCCGGGCTCGCCCCCGCCGCACCGGCTCGCCCCCGCCGCACGGGCACGACTCCGCCGCACGGGCACGACTCCGCCGCACGGGCACGACTCCGGGACGAGGACGGCTCCCGTACCGCCGAAACGGGTCCCGCCGCACGGGGACGGCGCCGCTCCGGCGAGGGCGGTGCCCACACGGGAAGGGCCGGTGTCCGCCGGGAAGACGGGGCGTCAGCCACCGGCGGCGTCGGGGCGCATCTCGGGGCAGGTGCCTCCCGGCGTGGTGGCCAGTTCGAAATGCCACATCTCGTTGGCGAACATCTGGCACAGCCCGTAGCGGGCGCCGTGCCGGCTGAGCCAGTCGTCGGCGTCGGTCGGGCCGATGTCCACCGCGTGCCCGGTGACGTGGCGCGAGCGCTCCGGGGTGGCGACGTACAGCACGCCGTCGGCGACCCGCGCCTCCCGGGCGATGGCGCGCACGGTGAGGCTCGCGGTGCCGCCCTCGGCGATCAGGCGTTCGGCGGTGG
>NZ_JBEXGT010000096.1:0-10436 GCF_040607475.1 Sphaerisporangium sp. NPDC005288 | reverse complement strand
CGAACACCAGCGACGCATGGTATCGCTGCGCGCCGAGGGGGTGATCGCGATCCTGTGCCCGGTCGTCTCCGACACCGTGGCCGGCGTCGCGATCACGACCGTGCCGGCCGAAGAAGCCGCGGAGATCATGGCCGGAGACCCCTGCGTTCGAGCCGGCATGATCCGCTACGAGGTCCACCCCTGCCACGGCTTCCCCGGAGACACCCTCCCCGCATAAGCGACCCCGGCCAGGGCGATCAACGCCTATCCGATCCCTCGCGGCCGGCGGCCCTTCGGGTACCAGGCTGACAAGAATGCCTTGTGCTCTACGAGTAGAGATCCAACTCCCCACCCCGCTCAGCGTCGCTATCCACAGCGATCATCCGCCCTCTTCGTTGATCGTCACGTCGGGGAATCGCGCCGGGTAGGGGGGCCGCCCGTTCAGGAGGATCCAGGCCTGTCCGCTCCGCCCGCCGGCCAGGATGGCCTCCACCGCATCGGCCGCCTGGCACGGGCTGGCGAAGGCGTGTCCCGCGTCGGTGAGCAGTTGGCGGATCGGGTCGAGCAGCGGGGTGTCGACCAGGCCTGGGCAGAGCGCGTTGACCTTGACGCCGTCGCGGGCCAGGAGTGTGGCGGTGGATCGGACGAGGCCGACCAGGGCGTGCTTGCTCGCGGCGTAGAACGGGTCGGGAGCTTCTTTGAGGCCGGCCAGGCTGGAGGTGACGATGATGGAGCCGCCTGCGCGCAGGTGTGGGAGGCAGGCGTGGATCCCGTAGACGACGCTGTCCAGGTTGGTGGCGATGGTGGTGCGGTAGGCGGCCGGGGTGAAGTCGTGCCATCCGCACTGGCCGGGGATGCCCGCGTTGAGCACGGCCACGTCGAGCCTGCCGTAGGCCGAGATCGCCTCGGCCACGGCCGCCTGGTTGTCCTGCGGGCGGGAGACGTCGGCCGGCACGAATCGGGCGCCGGTTTCGGCGGCGACCTGCTCACCACGTGTTCGGTCTTTGTCGACGATGACGACTTTTCGGCCTTTGTGTGTCATGCGTCGTGCGAGGGCAGCGCCGATGCCGCCGGCGCCGCCGGTGATCAGCATCACGCTCACCGTGGCTCCCCGGCCATACCGGATGGTTGGCCCGGTATGCGAACCAGTGAGACCCCCTTGAGTCGCAGGCCGTGACGGCGCAGGTAGGCGCGGCCGTACACGCGCTGGAAGGCGAGCAGGCCGGCGAGGGTGACCACCAGCAGGACATCGTCCAGCAGCGGCACGGCGTCGATGGGCAGCGTGGCGGCCATGACGACGCGCAGGGCCGCATCGGCCAGCAGCGCGGCCCCCCACACCGCCGTGGCGACCCGCAGCACGCGGCGAAATGGCGGGTGGTCGGTCCAATTCGCCTCCCACTGCCGTTGCCTGTCGCGATCAGAGATCACGCGCATGGCCTCGTACAGGAACGGGCGCCGCCCGCACAGCGTGATCAATGCCCACACACCCAGCGCGCAGGTGCCCCAGGCGTTGCGGATCAGCAGCACGCGCGGGCTGCCGGCGACGAACGACATGGCGACGGTGAGCACCATCGCGCCGAGCACGAACACCGTGATCCCGCTGACGCGCCGCTCGACGACCAGGTCGTGGACGCCTCGCGCCGCGGGCAGCGCGCCGGCGGCCAGCAGCGCGATCCACTGGCCGACCCCGGCCGCCCGGAGCCCGTAGAAGATCGCGAGCGGTCCGGCGAGCTCTAAGACCGCGACGCTCACCAGGCCGCGGTGCACCCCGCTCACCGCTCCACCGAAGCCGGCTGCGCGCCCCGTCGAACGGCCTGGACGAAGGTGTCGACGACGGTGCTGCGGTAGGCGTCGAAGTCGAACGAGTGCTCGCCGCGGATCCGGGGGGCCGCCGCGTCGATGGCGGCGCGGATCATCACCGCCATCGACCGGGTGTCGAAGTCGCCGAACTCGCCGGCGCGCTGTCCCTCCTCCAGCAGCATGACCAGTCCCTGGACGCTCGGCTCCTGGTGGCCGGCGCTGGAGTACGGCTCACCGGCCTGGTCCCGCAGATGGGGGCCGATCTCGGTCACAGCGGCCAGGTCCCTCGGGTGCTGCCGGAGGAATTCCAGGTTGGCCTCCAGATAGGCCCGCAGCCGTCCGGAGGCGGTGGTCTGAGCCTTGATCCGCTCCAGGATGAAGGCGGCGCCCGCATGGTAGACGTCTTCGACGATCTGCCGGATCAGATCCTGCTTGCCCGCGAAGTGGTAGGAGATCATGCGGGGACTGCTGAGGCCGGCCCGTTCGGTGATGGTCGCGAAGGTGGCCTTGTCGTAGCCGAGCTCCACGATGGTCTCGATGGCCGCCCGGACGATTTGCGTGCGGCGTGCGGCGTTGGTGACGCTGTCTCTCGACTGCTTTTTTATCTGCATGGATAAAAAATGGTACAGCCAGATAAATGGATTGTCGAGCACCGGCCATGCGGTGCCGTTCCAGCAGGGGCCTGGTGGTCTCCCGGGACCTTGCGGCCCTCGAACCGCCCGCGGGGCGGATGCGTCACCCGCCCAGCCGGGCGTGCGGGCTGCTCGCCGCTCATGGCGGGGGCACTCAGGCTCTGCTCACACCGCTTCCGTGAGTGCCCGGCCGCCTGAACCCTGGCAACGTCAACGCTTCCGTCCCCCGCCCGGCGATGCGAGGAGATGACGGAGCCGAGCGAGAGCACGGCTTGTTCCCTGTCGGTCCTCCGTTGCCTGCATCGGCGAACCGCAGCCGTCGAGCCACGGGCCAGCCACGCCCGGGAACAACGACGCTGGCGCTGATCGTTCCCTCTCGCCGGCCCGCCGGCGTACCGGTCCCGCACCGACAGAGAACAGCGAACGCGGCAGCGGTCTGGGGTCGGCTGAGACTCGGCGCTTCAGCTCGGGCGTCCGGGCCACAGCAGCAAGGCCTGATCCACGAAACGCATCAGCACCATGCGTGTGATCCCGCCTCCGGCCTGGACGGAGAAGCCGTGGTTGAGTGCAACGAGGTAGCCGGCGAGGGCGGATGGATCCGCGCCGGCCGGTAGGTCTCCCTCTTCGGCGGCACGGACGAGCCGCTTTGTCAGCAGCTCGATGCCGAGGCGCCGCTTGCTGGCGAGTTCGTCGCGTACCGGTTCGGCTTCAGCGCTGCAGGTAAGTCCGGCCTGCACTGTCATACAGCCCCGGGGGAGTTCAGGGCAGGTGTAGCTCAGTACGGCCTGGCGCAAGTAGCACTCGGCAACCTCGTACGCCGTCGGCTTCTCGACGGCGGCGTGGGGGAACGCGCCCGGACCGTCGACGTAGCGGGCCAAGGCGGCCTCGAACAGGCCCTCCTTGCTGCCGTACGCCGCGTACAGGCTGCGCCGGTTGATGCCCATTGCCTCGGTGAGGTCGGACATCGACGTGCCCTCGTAGCCGTGGGCCCAGAACAACCGCATGGCGACGTCGAGCACCTTGTCAGGTTCGTAGCCCAACGGCCGTCCTCGTTGTGCCATGGCACCTCCTCGGCAACAGTAACCGATCAGTTCGTAATGTGACAAGTAACCGAACCGATCGGTTACTATTTCTTCGTCAGCAGGAAACGGAACGAAGGGCAGAAAGTTGACTCAGCACCTGAAAGGCAAGGTTGCCCTGGTCACGGGTGGGTCCCGGGGCATCGGCGCGGCGATCGTCAAGCGGCTGGCGGCGGACGGTGCCAGAGTCGTGTTCAGCTACGCGGCGTCCCCGGAACGAGCCGACCAGGTGGTCAAGGAGGTCGAGGCGGCGGGCGGGAAGGCTGTGGCGGTCAGGGCCCGATCAGGCGTCGACCATCGAGGTGCGGGAGCTGGTGCAGAAGGCGCACGACACCTACGGGCGGCTCGATATCCTGGTCAACTCGGCGGGCGTGTTCATCACCGGGCACATCGGCGACGAGAGCGCGGACGAGGACATCTTCCACCGACAGCTCGACGTGAACGTCAAGGGCGTGGCGAGTGCTGTACGCGCGGCGGTCCCGCTGATGGCCGACGGCGGCCGGATCGTGTCGATCGGTAGCACCGGCGCCGCGTCCATGCCCTTTGCCGGTGGGGCGGACTATGTGGCGTCCAAGGCGGCGGTGGCGGCCTACACCCGTGGCTGGTCCCGGGATCTGGGCGCCCGCAACATCACTGTCAACGTCGTGCAGCCCGGCGCCATCGACACCGAGATGAACCCGGAATCGGGACCGGCGGCCGAGGCGATGACGAGCTTGACCTCGCTCGGCCGCTACGGGCGGCCCGAGGAGATCGCCAGCGCCGTCGCGTTCCTGGTCGGACCGGACGCGTCCTACATCACCGGGGCCACCCTCAACGTGGACGGGGGCCAGTCCGCCTGACCGTCGTCATCCGCATCCATGAGCACGGCGGCCCGTCGGTCCTGCGCGTCGAATAGGCCGAGGTGGGCGAGCCCGGACGCGGCGCCAGGTGCTGCTGCGGCAGCAGGCCATCAGCGTCAACCTTTGACGCCATGGTCCGCCGCGGCGACGTCGGATTCCCGCTCGCGGCGGTGCTCGGCGTCGAGGGGGCTGGCGTCGTTGAGGTGGTCGGCCCTGGCGTGACCGGCTTCGCGGCCGGCGACCGGGCTGGCTACTTCTTTCACCCCGGCGCGTACGCCGAATAACGTCTGGTCGACGCGGCTTCGCTCATCGCGCTGCCGGACGATATCAGCGCCGAACAGGCGGCGGCCAAATCCGCCACCGCCGCCGGCCATGAGAAAGCCTCACCATAAATCAAGGAGCCTTCAATATGGCGAACCACGCCGCTGACCTCGCTCACAAGAATCTGCTGAACGTCTTCGGTGAACGCGATCCCGAAACGCGTGCCAGGGTGGTTCGCGAGGTCTACGCCGAGAATGTAACCTTCGCCGATCCGGAGGAGGTCGTCGTCGGCTGGGACGCGCTCGACAGCAAGGCCCAACGCCTGCTGGATGAAGCACCCGGGTTCGTGTTCCGTCCGGTCGGTGAAGTCCGGATCGTCGACAACCTCACGTACCTGGCCTGGGCCTTCGGCCCGGAGGGCGTGCCGCCGGTGGCGACCGGCGCGGACATCTCGATCGTGGAGAACGGCCGGATCACCCACCTGTACACGATGCTCGACCCGGCACCGGGGTCGGAATAGCCGGCGTGAGTCCGGCAGACGATCGGCAGATGCTGCGCGACCTCGTCGACGCCTACGCGCGTAACGCGCACCGTCGGGACCTTGTCCAGCAGGCGCAGGTCTTCACGAAGGATGCTCGCGTCACGCTTTTCGACGGGGAGCCGGGCGTCCATCCGCCGATGCAGGAGGTGCAGGGCATGCGGACCTCGTCGAGGCGTCCCATAGGCCGCCGCGATGAAGAACCTGCCGAGCGATTTCAGGTCGCTGATGCTGCTCGCGGGCGTCGTGCTCGAGGACGCGACGCAGGTGGAGCATGACTGGTTCCTTCTCGAGATGCCGCTCCCGGCGCGACCGATCTGGCGCCTCATCGGGCGTCGCATGTACGTCAAGCACACCCGCGCGGTGCGCGCGCCGCTTGTCGGCGGCGGGGCCCTGTTCGGGCTCTGACTTATCCCAACAGCGCCCCCGAATCGTTCGTCCGATCATCGCGGCGCGCTGTCACTGCTGTTCTGGGCGCGTCAGGTGCGTCCAGACGAACCTGATCTTGTTTGTTGAGGAGAGACATGACGTTCGACAAGAGTGCGGTGACCTTTGGTCACGTCGCCCCGGTGCAGGTCTATTTCGATGACCTCGACGCGCTCGGGATGTTGCACCACGCGCGCTTCGCGACCCTCCTGGACCGTGGTATCGACGCCTACTGGCGGTCCAAGGGGTACGCCGTCAGCGCCTCCGCCGACGCGGGCGACGCGCTGAACGTGGTGCGTGCCCTGACCCTCACCTACCACCATCCCGTCAACGAGGTGAGGGAGATCTTCCTCTGGCTCTGGGTGCGTCACCTGGGAACCACGAGCGTTCAGTACGGCTTCCGGTTTGTCGACGGCGACGGTACAACGATGTTCGCCGAGGGCACGCGCACGAACGTCCGGATCGACCCTGCGACGATGCGACCCGCCCCGTGGAGCGACGCCGCCCGGGCCGACGCCCGCGAGCTGCTGGGCGCGGAGGGCTCGGAAGCTCCCGAACTCATTCGTCGGTAATCCGGCTGCCGATCATCCTGGGCAAAGCACCCAGCCAGTGTCGAACACCGCCAGATTGATCTCCCAATGCGGGAATCGGATCGTGGTGCGGTCGAGGCATCAACCTTCTCCGCCGACGTCCGTCATCACTTTGTGCTGGGCGGATTCGGGAGGCTAGATGAAGATCCTTGTCTCAACGACTGCGCGGCTGAGTCATTTACGGGCGCTGCTCCCGTTTGTGACGGCGAGCGTGGAAGGCGGTCACCACGTGGCGCTGGCCGCGCCGCGCTCGTTGGCGGAGTATGTCACCAGGTTCGGCCTCCGGCACCTGGCGTTCGACGACGTTTCGAACGACGAATTCCGTATCATTCGGGATACGGAGCGCTTCGGTCCTGAAACGCACGCGCCGTCGGCATTGCGGTTGCTGGCGGCGCAGTCGGCCCGGGCGGCACTGCCAGGGCTGCGGGCTGTCGTGGAAGAATTTCGGCCGGATTTGATCGTGCGTGATGTCGCAGAACTTGCGTCGCTGATCGTCGCCCAGTCGTATGGCATTCCCGAAGTACCCGTGCAGACCACCTGCACCGGGAGCAATTGTCAAATCTTGTGGGTGGGTGTGCTTCTGGCGTGAAAGATGCGGCGGTAGGCCATGGGCGAGACGCCGATGGCGGTGCGCAGGTGTTGTCGGAGCGAGTTGGCGGTGCCGAACCCGGCCCGGCGGGCAATGTGATCGATCGATAGGTCACTGGTCTCAAGCAGTTGGCGGGCCCGGGGCGGCGGTCGATCCTCGGCACTTCAACCGTAAGTTCGACGCTCGGTGCGAGGCGGCCGGCGTCCGGAGGATCACCGTGCACGACACCCGGCACACCTGCGCGACGCTGCTTGCCGCACTCGACGTTCACCCACGGGTGGCGATGCAGATCCTCCGGCATAGCCAGATCGACGTCACCATGAACGTCTACACGGAGGCCACGTCCGAAGCCACGAGGAAGGCACTCAAGCGGCTCGGGAAGACGCTCGACGGCTCGTAAGAGGTCGTTGCTGTACGGAGATCAAAAAGGCCACTTGCGATGATCGCAAGTGGCCTTTGAGCTGGGTCGGGGTGGCGGGATTTGAACCCACGGCCTCTTCGTCCCGAATGAGGTCCGGGGACCTGCCCGACCTGTACGGATTGACTAATGCGCAGGTTAGAGCGTTGGTCTGGCCAGGGCTGAACTGGGAACGCTTCCAAGATCTTCTCCCAGATTTCTCCCCTAGGTACCCAGGACCACAACAGGTCCCCAGCCCTTCTGGTGGCCGTACTGGCATGGAAGGCGTTCAACGACGCGCAGCGCCGGACGACGACGATCCCGCACCCGGACAACGCAATGGCCCTGGTGGGCGGTGCGTGTCGCTTGGCCTTCCGGCGCCCCACGCGGCCGGCCCGGTTATCAGCCTCTGATCAACACCAAGATCCCCGAGTTGGGGAGAGGACGAGCCTGGTTACCCGAAATGTGGGCTGGGTCGTATAGGGGGGCATCGTCAGCGGCGGAAAGTCGAAGGACACCCCGTCGCAGAAATACCGGGTGGCGGCACCGCAAGAATCGATGGGCATATTCGGCCCGCACACATATGTGAAATAGCCGCTCCAGCCGGTCGAGCGGAACCCTGTGATGATAACCTCGGGACTGTAGGTTCCGCTGCAAGACTTGCTGTAGACGGTACTTCCGTCTTTGACGAACGAGAAGCTGACGGACTGACACCCGGCGTATGCTGGTGACTGGATCGCAACTATCGAGCCAAGTACCAGCATCAGCGCTACAAGAAGTGTCTTTGATAACCGTAATGCAACTTTTGCCACGTTCTTGATCCTTATCATAATCGTGTCACGGCATGATCTGGAAACAGCCGCTATCCGGCCCGTGTTTCCAGATCACCTTGATGTTCCTCGGCCCTCCACAGTTCTAGGCGAGATGCTCGATATCGATCGTGCCACCGTCGAAGGTCACCATGGCCGCGACAACAGCGGCCGTGAGCGCACTGACACCCCATTTCACACCAAGACGGTCCATCCCCGTTGAAGAAAGGGCGCACGCACCTGGTTCATCAGTAGCAATAAACCCTTGACCTTGTGCAACTCAAAGCATCCCAGTGCGTGATCGAACGAACCATGTCTCTCAGCGCCAACCTCTTGAGGATCCGTGCCAAGCATCGTTGGCCGCGGGCCGACTGGTGTGCCCTGTGCCAGAAGCCGCGGATCTGACCGCCGACGAGATCCACCTTCCCGACGCCGCAAACGGCGATGAGTGGGGATGGTTCCGCCTCGGCGACTCGGCGCCGACGGTCGGCGCCGACCGGACAGGCGCCCGTGAACGGCCGTTGACGATCGTGAACAGCCGGACAGACAGCAAGAGGCCCGTCACTGCGTTTCCGCTGGTGACGGGCCTCTTCGGGTTGGTGTGGCAGGTCCAGGGTTCGAACCTGGGTAGGCTGAGCCGACGGTTTTACAGTCCCGCGTTAACATCGCCATGACCTGCAAGAGTGCGCTCACGGCAATCAAAATGGGCACCAGACGGGCGCCGTATGATCCGCAGCCCCGAGACATATCAGTCCGTACGGCGGTCCAGGCGTCCTGCCACTCTCTATCCTCGGACCATGGCAACCGAGTTGATGCCGTCAATCTTGACGGGAGCCTTCGCCATCGGAGGTGGCTTGGGGGGCGTCTTACTTACCGGCTGGCTGACTCGACGCAACGAGGCACGACGCCTCGCCTCCGACGATGCTCGGCGATGGCTGTCCGATCGACGTCGCATTTATGCCAGCTTCCTGGTACTTGCCGAGTCCATGCTCCGCGAAGTTGATCGGATAGGTGTCTTCCTGTCATACGACGGCAGCGAGTCAGTTTCAGAGGAGGAAGAGGAATGGATTCAGGAAGATCTAAACGACTACTTACAAAAATGGGACGATGATTTACAGCCAGTTCTCCTCGAAGTTCAGCTGATGGCAACACCCGAAGTAGCTGACCTGGCCGATCGGGTGTCCGGGGCCCTGTTGGATGTAACTGGCGCCATCGAAACAAGAGGTCACTTTGTTGACTACTATCCCGGCTGGTTCCAAACGCAAGATTTACTTGGAGTACTGCGCAACGCAATGAGAGTAGAACTAGGCTTGCCTGAGGCGCTTACGTCGGCCCGGAAGGAAAGCGACTGGCCTTGGTTGAGCAGCAGGCCGCCCCGCGAATCCTACATCCAAAACCATTCGAACGGACAGCGCAATATCGAGGCCAATAAAGCACTGCGCGAAAGCAGCCCTCCCAGGGCAGTTCGGAACTCGCCAAAGAAGAAAAAGAAGGTTAGATGATCAAGTACGGACGTTCAGCGGCGTTCGTCAGCGTCCCGTACTCGTGCCACAGAGTCGAAACTGATGCGCACTGTGGACTCGGACATTTCGCGTAGGGCTTCAGCTAGCCGTGCTGCCCCCTTGGACGCTTGGTGGGCATCCGAGAGGCCGCGAACGGCCGTAGCAGCCTCCTGATATGCCCGGGTGAGCGCTACGAGTGCGGCGTCCATGCGACCGTTCTCATCGCCTGTCCGACTCTGGCTCTCACGGCCGGGATATCGTGGGTCGATCTCTGCCGCCCTGACGAACTGGCGGGGGCCGATGAACCGCGCGGTCACGAGCAAGCCCGCTTCGTGAGACACCTCGCCGGCGTGACTGGCCGAGGCATCCTCGATCACCCATGGCGTCAGATTCCGCTCAAACGCATCAGCCGCAGTCTTTAGGACACAGCTTTCGGTGGCTATTCCACACACGTAGATGTCGGTAGCCAAGCTGGTGGACGTGGCCCGCACCGCTGGGGTGTCCACCGGTACGGTCTCCAACGTCCTGAACCGCCCCGATGCGGTGGCTCTCGGCACCCGGTTTCGGGTCGAGAAGGCGATCGCCGATCTTGGGTACATCCGGGCGTGGGCGTCCGGTGAGAACGCCGCGCACTGGCGCCGGAACGGCTTCGCCACCTGGCTGTTTCACCCTGCGGCAACCGGGTGGTACCCGAAGAAGGCCCCGGAGGAGCCACATCCGGTGCCGCTGCTGGCCCAGCCGTGGCCGGGCATCCCGGCGCGCGGCCGGGGTGCCGGCGGCCGGGCCGAGGCGTGCTGGCTGCCGATCGCGCGCGGCCTCACGCCGCACGGGCTGCGGCATACCCACAAGACGATGATGGACGAGTTCGGCACGCCACCGAAGCTCAAGGACGAGCGAATGGTGATGTTGCCCCGGTCTTGTGGACAGCCGAGTGCTTGGGACGATGTGTCCTGGGAGGAGTTCACAAGTGCCGATGTCACGTCCGCCGTACCCGC
>NZ_JBEXGT010000095.1:0-11018 GCF_040607475.1 Sphaerisporangium sp. NPDC005288 | reverse complement strand
GCGCGCCACCGACGCCACCGGCCGGACCCAGACCGCCGACTACGCCCCGCCCGCCCCCGACGGTGCCACCGGCTGGCACTCCATCCTCGTCGTCGCAAATTAACCTTTCATTTAAATAACGCCCATCGTGAATCGACTGACGTACGGCGGCCACTGGTCCATGTGTCCGCCGTACTCTCATGCATGCTCCGGCCGCGTCCTGGTGCACGCGCCGAGCGGTGCCGAGTCGCTCGAACCGCGTGCAGGGATTGACAACAACTGTGCAAGGAACGCCAAGACCGAAGGCGGCGGGCGCCCGCATACTCATGGGACGGAAAGACCGATGGCGGCCGCCCACGAATTCCGAGTTCTTCGGCCGGCCATTCCACCGTGCCTAGAAACCGCTCCCGAGACAGACATGAGCGCTGGGCGACCGTTCGGTCCGTCTTGATCGCAGCGGGTATCCGCTTCGTCGTGACGGATTCGTCGCGACGGTCATCTGGCGGCAGGACGATGGAAAGGTGTGCCGCGGATGACTCGTCGGCCGGATGTGCGGAGACTGCGATTTCCCGGCGGCGTCGCCGCGTATTCAAGGCTGCGGCGACTGGGCCCGGTGGTGCTTCTCGCGGCCCTCCCGGCGTTCGTGCAGATGTCCGCGCAGCCCGCCACCGCCGGGTCGGTACGGGCGGCGGCCGGCCTGCCGGCGTCCGTGAGCACCGCCGAGCGCCCGGTCCAGCGGTCGGGTTCGGCCTCGGGGTTGCCGCATCTGGTCGACTCCGCGGTCACCCAGGCGAAGGCCGGAGCGAAGAGCGGCGTGCGGCGGAGTGCCGCGTCCGGGCGTCCGAAGGGAAGCCTGCCGGTCGAGGAACCGCACAAGACCTCCACGGAGCCCGCCACGGGCGGCCTGGAGTCGCCGCCGCCGTTACCCGGCGCGTTGACCGGCGGCAAGGAAGACCCGGCCAAGGCGGCGCAAGACGGCCCCGATCAGCCCGATCGTGCGGCGGCGCTCCTGAGGGCGCGGCGTTCCGGTTCCCGCGTGCTGATCGATGAGCGGACCACCGGGAGTTCCCTCACCTACGCCAACCCGGACGGGACGCTGACCACCGAGGTCTCGGCGGGCGTCTCCCGCCTCCGGCGCGACGGTGCCTGGGTGCCGGTGGACACCTCGCTGGTGAAGGCCGACGGCGTGCTGCGCCCGAGGGCGGCCGGGGCGGACGTCGAGTTCTCCGCCGGGGGATCGGCCGCCCCGCTGGCGAGGCTGGTCAAGGACAAGGACCAGTCGCTCGCCCTGACCTGGCCGACGGCCCTGCCCGAGCCGGTCGTCAAGGGCAACACCGCCACGTACGCCGGTGCGGCGGGCGAGAACGCCGACCTGGTCGTCACCATGCTTCCCGACGGGTTCTCCGAGGACGTGGTGCTGCGCGAGCGCCCTGACTCGCCGGTCGAGATCAAGCTCGGCGTCCAGGGCCGGGGGCTGAGACTGCTGGAGACTCCCGCGGGCGGGCTGCGGGTCACCTCGGACAAGGGCGAGGTCGTCGCCTCCGCTCCCACGCCGGTGATGTACGCCGCGGCGTCGGCCGGAGCGGCGGGCGCATCGTCACCGGGCGCGTCCTCCACCGCGAAGGCGCAGGCAGGAGAGGCGCAGGGAAAGAAGGCGCAGGCAGAAAAGGCGGCCGACAGTGCGGGCGAGATCGACACGCAGGTGGTGACCGACGACGACGGTGGGCAGACATTGGTGCTGCGGCCGGACGCCGACTTCCTGCGCGATCCGGGCACGCGGTACCCGGTGCGGGTGGACCCGATGCTGACCCTCACCCCCGACCTGGACACCTACATCGAGACAACGACCTACACCGACGGCTCGTACTCGCTGGGGATGGGCTATCCGTCGTCCTCGACGCTGTATGTGGGGACCAGCGCCAACACCTATCAGAGCCCGCCCAGTTACGTGCGCGACCGCACGTTGCTGAGCTTCCCTCTCACGGCGCTCCCGGCCGGTGCCTCGCTGAGCGGTGCGGAGCTGAAACTGTGGAACACCTCCAGCGCCGCTTGCCGTACCGACTCGGTGACGGCCTCGCAGGTGACCTCGGCGTGGTACTCGGGGATCAACTGGTACAGCCAGCCGACGGTGGCCTGGTCGTCGGTGTCCGGGGCGAACGTCTCAGGGACCTGCGGCACCTCCACGCCCAAGGCGATGACGTGGGATCTGACCTCGATGGCCCAGGGGTGGCTTTCGGGGTCGGCCCCGAACTACGGGGTGCGGCTGACCGGCCCGGAACAGACCTACACGGCGGTCCGCAGCTTCTCCTCCGCCGAGGCCCGGAGCAACAAGCCGGTGCTGTCGCTGACCTACACCGTGCCGAACGTCGCACCGGCGGTGGCGACGCCGGCGATCTCGCCAGTGGTGACGGCCGAGACCGGCGGGGTGGTCACGTCGCTGACGCCGGTGCTGTCGGCGGTGCTCACCGACCCCGACGGCGGTCTGCTGTCGGGGGAGTTCCAGGTCCAGGCCGGCGGGAGCCAGGTGTGGAGCGGAACCGCGAGCGGCGTCTCCTCCGGCGGCACGGCGACCGTCGCGGTGCCGGCGGGCAAGCTGTCGGAGGGACAGGCGATCCAGTACCGGGCGCGCGCCTACGACGGGATCGCCTACTCGGCCTGGTCGTCCTGGCAGAACGCCACGGTGACCGCGATGCCCTTGACGGCGGTGACCTTCCAGCAGTTCACGCCCATCGACAACAACCAGGTCGGATCGCTGACGCCGTCGCTGTCCGCCTACGCGCAGGTGCCCGGTGAGGCCGCGACGTCGTACTGGTACCAGGTATGCGCCGGACCGAAGGACAACTGGACGTGGTGCGAGTCCTCCACGTGGGTGAAGGGCGCCTGGACGGTCCCCTCCGGGAAGCTGCAATGGGGCAAGACGTACTGGTGGTACGCCCAGGCGGCGACCAGCGCGGCGACGGCGACCTCCTCCTGGCGCAGCTTCACCCCCGTGCCCGAGCAGGCCTCGGTCAACGCCCAGCTGGCCACGGGCACCGACGGCCGCGAGTTCGACCACGTCACCGGCAACTACACCCACAGCACCACCGACGTGTCGGTCGCCGCCGTGGGGCTGCCGCTGTCGGTGACGCGCACCTACAACAGCCTGGACCCGCGCACCGACGGAGCCTTCGGCGCGGGGTGGAGCACCAGGTGGGACACCCGGCTGGAGAACGAGCCGCTCACCTCCACGGTGCTGATCACCTATCCGAGCGGGCGCCAGTGGCGGTTCGCCGCCAAGGGAGACGGCACCTATGCCTCCCCGTCCGGCATGTACGCCTCCTTGGCGACGCAGGCCGGCGGCGGGTGGCGGCTGATGGACAAGGCCGCCACCTCCTACTGGTTCGACTCCGCCGGGCGCCTGATCAAGGTCACCGACGGACGCGGGCGCACCCAGACGCTGACCTACGGCACCGGCGGGAAGCTCGCCAAGGTGACCGCGACCGGAGGACGGTCGCTGAACTTCACCTGGAGCGGCGGCCACGTGACCGGCGTGTCCACCGACCCGGTGAACTCGACCCCGATCACCTGGACCTACGCCTACGACGGCGACCTGCTCACCAAGGCGTGCCCGCCCGCCTCGGGCGGCGCGTGCACCCTCTATGACTACGGCGACGGGTCCCGCTACCGCAGCTCCGTGCAGGACTTCAACCCCCGCGGCTACTGGAGGCTGGGCGAGGGCTCCCTGGCGCTCGGCGCCATCGTCGGCAACGCGGTCGGTCAGATCAGCGGGGCCGGCGACGGCAGGATCGCCGGCCGGACCGCCGACGCCACGGGCGGCGTCCTCGCCCCGCTGGCGGGATCGTCCGACACCGCGATGACCTTCAAGGGCACCCCCGACTCGGCGTACGTCTCGCTGCCCTCGGGAATCAT
Source organism: Sphaerisporangium sp. NPDC005288 (assembly GCF_040607475.1). Taxonomy (NCBI): domain Bacteria; kingdom Bacillati; phylum Actinomycetota; class Actinomycetes; order Streptosporangiales; family Streptosporangiaceae; genus Sphaerisporangium; species Sphaerisporangium sp. NPDC005288. The sequence goes on along the minus strand of NZ_JBEXGT010000095.1, from coordinate 7,130 downwards.
CAACGGATCGGGCGGCGACGTGACGCTCGAGGCCTGGTTCAAGACCACGGCGTCGGGCACGGTCCTCGGCTACCAGAACTCCGCGGGCGGCGCTCCCACCGCCTACACCCCCGCCGTCTACGTCGGCACCGACGGCAGGCTGCGCGGCCAGCTGTGGACCGGCGCCGTCGAGCCGATCACCTCCGGCGGCGCGGTCAACGACGGCACCTGGCACCATGTGGCGCTGTCGGCCGCCGGCACCACCCAGACCCTGTACCTCGACGGACAGCAGGTGGGCACCCTCAACAAGCCGATCACCAGCGCGGGCCAGTGGGACGCCCGCATCGGCTACGGCTTCGGATCGTCGAGCTGGCCGTCGACGGTGGCCACCGCCTCGGCCTTCCCGTTCAACGGTTCCATCGACGAGGTCGCCCTCTACGGCAAGCCCCTGCGGCTGGAGCAGATCGCCTCGCATTACGCGACCCGGACGGTGCGCCGCCAGCTCACGAAGATCACCCAGCCGTCCGGGCGGATCTGGGCGCAGAACACCTACGCCGCGGACGGCGGCCGGCTGCTGACGCACACCGACTCCCAAGGGGGACTGTGGAAGCTGTCGGAGCCGTCGTTCCCGTCCGGTTCCAGCGCGCCGGCCAACGCGACCATCACGGTGACCGACCCCCACAACGGCAAGCTGACCTACGTCAGCGATCCCTCGCGGCGGTACCGGATGGTGTCGTGGACCGACCAGCTCGGCAAGACCACCGCGCTCACCTACGACACCGGCGGCTTCCTCACCAAGACCACCGACCGTAACGGCAACGTCACCGAGTTCTTCAACAACGCCCGTGGCGGTGTCATCGGGCGCACGACCTGCCGGACGACCACCACCTGCTCGACCAGCCACTACGCGTACTACATCGACGCCGACAACCTCTTCGACCCGCGCAACGACAAGCCGACCGAGTCCCGTGACGGCCGGTCCTCCGCGCCCGACGACGACACCTACCTCACCAAGGTGGAGTACACCGCCTTCGGCGAGGTGGCCAAGCAGACGACTCCGGCCACCGGCGACTTCCCCACCGGCCGCTCGACGACCTTCGCCTACACCGACGGCGGCGAGGCGGCGATCGGCGGCGGCACGGTCCCGGCGGGCCTGGTGAAGAAGCGGACCGACCCCAAGGGCGGCGACACCGTCTTCGCCTACACCGCCACCGGCGACCTCGCCCAGGTCACCTCCCCTTCGGGGCTGGTCACCAAGTACGGCCAGGACGCGATCGGGCGGGTGACCTCCGAGACCCGGGTCTCCTCGGCCGTCCCCGGCGGGGTGACCACGGCGTACACCTACGACGACCTCGGACGCCCGCTGACCGAGACCGGCGCGGGCGTCAAGAACGAGGTGACCGGAGTCACGCACACCGCCCGCACCACCTACGGCTACGACCGCGACGGCAACAAGCTGACCGAGACCTCCTCCGACCTCACCGGCGGCGACCCGGCGCAGGCGACCGTCTACACCTACGACACCTACGGCCGGGTGGAGACGGTCACCGGCCCCGAGGGCGGAGTGGCCCGGTACGCCTACGACCACACCGGCGGCTACACGACCTACACCGACGCGGTGGGCACGGTGATGGCCTACGCCTACACCGCGCGAGGAGAGCTGGCGTCGGTCACGCTGAAGAACTGGACGGGCACCCCCGTCGCGCCGAGCACGGCCACCGACGTGGTGCTCGCCTCCTACGCCTACGACCCCGGCGGCCGCCTGGCGTCGATCACCGACGCGATGGGACGCAAGACCGGCTACACCTACTACGGCGATGATCTGTTGTCACAGCAGACCGCCATCGGGGCGCGGCTGAACGGATCGGGCGCGGGCCGTGACGTCGTCCTGGAATCCAACGCCTACGACGCGGCCGCCCATCTCGTCCGGCAGACGACAGGCGGCGGTAAGACCCAGGTCGACTTCGCCTACGACGCCGCCGGGCGCCTGAGCTCCCGCACGCTGGACCCGGCGGGACTGGCGCGGGCGACCGCTTTCACCTACGACGCGAACGGCAACGTGACGGCCGCGACGTGGAGCGCCGCGGGCAGCGGCCGCACCGAGAGCATCTCCTACGCCTACGACGCCTCCGACCAGTTGACCAGGCAGACGGTCGAGAACGGGACCACCGACCTGGTCACCACTTGGACCGTGGACGACCGCGGCCTGGTGACCGAGATCACCCCGCCGCGCGGCAACGCCTCCGGGACCTCTCGCCTGGACCACACCAGCTTGATGCGCTATGACGCGGCCGGCCGCCTCATCGAGACGCAGGGACCGCTCGCGCCGGTGGAACGAGCGGGCGGCGCACCGTCCGACCAGCGCGCCACCCGCCGCTTCGGCTATGACAGCACGGGCCGCCGGACGAACACCGTCGACCCCGAGGGCCGCGCCGGCACGGTCGCCTACGACCGGTCGGGCCGTGTCACCTCCGTCACGGGGTCCGCGTACACCCCGCCCGGCGGCTCGCCCGTCACCCCGAAGACCACCTATGGGTACGACGCCGCCGGCCGCGTGACCAGCGTCACCGAACCTCGCGGGAACAAGACGACGTTCCTCTACGACGCCTTGGGCCGCACGGCGCGCTTGACCGACCCCCCGGCCGCCACAGGGGCGCCGCCGGGGAACTGGGACTACACCTACACCCTCGACGACGAGCCGCTGTCGGCGACCGACCCCACCGGAGCGCGCGACGAGGCCACCTACGACGACCTCGGGCGGCGGATCACCGCCACGGTCATCGAACGCAAGCCGGTCACGACGGCGCTGACGACGACGACCACCTTCGACGACGCCGGCAACCCCGTCTCCACCAAGCGGCCCGCGGGCGATGTCACCGGCGTGAACGTCAACGCCGCGGGGGAGGTCACCGACGTCACCGACCCCCAGGGCCACAAGACCCTGTTCACCTACGATCTCCTCGGCCGCCGGACGAAGGTCACCGACCCCCTGGGCGACGGCACCACCGTCGGCTACGACCTCGCAGGCCGGCCCACCAGCGTCAGCGACCTCGACGCGTCGAACACCGTCCTGCGCACCCAGACCCGCGAATACGACCTCGACGGCAACCTGACGGCCAGCACCGACGCCGAAGGGCACACCACCACCGCCGCCTTCGACGCCGCCGGCCGCCTCAGCCGGATGGTCGAGCCGGTCTCCGGCTCCACGTCCATCACCACGTCCTTCGGCTACGACGCCGCCGGGTCCCGCACCCGGTACACCGACGGCCGCGGCAACGCGACCATCACCACCTACAACAGCCTCGGCCTGACCGAATCGCTGATCGAACCCGCGACGGCGCGGCACCCGGCGGCCGCCGACCGCACCTGGACCACCGCCTACGACGCCGCGGGCGACCCCGTCAGGCTGACCGAGCCGGGCGGCGTCCGCGTCGACCGGACCTTCGACGACCTCGGCCGGGTCATCCGCGAGTCGGCGACCGGCGCCGAGTCGGCGACCCCCGACAAGACGTTCACCTATGACCCGGCCGGACGCGCCACCACCGCCGGAGACCTCGCCTTCACCCTCAACGACCGGGGACAGCTGCTCAAGGTCTCCCGTCAGGGCATCGACCAGACGAGCTTCGGCTACGACACCAACGGGCGGGTCACCCTCCGCACCGACGCCGCGGGGACGGCGAGCTTCACCTGGGACGGCGCCGACCGTCTCACCACCGCCAACGACCCCCTCACCGGATCCACCCTCGCCTACGCCTACGACGCCGCCGATCGGCTCACCTCGCTCACCTACGGGACCTCGGCGCCGAACCGTGTCCTCGGCTACGACCCGCTGGACCGCCTGACCGGCGACACCCTCAAGACCAGCGGCGGAAGCACCCTGGCCTCCATCGGCTATGCCTACGACAGGGAGAACCGGCTGGTCTCCAAGACCACCACCGGGACGGCCGGCGCCGGGGCCAACACCTACGGCTACGACCACGCCGGTCGCCTCACCTCCTGGACCGCCCCCGGCGGCGCCACCACCTCCTACATCTGGGACGCCGCGGGCAACCGCACCGGCGCCGGCGGCAAGACCGCCACCTACGACGAGCGCAACCGCCTGATCTCGGACGGCGGGTCCAGCTACACCTACACCGCGCGCGGGACGCTCTCCGGCGAGACGACGGGCGGAAGCACGAAAACCTCCACCTTCGACGGCTTCGACCGCATGACCGGCAGCGGAGGCGTCACCTACACTTACGACGCCCTGGACCGGATGGTCTCTCGCACGAAGCAGGGCGTCACCGGCGGCTTCCTCTACTCCGGCATCGGCAACGACCTCGCGGCCACGACGGACGCCGCCGGAACCAAGCAGGAGACCTACGGCCGGGGCGTCTACGGCGAGGCGCTCAGCTCCAAGCCGGCCGCGTCGGCGGCCCAGTTCATGCTGGCCGACCGGCACGGCGACGTCGTCGCCGCGTTCGGCGCCACCGCGGGCGCGCTCACCGGATCAGCGGCCTACAGCCCGTTCGGAGAGGTGACCGCCTCGACCGGTGGCAGGACCCAGCTCGGCTACCAGGGCGAGTGGACCGACGCCGACACCGGCGCGGTCAACATGCACGCGCGCTGGTACCAGCCCGGCACCGGCGGCTTCGCCTCCCGCGACGGCTGGAACCTCCCGCCGTCGCCCTCCATCCAGGCCAACCGCTACACCTACGTCAACGGAAATCCGCTGACCGGCACCGACCCCTCCGGGCACTCGGACATGTCGCCGGGCGGAGGCATCCCCACCTACTGCCTGGCCAGAGCCCAGCCCGCGCCCGCGCCCGGCACGCCCGGCGGAGCCGACGGGGGGAGCTGTGACGACTACAACCACACCACTCCGCCCATCGCCCCGCCGACGTATTGCACGGACAAGAAGACGTGCGAGCCTGGCGGCGCCGGTGGCAGCGGCAAACCCGGCAATGGCAAGTCGGGCAATGGCAAGTCGGGCAGTGGCTCGGGCGGTGGCTCGGGCGGTGGCTCGGGCGGTGGCGGTGGCGGTGGTGGCTCGGGCAGTGGCTCGGGCGGTGGCGGCGGCGGAAAGGGAACGGCTTCCGGTCACGGCACCGTCAGCGGCGGCATCCCTCAGATGTCGCGGCCCCCGCAGGGCGGGACGGTCACCTGCTCCAGCAGTGCCAAGTGCGTCAAGCTGCTGGAAAAGGGCCTGCGAAGCACTGCCGGCGCCGGCACGTCGAGCAGCCCGGTCGAGGTCACCCTGGACAACTTCAACCGCCCGGACGCGGTGAACCTCGGGACATCGAGCCCCGGCCGGTTCGGGCTCGGCTCCCCCGACCCGGTATTTCCCCATTGCCGCTGGCTGGTCGACCCGATGACCATCTGCGAGACGGTCCCTGATCCGATCGGCGACCAGCCGACCATCGACCCGCCGGCTCCGACGGACGTCGACGACGTGTGCAGCGGCCTGTGCCCGGGACTTCTGCCCTTCGACCCGCCCCTGATCAATGACGGGCCCGGCCCGGGGATCCTCGACTGGCTGCCGCCCACCGAGGACGGCCCCGGCTCCAACCCCGACTGCCTGCAGGCCATCCGCTACGCCTGCCCCGACACGGTCACCGACTACGATTCCGACGGCGACGGAGCCCCCGACGCCATCGACGCCGACGACGACGCCGACGGAACACCCGACGTGGTGGACGACGATGACGACGAGGAAGAATGGAAGGGAAGGTTACTTGATAAGGAGGGTGCGATAGCAGAAAAGTTGGGGCGGTCTACGAAAGAGATCAAGGAGGCTATCCATCGCGTGAAGGTAAAGATGCCACGTAGTGGTAAACGAAAGAATCCCGACACCTTGGTCGATCCAAAAACGGGCGAAGTATATCCCAAACTTCCCGATGGAAGTCCTGGAGAGGACTCCATAGGTAACATTTACGAATTCCTTCCGGATGAGTGACATGTCAACGACCTGGTCGAAGGCGACTCTAAGAATACACAGCCGTACGGCTACGCCGCAGGCGATCGCGAACGATCTAGGCCGGGCGTCCAGCGCGCCCGCTTCCTCACCTTTCTGGCTTCTGGACCTGGAGGAGTCCGCAGAAGATTCGCTTGACGAAACGCTTCAGGCGGTACAGAGGTTCTTGGAGGAGAAGCTGGAGAGCCTTCGCGGGATCAGCGAAGAGGCGGAGATCGGCGTAATGTTGGCCTGGACCCCTCGCAGTGGTCAGGACGGCATACAATTCAATGAGCGTTTGATTTTTCTTTTGTCGCAACTCGGGGCTTACGTAACGCTCGACACGTACCTGGGCTAGGTTGTCACTCGGTCGGCAAGCGAGGCCGTGTGTTCGGCGTCGGCCGTCCGCTCTTCCGGGACATGCGCCGCCTCTGGTTTCCCCCACGCCCGGTACGGGCGTGGGCGTCGGCCGGTTGGTCAACCGGTGGTTCGGCGGAACCTCAGGTGAATCGAGGTGACCCACGCGGCGCCGATCACCTTGCTGATCAGCATCCCGCGGAAATCCGCCGTGCTGTACGCGTGGCGGCGTCCCAAGGCTGCGCGTGTGGTCCCAGGTGATTGCCGCGATCGGCCCGCCGGGGCCGTGCGGCACCCCTAGCATCGGCCTCTGACCGGGTCGGTGCGGAAGTTGTGGGAAGCGCATTGTCCGGAGTCAACCACGGGGTCCGTCGCGCGCGGGGGCGTCGCGGCAGCGGTCCTCAGAGGCTGGTCCCTCCTCGGAGAAGCGATCCCTGGAAGGGCAGCGGTCCATGGAGGGGCAGCGGTTGCTGGAAGGGCGGGGGCTCGCGGCACGGGCGTCGTTCTCGGAGGCGGAGTACAACCCCGTGGTCACCTCCGACGGGGTCCGATGGCGCGACTACGAACTCGCGGCGGAGATCGAAGAGTGGCGGCCGTCGGCGCTCAGGCCCCTCACGATCCCGCAGGGGATGCCGCCGGTCCAGCGACTGGAAGGGGCGGTGCGCACGCCGGAGGACGTCCCGCTTGGGCCGGACGGCGCCGTGTCCAACGACGTGGGGGACAACTACGTCGGCAACGCGCGCTGGCTCGGCGCCCGCCTGGCCGATGTGCTGCGCGACGTCGGCCTCCGCTCCGGGGCCGACATGCTGCTGTCCACCTCCTCCGACGGCTGGACCTGCGGCACGCCGGTGGACATCGTGAT
>NZ_JBEXGT010000094.1:0-11918 GCF_040607475.1 Sphaerisporangium sp. NPDC005288 | reverse complement strand
TAGGGGGTGGGCCCGGGGGCGCATGGAAAAGGGGACGGCGCGGGCGCCGTCCCCTTGTGATGTCAGGTGGCCGGGGTTAACGTCTAGACTCGATGCCGCCGGTCAGCGGTCAGGTGGTCGCGAGTCAGGTACAGGCCGGGCAGCGGTAGTCGCCGCTGATGGTGCGAATCCAACCGTCGCGTGTCACGGCCGTGTGGGCCTGCTCTGGGGCGTCGAAGTGGTGTATCCACTTCTCTCCCTGCTCGTTGTGCTGGAGACCGCACTCGAGGCAGGTGATGAGGATGCTGGGCGGGCACGCCGGATGATGCGGAGAACCTGTGCCGGGTCGTCGGCCGTGCTGAGCGCTGCCGAAGCCTGATAGGCGGTGTCGAAGTGGGAGGGGTAGTCCCACTCCCTCCATTCCTTGCCGTCCGGCATTTCCCGATTCCCCCTACTCGCCATCCTAACACCCCCGAATCTGGTCCCAGGCTTTGGCGGCGCACCACTTACTCTGAGTGCTATTGATCTTCCCGATCAGATCGCCCACAGTAAGACTTCTTGGATCCCTTCCCGCAGTGAGGAGGTCAACATAAAGGTCATACCCCGCCAGTTGTGCTATCTCGTCACCCTGGTCCTGGCGGCCAACCATCCGAGCACCATACTGCATCGCCCACTTAGGCCATAGGGCCGCCATTATGAACCCATAGTGGATATTCGAGAAGATGTCATAGCTGACCTGCCTACCCTTCCTGTCGGCATAAACGTACAAGAAGGGGTTATCGGGCACCAAAGCCCCATCTTCCCGATGAATCAAGAGGTGCAGCAAGGACTGGAGATATGGCTTGTGATCCCACTTGGCGCCGGTGCGGAAAATGGCGAAGGTTTTGAGGAGGGCCTTGGCATTACCGATCAGAGACGCCTCCCTTCTCCATTTCTGCATGAGTTTGAACTGCTCGCTATCGAGATTCACGACCATCTCGTAGGTGATGAAAATGGAGGCTTTCAGGAACTTGAAGTCCAGCACGCCGGTCCAGAAAGAGTGGCGAGTAAGGTCCGCCAAATACTTGTCGCATGCACTCGAGTTCGGATTGGAGCAATATTGGATGTAGGAGTTCTTGCATGCCTGAGACAAGGTCACATCCCCGGCACACGGCGACACCTTCGATTTTCCACCTTTCGTGAACATGCCGGCCGTGGAAGCTCCTCCCATCGCGGGATACACTCCCATGCTGTCGCCATCATAATAGGCGACGACATTCCCCCAGAGACGAGCGATCTTCTCATCACTGAGACCCATCCGCACAGCGGTACGGTACTTCCCCTCGAACGCCGTTCTCGCATCCTTGGATGCGTACCAGTAATCCGCGGCCGGGATCGGATGACCATTGGTCATGTAACCGATTCTTTGAGCTTCCGTCTCATTGAGCTGAGGCTGGGCGTCGAGAAACTCATCCGACTGCATGTAGGAGGTCCACCAGCGAGCCGCCGAATCGGACTCGTGACAGGTGCCCTGGCTGCATATGTATCCGCCACCGCAGGCGGCACCCCCGAGGCAGACCTCGGCCGACCAGTGCCCGGTGGGATCGACGTTGGTGAGAGGCGAGGCATTGGCGTAGGTGTAGCGGTTGGCCTGGACGGATGGCACCGGATCAAGGATTGAGGTGTCGCCGCTGGCGAAGGTGCCGGTGCCGGGCTGGTACCAGCGGGCGTGCATGTTGACCTCGCCGGTGTCGGCGTCGGTCCATTCGCCTTGGAAGCCGAGCTGGGATCGGGTCCCACTGGTGGCGGTGACCTGGCCGAACGGGCTGTAGGCGGCGGAGCCGGCCAGACTCGTGGCACCGGCGGTGAAGCCGGCCACGATGTCACCGCGCAGATCGGCCATCTGGAACTGGGGCGCGGTAGTGCCGATCTTGCTGGACAGGACGTCGCCGAACGCGCCTCGGCTGTAGGTCTCCTGCTTCACCCCGGCGTTGTCGGTGACGGCGGCCAGGTCGTTGCCGGTGCCGGCGTACAAGTACTTGGTGGTGGCGCCGGCCTTGGTGCGGCTGGTCATGCGGTCGAGTGCGTCGTAGTCGTAGGTGACGTTGCCGTCGCTGACCATCCGGTCGAAGGCGTCGAAGGAGTAGGTCCTGGTAGCGCCGCTCGTGGTCTGCGATGCCAGGGTGCCGCGGGGAGTGTAGGTGTAGGAGATGCCGGCGCCGGAGGTGAGGCGGTTGCGTGCGTCGTAGGTAAAGGTGTCCGCCCCGGCTCGGGTGCGGTTGCCCGCGGCGTCCCACTCGTAGGTGGTCGTGGTGGAGGCGGGGTTGGTCCACGAGGTGAGGCGTCCGGCGAAGTCGTAGGCGTAGGTGTTGCCGCCCGCGCCCGCGGTGCCGGAGGTGACCTTGGAGGTCAGGCGGTCTTCCTTGTCGTAGCCATAGGTGATGGACGCCAGCGCCGCGCCACCGCCGGTCTTGAGGACATCGCTGGTCGGCCGGTCGAGGGCGTCGTAGCCGTAGGTACGCTGCGGGCCGCCGGTGCCGTACGCGGCGGAGGTGAGACGGTCGGCCATGTCGTAGCCGTAGCTGATGGTGACGCCGGTGAGCGGGTCGACGGCCGTCTTCAGCCGGTCCTTGCCGTCCCAGGTGAAGGTCGTGGTACCCGCCGCGTCGCCGCGCTGGGCCAGGTTGCCGTTGGCGTCGTAGGCGAAGGTCGCCTGGTCGACCCCACCCTTGGTGGTCTTCAGCAGTCGGCCCCGGTCGTTCAGGATGAGGGCGAGATCGCCGGCGGAGGTGGGGCGGCCGACCAGGTCGTAGCCGAAGGTCTTCGCGGTGGTCGGAGCGGCTCCACCGCCGCTGCCGGCCTGCTGGGTGACCCGTCCGAGGCTGTCGAAGGCGTTGGTGATGGTGACACCACCAGGCTGGAGCTGCGAGACGGGGTTGCCAGTGGCGTCATACGCCGTGGTCCATGTGCGGTCGGCGGCGTTGGGGTGCTGGGTGGTCGAGGGTTCGATCACCGACTCGGCGAGCCCGAGACTGTTGTAGGTGGTGATGGTGGCGTTGCCGCGGCCGTCGGTGTATCGGGTCCGGGCCCCCGCCGCGTCATATCCCATCGAGCTGGTGATGGAGCTGCCGGCGCTGACTGGCTCGGCCATCTGCTTGATACGGCCGAGGGCGTCGAAGTCGTAGGTGGTGGTGTGCCCCTCGGCGTCGGTCCGACTGGTTGGGTTGCCGCTGAGGTCGTAGTCGATGGACCTCGTGCGCAGGACGGCAGAGGTGGCGTCCAGATCCTTGACCGTGGTGGCCCGGCCGGCCAGGTCGTAGGTGACGGTGCTGGCCTGGCCAAGCGGGTCGGTGACCTCGGTCTGGCGTCCTGCCAGGTCGAAGGCGAAGGTGGTCGTGTGGTTGAGCGGGTCGGTCAGCGCTGTGGTCTCGTTCGCGGGGTTGACGGTGGCGGTGGTGGTGTCGCCTCCGGGCCGCTTCTGGGTGAGGAGGTTGCCCGCGTCGTCGAAGGTCGCGTACGAGGTGAGCGTCGCGGTCGTGGGCTTGCGCTCGATGACGGTGGAGGTGATCTGCCGGCCCAAGTCATCGTAGGTGGCCTCGGTCCGGGCACCGGTCGGGTCGGTGAGCGACAGCAGCTCGCCGTCGAGGGTGTAGGTGTAGTCCGCGTGACCGGGAGTGGCTCCGCTGGTGGCCGGCGGCTGGGTGACCCTGACGAGCCGATCGAGGGCGTCGTAGGTGTTGGTGGTGACGTTCCCCCGCGAGTCGGTGACCGTGGTGGGCCGGCCGGCCGCATCGAAGGCGTAACCGGTGGTGGGGGTGATCGCCGTGCCCCCGGGTGGCGTGTACGAAGGCGCCGTCGCGGTCCTTATCTGCCCGGCACGGTCGTATCCCATGGAGCTGGTTCGGCCCTCGGGATCGACGGCATCGGTCTGCTCACCAGCTGTGTTGTACCCATACCGGACGGTGGGCCGCTGGGTGGCCGGTGCACCGCCCGCACGCTCGACGGCGACCGGGGGCTGCTTGGTCTCGACGAGCTGCCCAATGGGGTCGTACCGCTGGAGCGTGGTGTAGTCGAGCCTGTCGACGCCCGAGGCATTGCCCCGTGGCGAGGTGACCTCGGTGACCAGGCCCCGGTCGTCATACTTCCATGTGCTGACCAGGTCGGTGGCGCCGTTCTCGGTGATCTGCTTGACGAGACGATCGGCATTGTCGTACTCGGCGGTCACGCTTTCGATGCGGGAGGTTCCTGTGGCGGTCTTCGCGGTGGAGATGACGTTGCCGTCGGCGTCGTAGCCGTAGCTGATCGTGCGGGCGAGCCCGGTCGGATCCAGGGTCTGGGAGGTGAGCCGGTTGGCGGCGTCGTAGACGTAGTCGGTGCGCGTCTTCCCGCCGCCGGTGATCGTCTGCAGGTGGTTGTTCGCCCAGTCGTAGTCGTAGGAGGCAAGCACGACGTCGCGAGTCGTGGTCGACCCGTTGAGGCGGACGTCGTCGGCGATCTTCTGGCACAGCAGGTCGTCGTCCCAGTAGGTGTACCGGGTGGTGCGGCCCATGGCGTCCGTCTCCGAGGCCGGTCGGCCCCCGGGGTCGTAGGCGTAGGACTTCAGCACCACGTCGGTCGCCGGCTGCGGGTTGGTCGGGCTGCCCGTCCAACCCTTGAGCGTGACCGTGGCCTTCTCGCCGCGCGCCGTGTAGCCGTACTGCAGGACGGTGCCGGTGGGGCTCGTTGAGGAGATCAGCGCGCCGGTGGCGTCGAAGGAGTATTGCGTGACGCCGCCCTCCGGGCCGGTCATCGTCTTGATCCGGCCGAAGGTGTCGTAGGTGTAGGTCGTGGTGCGGTCCGGGTCGGTCCCGGTGAGGTCGTCGAGCGTGGAGGAGGTGGGGTTGCCGTCCGCGTCGAAGGCGGTGCGAACCTCCGCGGTGTGCGTGGCCGAGGTGACCTCGTTGGTGACCCCGGGGGCGGTCGTCTTGGTCAGCCGGCCAAGGCCGTCGTAGGCGTAGCTGGTGGTCACCCCGGCGGGCTGCGCCGCCGACACAACGGTCTGGCTGGTCGTGCGGCCGAGCGTGTCGTAGCCGAACCGCGTGAGCAGACCTGCTTGGTCAGTGGTGTCGGCGAGGTCACCGTTCGACTTGTAGTGGTAGGTGACCTGAGCGCCACTGGGCTGCTTCGCGATCTTCGGCAGACCGGCCGGGGTCGAGCCACCACCGACCGCGGCCTCGGTGCCGTCGGTGTAGGTGTAGGTCGTGGACCGGCCACTGGGGAAGTCGAGAGTGGCCGGAGTGGTGACCTTCGCCAGCTCGCCGTCGCCGGTGTACTCGCGTTTAGTCGCGTACGTGTCGTCGGTGGGCGAGGACGATCGCGCGTCGCGGGAGACCGTGAGCTGGTCGTTGCGCGGATCCAGCGGGTCGGCCGCGTTCAGGTAGTAGGAGTAGAAGTCGACGTGGCAGCTCGTGCCCGAACGGCATCTCTTGGCGGTGGTGACGTTCCCCCGCTTGTCGTAACCGAGGTCGGTGACCAGACCGTTCCGATCGATGATCTTGTTCATGAAGCCGCCGGTGTCGAACTCGTACCACGTGATCTGGGCGGACTGGTCCTGCACGGCGTACAGCCGCTGCGCGCGGAGCGGGTCGTGGCCGTAGACCACCGTGTTGTTCCTGGGGTCGGTGACCGTGATCAGCGCTTCGGCGCCGGTGCTCCAGCGAGAGTACGCCGGAAGTCCGAGCTGCCAGAGACCACCATTGCCATCAGTGTGGGTGGCGAGCCGGTCCATCGCGACGTTGTAGGTGTTGGACGCCCACACCTTGCCGGACGGAAGCGTTACCGAGGTCAGCTGCTGCCTGGCGAGCCGGGCCGCGTAGTGCTCCTTGACCCGCGCCAGAGTCATCGGCGAATCGAAAAGGGCCACCTCATCCAGGTCACCGGTGAAGCCGAACCGGCCCTTTGTGCTCCTGGACGACGGCCAGCTGGACGAGGCGATGCCATCGCCGAACTGGGCGTACTGCATATACCCGTGATCGATGGTTCCCGACAGCGTGCCGACGACCGCGCCGTCCAGGTAAAGAGTCTGGGAGTTACCTGCCCCCGACAGGACGACCTGGTGCCAGGCGCCGTTGTTCACGGTGCCGGCCGAGGTGATCGGGGCGCGAGTGCCGTGCCAGAACTGGCCGCGCAGTTTCCCGTCGGTGCCGACGTAGATGGCCGGCACGTACGACGAGGACGACCCGGTGATCGAGGCGTCCTGGTAGCCGAGGACGACGCCGGAGCCGGTGGTCTTGAACCATGCCTCCGCGGACATGTAGCCGCCGCGCTGCACCAGTGACCAGTCGGGCACCTTCACATAGGACGAGCCGGCCAGACGGACCGCGGTATCGCTGGTTCCCGCGAGCGCGCCGGGGACGCCGTAGGTGACGCCGGAGGAGTAAGTCGCGTTGTCGTCGCCGAAGTTGGTCGCCACGGCGCTGGCCGCGGTGGCACCGCTGGACTCGCCCAGCCTCCAGTAGCCGCCCGCGTCGGAGTTCAAGACCGCGCTGCGCATGTGCGAGCCGGTCCCGTACGCGTAAGTGGTGCAGTTAGGAGCCGTGACGGGCGCGCAGACTTGGGTCAGGGTGTCGCCGGTGTAGGTGTAGTTCCACGTCAGCGGAGCACCGTTGACCGAGTCGGTGCTGACCGAGGACACATGCGCGCTAGACCATGTGAAGGTCAGATGCCGCCCGCTCGGCGTCGAGCTCACCTGTGACAGATTGCCCGCCGTGTACGTCAGCTGCAACCCACGGCCGTGCTGGTCTGTCAGAGATGACAGGCGACCGGAGCTGTCGAACATATAGGAGATGCCGGACTTGTCCATCAGCCGCCAGCCGCCTGCGGCGACCGTCGCCAGCGTCAGATATTCGCCGGGTGGAGGCTGGAAGGTGCCGTCCCCGTTGTCGGCGAAGCGCATCTGCCGGCCGCTCGGCATGGTGACCAGCAGGGTCGCCGGAAGGCCGGCCTCCTGCTCCAGGCGCATGTCGTACAGGGTGGACCATCCGGCGCCGAACAGGCCGGTGGTGCGCGGGTCGAGGCTGTTGTAGGACCGCGTAACCGACAGCGACGGACCGGCGCCCGGCACCGACGCGTCGGTCTGGGAGGTGGTGTAGTTGCCGACCAGGTGGTTGAACTCGCGCCCGTCGGTGCCGGCGGCGAGGTTCGAGGTGATCCCCGGCTGCTCGACACCGGTCAGCAGCAGATACCACGACGACCCTACCGAGGCACCGCCCCCGTCAGATGCCTCGATCCCCCAGTAGTACTCCGTCGCCCACTTCAGCCTCCCCGCCGGAGGCCGCCACGTCTGCGCGGTCTGCCACGGCGACTCCTCACACCAGTCCCAATCCTCGTACTCACCCGCACAGATAGTGAATTTGTAGGTGGGAGTAGAGGACGGATAACCGTCGACCGTCGCGGCCTCCGCGAATAGAAGCGGACGCAGCGAACCCACCCGGGCGTTGTTTCCCGGCAGCATATTCAAGATGTCCGGCGGCGAATCCCAGGACGACGCACCCAGAAGACTCGACGGCGACGCGCCCGCTGACGACGGGCTCAATGAGGCCGGCTTACCAACCCCTTTCAGCTTCTTCTCCGAGGTGCTCACGGTGTCGGCCTTCAGCCGGTGGAAGTGCGGTTCACCAACCGCGCGCGGTACCTCGGGAACAGCATTACGCCTCTCGCCCGGCACGACAGCCTTGGAATGACCCGCCGCTCGCTCCTTCACTGGAAAAGTAGATCTGGTCATCTCCGCAGGGACGAGATGAGGCCGCCCTGCCGCCGACCGGGACAACTGGTCAGGCGCGTCGCCTACGGGTAGCTCCACAAACGCGCTGCCAATTCCGGAACTTGCCGATGCGGGGCTCGCCGTAACCACTAACAGGCTCGGCGACAGTACCACCAGCATCACGGCGATCAATCGAACTACCAATAAAAGAAAGGCTGGGAGATGCGCTCGGACAGGAGATGCGAACGGCGGTCGAGGGGAGGGCATGTCGGCCTCTCTAAAGGTCGGGACAACAAGGCGATTCTCAAATGAGCCGCGTTCAGGGGTGAAAGGCCGGATTTCTTGACCCGGAGATCTCATGTTCGTCACACATGCAGACGATCACTCAATGGCACGCCGGATCTTTCAGGCATTTACTATAGAGACGGCGCGTTTATCGATGGCTCGACCGCGATCGTGAGCATGGTCGGATCACCTGACGCCGCCTTCATCAGCATCAGCACTCAAGCTAATGGACCAAGGCATCGGCCTTGATGTGCCCTCATGGCACATGGCCGCTCCCTTGGTCGTCTCGCTGGCGACCGGTTCGCCTACAACGCTCGGCGAGGACCGCTTGGTGTTGCGGTCGCACCGATTGATGCATAGATGCCGTGCCGGTGCGGTTCTGTTGAGTGAGCCATTTTCATCCCGAGTGACGATCCGCTTCGCCGGATCTCCAGTATCAGCTGGAATCAGCATGCAAGTGATAGAGAATAGTGTCTTGTCTTTTTCTGCACACTTGTTGTCGTTTCGTGCACAGTCTCGGTGTGAAGCTCTCCGGCTTCGTTGGAGGCTCGTGCGGTTGAGAGGATCGAGTCATGGCAGCCGAGTCCCCTACCCCGCGGACCTGCGTAAGCGCGCGGTGCGGATGGTCGCCGAGGTGCGTCCGGACTACCCGACCGGGTGGGCCGCGATCAACGACGTCGCCGCCGAACTCGGCATCGGCACCGCCGAGACGCTGCGGAAATGGGTCCGCCAGGCCGTCAAGCAGGCCGAGGTCGACGGCGGTAAGCGACCCGGCACCAGCACCGATGAGGCCAGGCGGACCGCCGAGTTGAAGCGCGAGGTCCGCGAGCTGCGCCGGGCCGGCGAGATCCTGAAGGCGGCGTCTGCTCTTTTCGCTAGGAAACTCGGCCCTCGGCCGCGCAGATGAACGCCTTCATCGTCGCCCACCGCGACCGATTCGGCGTCCAGCCGCTCTGCCGGGTCTTGCTAACCGCGCCGTCGAGGTACTACGCGGCCCATAGCCGTCCACCATCTGCGCGAGCGGTGCCCGATGAGCGTCCCAAGAAAGAGATCGCCCGCATCTACCAGGACAATTCCCACTGCTACGCCGCCCGCACGATCTACCACCAGCTCCGCCGCGAGAACCTGCCGGTGTCTGCTGCACCATCTAGCGGGGTGAGCCGGGCATCGCCGGGCTGGTCCGCGGCACAGCGCGGCGTGATCCGCTGTGCGGAGACGGCAGTGGCCGATGTCTTCGCCGGGGCGATGGGGATGGCGGCGCCTGAGTAGCCTCTATTAGCAGGCCTGTTAACAAAAGGCCCCTTCCGTGATCGGGAGGGGTGCTGTGTGGACGAGAAATCCCAGATCCAGGCGCTGGACCGGTCGCAGCCGGTGCTGCCGATGATGCCGGGCATGCCCGAGCGGCGCACCCACGACTACGTGCGTAACGGGATCACCAGCCTGTTCGCCGCCTTCAACATGGCCGATGGCAGCGTCATCGGCGAACTGCACCGCCAGCACCGCGCCACCGAGTTCAAGAAGTTTCTCCTCACGATCGACAAGACGGTGCCGGCCGAGCTGGACGTCCATCTGATCTGCGACAACTACGGCACCCATAAGGGGCTCCGGCGATCAAGGCGTGGCTGTCGCGGCATCCCCGCTTCCACATGCACTTCACCCCGACCGGCTCTTCATGGATCAACCAGGTCGAACGATGGTTCGGCTTCCTGACCGACCAACTGATCAGGCGTGGGGTCCACAAGAGCGTCCAGTCCCTGGAGAAGGACATCCGCGCCTGGATCGACCAGTGGAACCACAACCACGCCCGTTCGTGTGGAAGAAGACCGCAGAAGAGATCCTCGAATCCCTCGCACGATATTGCCGACGAATTTCAGACGCAGGACACTAGCGATCGTGACCGCGCTCGCCGACCGCGTCGGCTACCAGGGCATCCCCGCCGGCGCGCCACCGAGTCTGGGCCTACCTCACCGCCCCGGATCCACGACCGGGGTTGGTCACCCCTGTTGCCTTGCCACTGATGACGGGTCAGGTGCCCGGGATCCGCGTTCCGGTAGCCGGGGTGATAGACGTTCACGGCGTCGTCGTGCCGGCTTGATGCCGATAGTCGTTGGGGGACATACCGTACGCGGCGCGGAAGAGCCTGCTGAAGTGCGCGCCATCGGTGAAGCCCCAGCAGGTCGCGATGGTCTGGATCGAACGGGAGCGCAGGGCGGGATCGGCCAGGTCGTGGCGGCAACGTTCCAGTCGTGAGTGGCGTATCCAGGCTGCGACGGCCATGTCCTGGCTTCGAAACAGTTTGTACAGGTACCGGGTGGAGATCTGATGGGCGGCGGCGATGAGGTCCGCCGTCAGGGCGGGGTCGGCGAGCCGATCGCGGATGAAGCGGTGGATTTGGGCGAGCAAAGCCCGTTGCCGCGTCTCTGGCGACAGGCAGGCCGTCGCGTCGAGCTGGTGGGCGCAGGCCGCCGCGATCAGGTCCACCGTGACGGCGCCCAAAGCGACGGTATCGGACCTGGTGTAGTCGCAGGCGTTCTTCATCAGCTCGACGAGGTGGCCGGCCAGCACGGCGCCGATGCCCTCCTTGGCGGAGAAGGGTACCGCGGCGAGCCGTGCGACGGTGGTGGAGCGCAGCCCCAGCGACGCGCGGGAGACCTGGACGACCACGGCCTCGTTGACACCGTCTTCCGCTGATCGCCATCCTTGGTACGGCTGTGAAGAATCGATGATGACAAAGTGGTCTGCACCGAAGACACCGCTTCGGCCGTTCTGGGCCAATCCCCCGCCACCGCGAACTATGAGCTGGAACAGATAGACCTCGGGATCGCACTGCCGAACGAGCCTCGCGGTCCGCTCGGCCCGCACCGTCGGGTGGGTCAGTGCCGATATCTGCACCTCGGCACAGTCCAGCACCCTGACCGACGCCTGGAAATCGGCTTCGCTGTCACTCCGGATCCGGGACGACACGTGAGTCGACGACGCCATTTCGAACCAGGAGGGAAAGCGATCCTCAGGGGCCAGACTCTCGGTCCTAAATTCCTTGATAGCCATTTGCGACGCCCCCATCCAGTCCGACGCGTTATGGAGCCAACACCCGGTCACAGTACCATTTGCTTCCAGTAAGCCTTTTCATCCCGAACGATGAGCAATCGTCAAGACCTGTGGATCGGATATTTGATCGCCGATGATCGGGGTGCTGTGGGGAGCCCGAGGGGCTAACAGGGCCTCCATCGTGCTGGGGCACGACGGACGGTGGCCGGCATTCGCGCACGCCTCGTACACCAACGGCCAGCATCGCTCCCAGGCGATGATCGAGGCCGGGGTACGCCGCACGATCACCCTCGACTGGACGTCTCGGTGACCGCTGCGGCCGCCGTCGGCCTCAGTCGGTGCCGGCTCGCGTCAGCCGGTGTCGGCTCACCTCGTCCCTATGTCGGCTCCCGATAATGACCGGTATGGCGGACGACATCCAGGCCGCGCGGAACCTTGCCGGGCAGGCCGACCAGGTCGGGCGTGCCTCAGGTCGGGAGCCCTGGCGCGAGCTCGGATGCGGTCTGCGACCGTTAACTTGCAATGTGTTCTTCGGCTCGCGCTTTGGTCTGGGCCAGGCCGCCGCGGGCGTCACGGCGGATCGCCGCATACAGCTCGACCTTCGACATGCGAGGCACGGGGCTCCTTCACGCTCCGTAGCACCTCGATAGTCGCACCGCAACCAGCTGGATGCTGTCAACACTTAGCAACACAGCCGAGCGGTCTACGCGGCCGCTGTCGCAGCTGACTCATAAACGCTGTCGCGACTCATGTACAAAGCCAGAGCCGTGCGGGTTGTGTGCGGGAGATTGATCCGTGATGCTGGGTCGGCTCCGGAGCGATACTTCGATGTGGAGAAGCCGTGGACGTGGTCAGCTTCGCCGAGGTCCCGACACAAGAGCGGTTC
>NZ_JBEXGT010000093.1:0-12769 GCF_040607475.1 Sphaerisporangium sp. NPDC005288 | reverse complement strand
CCCGAAGAGCGCGAAGGACGGAGGTTAATGCATATTCATGCACTGGCTTTTAACACACTGTTGAGTTCTCAAGAAACGGACGCGTACACCACCGGGAACCAGACCCACCAAGGACCCGACCCCCGACTGGGGCGTTCATCTCGTATGCCTTCATTTTAGCCGATCCGGCCGACCGGAACCAAATCGCGCCGTTACCGGCACTTGACTCCCGCCACCCGAACCAACGAGCATTCAGGCCGCCCCGTCTCCAGGGCAACCCCTCGAACTTACACACTCTGTCGTAGTGACGCAAGCGCCTCTGCGAAGATTTTTTCGAGGGGTACCGACATGCGCTCCCGCCAGCGCCCAGGCCGCAACCACTCGAGGTGGTGGGCTTGGTTGGTGGCCGGGCGATGCCGACGACAAAAGATTAGCACCGTCCGCGCGTCCCTCGATCCAATACAGGCAACGTTCGAGTAGAACCTTTCGGCCCACGGGGCAAGACCAGTACAACAAGCGGTAGGACCGAGGATCACGAACCGGATCGAGGCTGACCACCGTGAGCGAGCGAAGTACCCCCCGGGCGCTGGTCATGCTGCTGGTGGCGGCCTCGGCCGTCGTCGTGCTGGCCGGCATCAAGGCCGTCAACACCATCCTCGGCCCCATCGTGCTCGCCCTGGTCCTGGTCGTGGCGGTCGCCCCGATCAGGGGGTGGCTCGTCCGCAGGCGCGCGCCGAGCTGGCTGGTCGTCGCCGTGCCGTTCTCGGTGGTCATCGTGGTCCTGCTCGGCATGGTGGCGATCCTCACCACCGCTGTCGTCCAGATGGCGACGCTGCTGCCGGGCTACTCGGGTCAGTTCAACAAGCTGGTGGCCGACGCCCAGGCGTGGGCGGCCGCGCGCGGCATCGCGCCACAGGTGAACCAGGCGCTGCGGTCCTTTGATCCGGGCAAGATGTTGGGGATCGCGCAGAGCCTGGTGTCCAGCGTGCTCGGAGTGGTTTCGAGCCTGTTCCTCATCGTCGTGCTGCTGCTGGCGATGAGCCTGGACGCACCGGTCATTTCCCGGATCATCGCGGCCGCCGCGGCGGAGCGGCCGGCGATCACCAAGGCGCTCACGACGTTCGCCGACAGGACCCGGCGTTACCTGCTCGTCTCCACGATCTTCGGCCTGATCTGTGCCGCGCTGGACGTGGTCGCGCTGTACGTGCTGAGCGTGCCACTTCCCCTGCTCTGGGGCGTGCTGGCGTTGATCACCAACTACATCCCGAACATCGGGTTCGTCATCGGGCTGGTGCCGCCGGCCCTGTTGGCACTCCTGACGGGCGGTCTGCGGAGCATGATCCTGGTGATCGTGGCCTACATGGTGATCAACATCGTGGTCCAGTCGTTCATCCAGCCGAAGTTCCTCGGCGACGCCGTCGGGCTGAGCACCACGGTGACATTCCTGTCGCTGATCCTCTGGGCGACGGTGCTGGGACCGCTGGGAGCGCTTCTGGCCATCCCGCTCACTCTGCTGACCCGTGCCCTGTTCATCGACAGCGACCCGGGGCTCAAGTGGTCGACCGCCCTGGTGTCCGGCGAGCTGCCCGCGAACCGGCCGGGGTCGTGACCCGGCAGGAATGGACGCAGGCCGCGCGTCAGGACAGGCGTCCGCGCGTCCAAGCGGGCGTCCACGCGTCTCGCGAGCGTCCGCGATCGCGAAGGCGCACGCTGATCATGCCGGAGAGCGAGCCCGCCTCAGGCCGAGGCTCCGACCGCCGTGCGGGGAACTCCCTCGCTCGTCGCGAGCGTGGAGCTCCCGTGCCTGCGGCCCCAGGGCATGGCGGCGATGAGGAGGGGAAGCAGCACCGCCGAGCTCATCGCCCACGGTGAGTGCAGGTTCCACCAGCGCACGTCGTTGAACTGGGTCAGGTAGAGATAGCCGACGGCCGCCCACGTGGAGGTGCCGATGATGACCGGCCAGGCGAACCGCGTCGGACGGGCGACGAGGAACGGCATGAACCACATGAGGTACTGCGCGCCCAGCCGCGGGGTGACGACCATGAACGCGAGCAGCAGCGCCGTGGTCAGGTCGACGGGGTCGGCGCGGCGCCACAGGAACCCGACGACGAGCAGTGTGCCGTAGATGGCCCACTGGCCGTAGCGGGCGAGGTCGGCGTTCAAAGTCCAGTCGCCGCCGACCGCGAGCGCGGTCCATCCCCACTCGCCGATGATGGGCCGCACGTCGCCGATGGTCTGGATCACCTTGGGGAGCTGGGCGAGGGAGGTGCCCGCGCCGATGGGCAGCGTGACCAGGAAGAAGATCGGCGCCACGCCGGTGGCGAAGAACGCGTAGATGCGCGAGCGCAGGTCGGGCAGGAACAGCAGCATGCCGGGAACCAGCCAGATCGGCCAGCTCTTGGCGCACAGCGCAAGACCCATGAGCAGGCCGGCGACGATCGTGTTGCGGACGGGCCTGGACGTCCTGGCGTTCCTGGCGACGATGAAGGCCGCGACGCCGAACATCAGGGAGACCGGCTCGACCTGGCCGTGCACCGCGGCCACCAGGATCGCGAGCGGGTTGCAGGCGTACTGGAAGGCGCGCAGGCGGGCGTCCTTGCCGCCGGCGAGCCTGCCGACCAGGGGGATCAGGATGATGTCGGCGACCACGGTGACCAGGCGGCCGGCGACCTCCCACGGGATGTGCATCCACAGCAGTAAGCCGTACACGTACGGGATCGTGGGAAGGAAGTGCCAGCCGCCGTCGCTCTCGAGCACGGGGTCCTGGTGAGCCAAGATCGCCCGGCCCGCCGGTTGGAAGCTCTTCATGAAGTCCACGGGCTGCCAGACGGACTTCACGGCCAAGATCATGATCAGGACGCGCACCCCGACGCCGACGGCGAGCGTGACGGCCGGCGACGGTCTCCAGCCCTTCCATTGGGCGACGATCGCGAGCACGACACCTGAGACGAGGACGCACCCCGTGAGAATTGCGTTGTCCATGACGCTCACTAGCCTGCCGGAACACAACCCATACCGACCACTCGGGTGTGAAAATTGCCACCATCTATCCAGAATTGTTCACACAAAGAAGTGTTTTGACTCCTATGGGTGACGATCATGCGCTAAGTGTGCATTAGATCGGTCCACAGAGGCGGCCGTCGAGCACACGCGCAGGTCACGGACGAGGTGCCCAGGGACGGCGAGGAGAGCGCGGGCGGCCCTCTCCGAGGGGACCGACGAGGAACCGAAGGCGCTGTGCGGGACGAGCGTGCGGCCCGCGGGCTCCGTGGGGGGTCGGAGCCGCGGGCCGCACGGTCCTCGGCGGCTTCGGTCTTCGCACTCGTCTGATCTAGGCGAGACCGCCGGTCAGAAGCCGGCGGTGATCTGCGTGAACTGCCAGTCGCTCTGGGCGATGCCGCTGCACGCCGACTGGACGCCGCCGCCCGCGCAGCCGCGGTCGCGGTTGACCGACCAGAACGCCAGTCGCGCCAGCCCCTTGGACTTGGCCCAGTCGCGGATCTGGGTCCAGGTCGCGGGCGTGGTGGTCTCCTGCTGGTCGGACAGGCCGTTCATGCCGGAGATGCCCATGTGCGCGTAGGCGGTGGCGTCGGACCAGCCGAAGGCGTTCTTCAGCGCGGTCTTCAGGCCTTCGGAGGCGTTGACGGTGCTCTGGTACATGTTGGCGCCGCCGCCGAAGTCGAACGGCATGATCGTGAACACGTCGATGTTCGCGCCCAGCGCCGCGGCCTGATTGATGAGCCGGGTGCCGTAGTACGTCGGGCCCGTGGTGCTGGTGCCGAACGTGACGATCGTCTTGATGCCGGGGTTGTTCTGCTTGACGATCTTCAGCGCGTTGAGGATGCGGTCCTGGACGGCCTCGTTCTCGAACTCGTCGCTGTTCTCGATGTCGATGTCGATGGCCTTCAGGTTGTAGGCGCTGATGACCTGCTGGTAGGCGCCGGCCAGCGCCTGGGGGGTGGAGCAGTTCGGGCCGAGCTTGTTGCCGCTCCAGCCGCCGAACGAGGGGACGATGTCGCCGCCGGCCGCCTTGATCTGCGCGATCGCCGTCGCGTCGGCGCCTCCCTGCAGCGGGCGCTGCCCGTCCCACGCCGGGGTGCAGCCGCCGCCGGACAGGACGAACGCCATGGTGAACGACTTGACCCCGGTCGCGTTCATGACCGTGGCGGGGTTCGGCGGGCTGCCCCAGCCCAGGTACAGGTAGGGGGCTCCGCTGCCGCCGGTGGGCTGCTGGCATCCGGTGGTGGTGGCGGTGACGGCCGCGCTCGCGGACGACTCGCCGACCGAGTTGTACGCCTTCACGGTGTAGGTGTGCGAGGTGCAGGAGGCGAGCGAGCCGATGGTGGCCGAGGTGCCGGTCACCGTGGCCCTGACGGTCGAGCCCTCGTACACGCGGTAGCCGGTCACGGTGCCGCTGGAGGCGGACCAGGACAGGGAGATCGACGTGCTCGACGTGCCGGTGACGGCCGGGGTGCCGGGCGTGCCGGGCGCGCCGGGGTTGGTGGTGCCGCCCGAGCAGGAGGCTCCGTTCAGGGTGCAGTTGAGCGGGGCGCCGAAGTTTCCGGGGCTGCCGTTGAAACCGAAGGTCGTGCTGGCGCCGGCGGCCAGGGTCGGGGCCCAGCTCGGGTTGGTGAAGGTGTAGTGCTGGCCGCTCCTGGTCATCACCGCGTCCCACGCGGTGGTGACGGAGTAGCCGGAGGGCAGGTCGAAGGCGACGGTCCAGCCGTTGAGCGGGCTGGAGGTGCCGTTGGTGACCGTGTACTTGCCCTCGAAGCCGCTCCCCCAGTCCTGCGGCTTGGTGAAGGTCGCGGTGGCCGAGGCCGCCGAGGCGGGGGCCGTCGTCACCACCAGTACGGCGCCCGCGGCGAGCAGTGCCGCGACGCATAAGCGGATCAGGCGCATCGGATCGTCCTTTCAGCCGGTGAAGGCCTTGAAGATGGTGGTGAACTCGTAGGCCGACTGGCTGACGCCGCTGCAGGTGGGCGAGAGGGTGCCGTTCGGGCAGCCGCCGTTGTCGCGGCCGGCCGACCAGAAGCCGATCCGGCCGACGTGGTTGGCCTGGGCGTAGGACAGCAGCTTGCGCGCGTCCGCCTGCGTGGTGGTCTGGCCGGTGTCGTTCTTGCCGATCATCGGGGTCAGGCCGAGCAGCCGCTTGAGCTGCGCGTCCGTCTTCGAGGGCCAGATCGTCCGCATCTGCCCGAGCGTCGCGTTGGCCGCGGACACCATGGCGTCGCCCCAGGCGCCGGAGTAGCCGAAGTCCATCAGCATGGGGTTGACCAGCACGTTCAGCCCGCGCGCCGCGGCGTCCTGGAGGATCTGGACCGAGAACGGGTCCATGCCGTAGTCCTGGCCCTGGATGCGGAGGGTGTAGCTGATCACCGTGCCGCGTTCGGCCTGCAGTTGCCTGAGCGCCGAGTTGACCTTGGCGATGTCGATGGACGCCTCGATGTCGACGTCCAGGTGGTTGGTGCCGACGGTGTCCAGCACCTTCTTGTAGGCCGCCAGCAGTTGCGCCGTGGTGCCGCAGCTGTGTTCCAGGTACGGGCCGACGGCGCCGCCCGTGGCGACGATCACCTGGCCGCCCCGTGCCTGCAGTCCGCGGACGTCGTTGATGACGCGCGAGTCGTTCAGCGGGATGGTGCCGCCCCAGGCGGGGTTGCAGCCGGTGCTGTCGCCGAGGGCGAAGGCGAGGGTGTAGTTCTTCACTCCGGTCGCGGTGGCCGCGCTGACCAGCGACGGCGTGGTCATCGTGATGTCGATGTAGGGGGCGAGGAGGATCGCGCCGGTCGGCGGCGGGGTCACGGTCGGGGTCGGCGTGGGCGTCGGGGTCGGGGTGGGGGTGCGAGTGGGAGTCGGAGTTGGTCCGGGCGGCGTGGGTGTCGGGCTGGGGGTGGTGCCGCCGCCGCAGGACGCGCCGTTGACCTTGCAGTTCAGCGGCGCTCCGGGCCCCGCGCCGACGAACCCGAACGAGGCGGAGGCGCCGGGCGCCAGCGATCCGTTGTACTCGCGGTTCCTGAAGGTGTAGTGGCCGCCTGACTGGTTCATCAGGGCGTCCCAGTAGGTGCCGACGGTGGTGCCGGACGGCAGGTCGAACTCCACGGTCCAGCCGTTGACGGTGTTCGCGGTGCCGTTGGCGACGGTGTACTTGGCCTCGAAGCCCGACCCCCAGTCGGAGGTCTTGACGAAGGTGGCGCTCACCGAGGCGGCCTGCGCGCCCGGTGGCGCGAGCACCGCGACGGCGATGCTCGCCAGGGCTGTGAGGACGAGCAGGGGCAAGGTGCGTCGCATGATCGCTCCCATGCTGCGAAAGGCGGGCGTCGCGCGTCCCGGGCGCGGGACGCGAGGGGGGTGAGAGGGAGGATGGGCGCTGGCTCACTGGATGTCCGCAGCTCATGGGGCATCGGCACTGGAGGGGACAGAGGGCGCGGACGGCTGCAGATCACCAGTACTTTTAGGAAAGTTTCCTAAGAGTTGTCGCGATCGTAGCTCCGGCGCAGGCCGCTCACAAGGCCCAAACGACGAGGTTTTCTCCCAGGCAGGGCGGCTTTGACAGCCGGGTCACACTGGTCTACCCGCCTGCCTGGAGACATACGGTCACCCGGCCGCGGCGGCCCGGCCCGGATTCGCCATGCCCGGCGCGACGACGGCGGTCACGTTCCTCCGGACGCGCAGCGGCCCAGGGCGCCGGGCCGGTGTTGTGGCAGATGGCTCGGGTTAACGGGGTGAATGCGGGGTTTGCGGCGGTATAGCGTGTCACTTCCCTGCGTACATGGAGTTCGGCGGCATGTTCTTCGGCATCACCAATATCTGGGCCTACGTGATCGGGGCCTTTCTGATCATTCTTCTTCCCGGTCCCAACTCGCTGTACGTCCTGACGGTGGGGGCGCGGCGCGGCGTGCGCACCGGGTACCGCGCGGCCGGCGGGGTGTTCGTGGGCGACACGGTGCTGATGGTGCTGTCGGCGGCCGGGGTCGCCTCGCTGCTGCGGTCCACGCCGATGCTGTTCAACGTGGTCAAGTACGCCGGCGCGGCCTACCTCGCGTGGCTGGGCTTCAACATGATCCGCGCCGCCGTGCGGTCGTGGCGGGGCAAGGACGAGCCGGGCGGGCATGCGGAGGCGGCGCCCGACCTCGCCGACCCGTTCAGGAAGGCCCTCACGATCAGCCTGCTCAACCCCAAGGCGATCTTGTTCTTCATCTCGTTCTTCGTGCAGTTCGTCGACCCGCATTACGGCGCGCCGGCGCTGTCATTCCTGATCTTGGGCGCGATCTGCCAATTCTTCAGCGTCGTCTATCTGTCCACGCTGATTTTCGGCGGGGTGTACCTGGCTACCCAGTTCCGGCGGCGGCGCAGGCTCTCGGCCGGTCTGACCTCCGGCGTGGGGGCGCTCTTCCTCGCCTTCGGCGCCCGGCTGGCGACCTCCAGCCTCGGCTGACGGCGGCCGCTCGCGCGGCCGCCGGCCGTCCCGCTCAGTCGTCGTTGACCTTCAGCGCGACGCTGACCAGTGACAGGAACAGCTCGGCGTCGGTGCGGTCCGCGATCTCGACACGTATCCAGCCGGTGCCGTGACCTGGTGTGACACGATGGGAGTCGGCGAGCACCCGGGCCCATCGGTCGACGAGGGAGGCGGTGAGCAGCAGCTCGGCAGTGTGGTCGCCGCGCATGCGGATGATCTCGCGGCCGCGCGCGCGGAAGCGGATGGCCTTGCGAGAGTGGCTGACCGCGAGGTCGGGCCAACGGGTCAGCTCGACGGCGACGTCGGCCACGCGATCGGCGGACGGGGGGACATGCGTGCGTGAGAGCACTGCCATGACTTCATGCTCCCGAACCGCTCGCCATCCGGAAACCCTCCGTTCCCGAACCGTTATCCAATGTTCAACCACCTCATGAAGGGTGTACCGCCCGAAGCCCGGTAATGATCGGAATAAACGATCATTACCAACATATGTACGCCTTACCTGGACATTGTGTACCGTGAGCCACTAATGACTACAATTCGGCGTTTCGGCCGCGTTTCGGCGAACACATCCCAGGGTAGGCGTCGAAGCTTTAGCGTCGTTCCTCGAACGTCCTCCCTGGGAGAAGCATGAACGCTCCACACTTCACCCTCCCGAGGATCACCGCACTGCTCCGGCAGGCCGTGCCGCGGCTCCTCGAAGGCGTCGTCGCCCCGCTCGCCGTGTTCTACACCGCCCTGGCCGTGCTCGGCCTGGACGGGGCGCTGGTGGCGGCGGTGAGCTGGGTGTACGCCGGGGTGCTGTGGCGGGTCGTCCGCCGCCGGCCCGTCCCCGGCACGATGTTGCTGGCGGCGATCGCCATCACCGCGCGGGCGGCGCTGGGCTGGTGGACGGGAAGTGCCGTCGTCTACTTCCTTCAGCCCGAACTGGGCACGATCTGCATCAGCATGGCCTTCCTGGCCTCGGTCCGCCTGAACAGGCCGCTGGTCCAGAAGCTCACCCTGGACTACATCCACCTTCCCTCGGCCGTGCTGCGGCACGAGCGGGTGCGGCGCTTCTTCGCCCGCATCACGCTGCTGTGGGCGTTCGTGCTGCTGGCCAACTCCGCGGTCAGCATCTGGCTGCTCCTGCACCAGTCGATCGGCACCTACCTCCTGGTGCGCACGTCGGTGGTCGCGGCCATCAGCGGCGTCGCGGTCGGCGTCTCGATCTACGCCTTCCGCCGGGTGCTGCACCGCCTGCACGCCGACGCGCCCGCCCCGGCCATCACCGCCGGCTAGACCGGACGGCCGTCCGCCGGCGCGGACGGCCGCTGCCACTGGCGACTCCTCTCCCCCGCCCGACGTGACGCTCCCGATGTGATGTACCGGACGCGATCCGGGATATCCGCACGTCTCGGCCCTAGGCGACATGTGCGCGAATGTGCGCTGATGGGCAAAGATGAGGGCATTTCCTGTGCGGAGAGGACGGAATCATGGGATGCGCACTCGTCACCGGGGCCTCGCGGGGCCTCGGCGCGGCCATCGCCGAACGGCTGGCGGCCGACGGCTGGAAGGTCGTCGTCAACTACGCCCACGACACCGCGGGCGCGACGGCGGTGGCCGGCCGCATCGGCGCGGCGGCGTACGTGGCGCGGTTCGACGTCACCGACGAGGAGGAGGTCGCGCGCGGCGTCGAGGACATCCGCGAGCGGGTCGGCCCGATCGGTGTCGTGGTGAACAACGCGACCGGCCCGCAGCCGATGATGCCGATCGAGAAGCAGACCTGGCAGGACCACCTCGACCAGCTCCGGTTCTTCGTCAAGGCGCCTCTGCTGCTCCTGCACGCCGTGCTGCCCGACTTCAAGGCCGCCGGCGAGGGGCGCGTCGTCAACATCGGCAGCGAGGTGGCCGACCTGGGCAACGCCGACTTCGCGCACTACGTGTCGGCCAAGGCGGCCATGCACGGCCTGACCCGCTCGTGGGCCCGCGAGCTCGGGCCGCTCGGCATCACCGTCAACACCGTGGAACCGGGCTGGATCCCGGTGGAGCGCCACGCCGGCGACGACTGGAGCGACTATGAGGCGCGGCTGCCGCTGCGCCACATGGGCGTTCCCGCCGACGTCGCCGAGGCGGTCGCCTATCTGGCCTCCCCCGGCGCCCGCTTCGTCACCGGCCAGCGGCTGGCCGTCAACGGGGGCAACACCATGAGCTAGCTCCGCGTCATGGCCCTTATTTCATCGGTCGTTGATTTCAACGGCTGATGAGTTTATGGTGGGGTCATACGACGGACAGCGTCGCCGGGAGCGCGGGCCCCGTCCGCCCCGGCGGCTCCACAGGGAGACCGACATGCTGACCTCCGACGGTGACCGCCGGCTCGCCGGCCCGGAGCACCACCCCCTGATCCTCGGCTTCCAGGACATCGCCGCCGACGCGCTGCCGCTGGTCGGGGGCAAGGCCGCCAACCTCGGCGTGCTGACCCGGGCCGGGCTGCCCGTGCCGCCGGGGATCTGCCTGACCACCTGGGCCTACCGCCGCGTCGCCGAGGGGGCGCACCTCGGCGAGGTGCTGGACGCCCTGGCGCGCACCGCCCCCGGCGACACCGCCACGCTGGCCGAGTTGGCCGGCCGGGCGCGCGCCGCCGTCCTGGCCGCCCCCGTGCCCGACGACATCGCCCGCGCCGTGCGGCGCGCGGCCGACGGCCCGGTGGCGGTCCGCTCGTCGGCCACCGCCGAGGACCTCCCGGACGCGAGCTTCGCCGGCCAGCAGGACACCTACCTGAACGTGGTCGGCCCCGAGGCGGTGCTGGACGCCGTCCGCCGCTGCTGGGCCTCGCTGTGGACCGACCGCGCCGTCGCCTACCGCGCGGCCAACGGCATCGACCACGCCGCCGTCCACCTGGCCGTGGTCATCCAGCGCATGGTGCAGGCCGAGGTCGCCGGGGTGATGTTCACCGCCAACCCGGTCACCGGACGGCGCCGCGAGGTGGTGATCGACGCCAGCCCCGGGCTCGGCGAGTCGGTGGTCTCCGGCGGGGTGAACCCCGACCACTTCGTGGTCGGCCCGGCCAAGAAGATCACCAAGCGGGTGCTCGGCGACAAGGCGACGGTGATCCGCTCGGTCGAGGGCGGCGGCACCGAGCAGGTCGCGCGGGAGTCCGCCGACGGTCCGTGCCTGACCGACGACCAGATCGTCGCCCTGGCCGGGCTCGGGGCCCGCGTGGAGGACCACTACGGCTCCCCGCAGGACACCGAGTGGGCGATCGACTCCTCCGGAGCGCTGTGGCTCACCCAGGCCCGGCCGATCACCACCCTGTACCCGCTGCCCGAGACGCCTCCGGACGGTCTGCGGGTGTACTTCTGCTTCAGCCTGGCGCAGGGCCTGCACCGGCCGATCACGCCGATGGGGGTCTCGGCCTTCCGCACGCTCGCCGGCTCGGTCATCGCCACCCTCTACGGCGCGCGCACCGGCCCCCTGCCGCTCGCGGAGCCGGGCATGCGCCTGTTCGGGGACATCACCGGCGTCATGCGCAGCCGGGTGGGGCGGGCCGTCGTGCCCCGGCTGCTGGACGTCATGGAGGCGCGGTCGGCGGTCGTGCTGCGCGGCCTGTTCGACGACCCGCGGCTGAGCGTGACCCACCGTTCGCCGCTGCCCGCGGTGCGCCGGCTGTGGCGCATCGCCGCCCGATATCGCATACCGGTGCGCATCGTGCAGGCGCTGCGCGACCCGCGCAGCTCGCGGCAGCGCATAGCGCGGGTGGTCGAGCGCCTGCGCGAGCGGCTCGCGCTGTCGCCGGACGCCACCCCCGAGCAGCGGCTCGACCACGTGGAACACTGCCTGCGCACCCAGGTGGTGCCGACGATCCCGCACATCGTGCCCGCCCCGGTCGCCGGCTTCCTGATGATGGCCCTGGCCGCCCGCCTGCTCCGCGGGCACAACAGGCCCGGCGAGCTGCCGACCGTGCTGCGGGGACTGCCGCACAACGTCACCACCGAGATGGACCTGGCCCTGTGGCACGCGGCCTCGCGCATCCGCGCCGACGCCGCCTCGGCCCGCGCGCTGGCCGGCCCGGCCCTGCCGCAGGGCGAACTGCCGCCCGTGCTGCGCGCGGAGCTGGACGGCTTCCTGGCCCGCTACGGCCACCGGGCCGTCGCCGAGATCGACGTGGGCATGCCCCGCTGGGCGGACGACCCGTCGCACGTGCTGGGCGTGCTCGCCAACTACCTGCGGCTGGACGACCCATCCCTGGCCCCCGACGAGCAGTTCGCCCGGGGAGCGCGCGAGGCGGAGGAGATGATCGGCACGCTCGCCCGCCGGGTGGGCGGCCTGCGCGGACGCGTCGTGCGCTTCGCCCTGGGACGCACCCGCGAGCTGGCGGGCTACCGGGAGATGCCCAAGTTCTGCTTCATCGTGGCCCTCGGCGAGATGCGCGGGCACCTGGCGGCGGTCGGGAAGGAACTGGCCGGGCGCGGGCTGCTGGAGAAGCCGGACGACGTGTTCATGCTGAGCATCGCCGAGGCGCGGGCCGGGCTCGGCGGCGCCGACCAGCGCGCGCTCGTCCGCACGCGCCGCGCGACCTACGAGCGGGAGCTGCGGCGGCGGCACATTCCCCGGGTCATGCTCTCCGACGGCACCGAGCCGGAGGCGGTGGGGGCCGCGGCGCCCGTCGAGGGCGCCATGACCGGCACTCCCGCCTCCCCCGGCACGGTGACCGGCAAGGCGCGGGTCATCCTCGACCCGGTGGGAGCCCACCTGTCGCCCGGGGAGATCCTGGTCGCGCCCTCCACCGACCCCGGCTGGACGCCGCTGTTCCTGACGGCGGGCGGCCTGGTGATGGAGATGGGCGGCTCGAACTCCCATGGCGCGGTGGTGGCCCGCGAGTACGGCATCCCGGCGGTCGTCGGAGTGCCGGACGCCACCTCGCGGGTCGCCACCGGGGACGAGATCACCGTGGACGGCACCACCGGCGCCGTCACCCTGGCCGCGCCCCTGGCCGCGTCCCCGGCCCGACCGCCCGCCTGATCGCCTGACCGCCTGACCACCGCCTGACCGCTCGACCGATCACCTGACCGCCCGCCTGATCGTCCGCCCGTCGCCGCTGGTGCGCTGTCCACGAACGTTCACCGGCTCGGGCGCCGTGGCAGGCGCCGGAATCGCCGTACCACGACCCGCCGACCCGGCGCCGATCACTGCGGCACGTGGCCGGGGGTGCAGAGCCGCGCCCGGGGATCGTACGCGGTCACCGCACCAGGCGCGGCCTGGAGTGGAGAGCCACGCCCGGCGAACGTACGCGGTCACCGCACCAGGCGCGGCCCGGAGTGGAGAGCCACGCCCGGCGAACGTACGCGGTCACCG
>NZ_JBEXGT010000092.1:0-12796 GCF_040607475.1 Sphaerisporangium sp. NPDC005288 | reverse complement strand
GCTCGCGTGGGCGGGGGGCCCCGCGAGTTTCACTACTCGCTTTGGGGGTGGGGCGGTGGCCCGGCTGGGCCACAGCGCGCCTGGTGACCGGTTCGGCCAGTGCGCTGTCTGCGAACGTCCACCGGGCCCGGCGCCGTAGGCGGCGCCGGCAAGCCGGCGCCGCTGGGCAGTCGGCGAATGTCGGCAGTTGAACGCTAGGCCGGGCGGCGGCCTCTCAGGGGGGTGAGGGTGCCGCCGGGGCGTCGTTCGGGAGCTGTGCGGCGCTGGAACGGCAGGTAGCGCTCGGCGCGGTGCGGCCGGGACGGCACCAGCGTCGGCTCCACCGCGACGATGCGGTCGAAGCGGAAGGCGCGGATGCCGCCCTTCGAGCGGCACCACCCCACCAGATACCAATGGTCGCGGTGGACCAGGCAGGTGACCGGCTCGACGTCACGGGAGGTCACCCGCCCGGCCGCGTCGCGGTAGTGGAGCCGCACCACCTGCCGGCCGGTGACCGCCCCCGCGATGGTGCGGGCGCGCCGGGCGACATCGGGGGGCAGCGGCGTGGTCAGCGTTTCGAGGGTCGTCGCGATGACGTCGTCGTCGAGGTCGAGCTTGTCGAACACGCGGCGCAGCCCGTGTCGGGCGGTCTGCGCCTGCGGACCCTCGCCGAGATGGGCGAGGGACAAGGCGAGAGCGGCGATTTCGGCGGTCGTCAGGAGCGGCGTGGTGACGTTGGCCATAGGTCCACACTACGTCGCGACACCGACATTTTTCGAACACCAGATCTTGTCACGGGCATCCAGAGGGTGACTGTTGTTCACCCTCCGGTGACGGCGGCCTTTCCTCCACGCCATCGACTCCGTGGGTCAACCCCGCCCTGCCCGCCGACGCGGGCGGCGCGGCGTCATCGACCCGCGCCACCACCCCCCGCGCCCCGGCGGGGGCCGTTCAAGACGGCGCCAGGCGAGCTCGCGGTCCGGCGCCGGGTGGTCTCGGCGCCGGACCGGGGGAGCTCAGTGCTGGGAGAGCTGGGACAGGTCGCGGGAGGCGCCGGTGGAGGCGGAGGTGGTCAGCGCGGCGTACGCCTGCAGCGCGGCGCTCACCGCCCGCTCACGGTCGCGCGGGCGGTAACGGCCGAGGTCGGCCAGCAGGCGCTCGCGCCGCGCGGCCAGCTCGGCTTCGGAGACCTTCAGCTCGATGCCGCGGCCCGGGATGTCGATCTCGATGAGGTCGCCGTCCTCCACCAGGGCGATGATGCCGCCCTCGGCCGCCTCGGGCGAGGCGTGCCCGATGGACAGGCCGGAGGTTCCCCCGGAGAAGCGGCCGTCGGTGATCAGCGCGCACGCCTTGCCGAGGCCCTTGCCCTTCAGGAAGCTCGTCGGGTAGAGCATCTCCTGCATGCCGGGGCCGCCCTTGGGACCCTCGTAGCGGATGACCACCACGTCGCCGGCCTTGACCTTGTTGCCGAGGATGCCCTCGGAGGCGTCCTCCTGCGACTCGAACACCACGGCCGGCCCGCTGAACCGCCAGATCGACTCGTCGACGCCGGCCGTCTTGACGATGGCGCCCTCGGGAGCGAGGTTGCCGTACAGCACCGCCAGGCCGCCGTCACGGGTGTAGGCGTGCTCGAAGTCGCGGATGCAGCCCTCGGCGCGGTCGAGGTCGAGGGACTCCCACCGTGCCTCCTGGGAGTAGGCCTTGACGGTGCGCACGTTGCCGGGCGCGGCGTGCCAGAGCTCCACGGCCTCCTGCGACACCGTCGGGGACTTCGGGTCCCACGCGGAGAGGTAGTCGGTGAGGGTGGAGGCGTGGATGCTGTGGGTGTCGCGGTGGAGCAGCCCCGCGCGGTCGAGCTCGCCGAGGATCCCCGGGATGCCGCCGGCGCGGTGGACGTCCTCGACGTGGTACTTGGCGGTGGCGGGCGCGACCTTGCACAGGCAGGGCACCCGCAGCGACAGCTCGTTGATCTCCTTCAGCCCGAAGTCGACGCCGGCCTCGCGGGCCGCCGCGAGCAGGTGGAGGATCGTGTTGGTGGAGCCGCCCATGGCGACGTCCAGCGCCATGGCGTTCTCGAAGGCGTCGCGGGTGGCGATGTTGCGCGGCAGCACCGACGCGTCGTCGCCCTCGTAGTAGCGCTTGGTGATCTCGACGACCTGGCGGCCGGCCTGCTCGAACAGCGCCTTGCGGGCCTTGTGCGTGGCCAGGGTGGTGCCGTTGCCCGGCAGGGCCAGGCCGATCGCCTCGGTGAGGCAGTTCATCGAGTTGGCGGTGAACATGCCGCTGCACGAGCCGCAGGTGGGGCAGGCGTTCTCCTCCATCTCCAGCAGCTCGGCGTCCGAGACGCTCTCGTCGGCCGCGGCGATCATCGGGTCGATGAGGTCGAGCTTGCGGCCCGGCGTCTTGCCGGCCTCCATCGGCCCGCCGGAGACGAAGACCGTCGGGATGTTCAGCCGGAAGGCCGCCAGCAGCATGCCCGGGGTGATCTTGTCGCAGTTGGAGACGCAGACCAGCGCGTCGGCGCAGTGGGCGTTGACCATGTACTCGACCGCGTCGGCGATGAGCTCGCGCGAGGGCAGGGAGTACAGCATGCCCCCGTGGCCCATCGCGATGCCGTCGTCCACGGCGATGGTGTTGAACTCGCGCGGGATCGCCCCGGCCTCGCGGATGCCGCCGGCCACGACCTCGGCCACCTCGCGCAGGTGGACATGGCCGGGGACGAACTGCGTGAAGCTGTTGGCCACGGCGATGATCGGCTTGCCGAAGTCCCCGCCGGCTACACCCGTGGCCCTGAGCAGGGCGCGCGCGCCCGCCATGTTCCTGCCATGAGTGACCGTGCGAGATCTGAGGGCCGGCATGACCGTTCTCCCATCCGACGACTGCTGAGTCTTCAAATGGTACGGCCATCGCCCGCCTGACGAGACCCGCCGTCCACAGCATGGACACCCGCGCGGCGGAGGAGGACATGACAAGGTCCTTCGGGATCCCCGGGGGCAGTGGTGGAACAGGGACGGGAATCCCGAAGGACCTTCTCGACGGGTCGGCTTCTCGGTTATTCGGGATAACGCGCCGGCAGCACCTGTTCGGCGACGGCGTAGATGTCCTCGACCTCTTCGCCGGTCAGCGAGCGCTCGCGGTTGGTGATCCACTTGCGGACGCGGGAGCCGTCGAAGACGTCCACCTCGCGGATGTTCAGGATCTTCCACGGGATCGCGGGCCCGTAGATGGCCAGGGACGGCACCACGGTGATCTCGCGGCCGAGGGCCTTGGTGATCAGCTCGCCGGCTTGGGAGGCCTCCCAGCGCGCCTCGTCGAGCCGGGGCTTCTGGTTGAACGGCCCGTGGAACAGCTTGCGGTGCGACTGCACCCGGACCGGGAGCCGCTTGTCCCACTTCTCGGAGTCGACGGCGTACACGCCGGTCGGGCCGACGACCAGGTGGTCGATCTGCGCGTCGCTGTTCGGGATGGCCCGGGCGTGCAGCGTGAGGTAGCCGTTGCGTTCGAGCTTCCTCAGCTGGGCCTCGGTGCGCCGCTCGGCGGCCGACGCGCGGCGCCAGGGCGGGACCGAGGAGACCGTGCGGGCGCGGTACACCGTGTCGGCGATGGCGGCGATGATCGCCGCGACCAGGCCGAGCCGCCAGCTCCACAGCGGGATGCCGACCAGCAGCCCGGCGCCGGCGGCGATCAGCGCGCGCACGCGCAGATGCCGGTATCTGGGCTGCTGGAGCAGACCGAGCAGCGACGCGCGACCGACCGGGGCGTAGGTCTCCTCCGGGGCGGCGGGCCGTGACCTCGGCTGCGCAGGGCGGTCACTCACCCAGATGGGTGACCCATTGTGACCGTCATCGGGTTCTAGACCGGAATCCACGTAACTCACGGTAGTTGACGCCCAAGGGTGTGCCTAGTGTTGGCTAGTTCACATTTTTGTGGCCCCGCGTTCCCGCATTGTAGGGCGGAAGGACGGGTATCTCTTTCTTTTCTCTCTAGATAAGTCGTGGTCACAGGCCCTACTGTGCCGTAGCGTGGCGCACATACATGATCTAACAGCCCTGGAGCAGGCGGCGGCCGTCCGAGCCCGGGAGCTGTCCCCCGTCGAGATCACCAAGCACTACATCGAGCGCGTCGAACGGCTCGACCCCCGCGTCGGCGCCTTCGTCACCCCGACCCCCGAGCGCGCGCTGGAGGAGGCCCGCCGGGCCGAGGCCCAGGTCATGGAGAGCGCCGACCTGCCGCCGCTGCTCGGCGTCCCCATCCCGGTCAAAGACCTGAACCTCGTCAAGGACGTGCCCATCCGCTTCGGCTCGGCCACCTATGAGGGCTTCGTCGCGCCCGTGGACGACAGCGTGGTCGAGCGGCTCCGCGCCGCCGGCACGATCATGCTCGGCAAGACCGCCACCCCGGAGTTCGGGCTGCCCTGCTACACCGAGACCGATGTCTCGCCCCCCTCCCGCACCCCGTGGGACCTGACGCGCTCGGCCGGCGGTTCCAGCGGGGGAGCGGCGGCGGCGGTCGCGGCCGGGCTCGCCCCGGCGGCGCAGGGCAGCGACGGGGCCGGTTCCATCCGCATCCCCGCGTCGGTGTGCGGCCTGTACGGCATCAAGCCCACGCGCGGGCGCATCTCGTTCGCGCCGGTCGTCCCCGACCTGGCCGGCCTGTCCACCAACGGGCCGATCGCCCGCACCGTGGCCGACGCCGCCGCGCTGCTGGAGGCGATGGCGCACAACCAGCCGGGCGACCTGTACCACGCGCCGCCCTCGCCCGTCGGCTTCCTCGAAGCGGCCCGTCGCGAGCCCGGGCGCCTGCGCATCGGCAGGAACGCCACCCCTGTCGTGCCGGGCGCCGAGGTGCACCCCGACGTCATGGCCGCCTACGAGGAGGCGTCGCGGCTGCTGGAGTCGCTCGGCCACGAGGTCGTCGACATGCCGCCGGCCTTCGACGGCTCCATCTTGGCCGAGTTCGAGCGGCTGTGGTTCTGCTTCGCCTGCATGCACCCCGTCGACCCGTCCTTGGAGCCCAGGCTGCGGCCACTGACGCGGTGGCTGCGCGAACGGGGCTTCGCCACCCCCGCGCCGGCCTTCCTGCAGGCCCAGGCGACGTTGCAGACCGCGACGCGCTTCGCGTTCCTGGTCATGAACGACTACGACGCGATCCTCAGCCCGACGGTCACCCAGCCGCCCGTGCCGATCGGCTGGTTCGAGGACGTCGAGGACCCCGAGGAGACCTTCCACCGCATGGAGCGGTTCGCGCCGTTCGCCGCGCCGTACAACATCAGCGGCCAGCCCGCGGTCAACCTCCCCCTGCACTGGACCGGCGCGGGGCTGCCCATCGGGGTGATGCTGGCCGGCCGGTTCGGCGACGAGGCCACCCTCATCTCGCTGTCGGCGCAGGTGGAGGCCGCGGTGGGCGGCTTCTGGGGAGACCGCCGCCCCGAGATCTGGTGAGGACGCGGGCTCACACGCCGGCGCCGCGCAACGCCGGCGCGCCGATGAGCGTGACCAGGTGGGCGGCCACGTCGGACAGGAGGGCCGAGGTGGCGATGGGCGCCGCCGCGACGGCCGAGAACAGGCTGGGCAGCCCGGGCAGCGGGAAGCCGTCCTCGCGGCTCGCCTCGTGGCCGATGTCGTTCTTGTCCAGATAGGACCGACTGCGCTCCCAGGCGTCCAACACCTCCTCCGGGGACGGCACGCCGAACCCGTGGCCGACGGGCGCCGCGTGGCGCAGCCGGACCAGCGGGGTGTCGGCGAAGGTGAGCGCCACCTTGCAGCGCAGGCCCAGCCCCTCGCGAGCCGGCTCGGGAATCCAGTCCATCGCCGTGCAGGGCTTACGGCACTTGGCGACGCAGGCCGCCATGGCGCCCGAGAGCTGGCTGTGCTGCCGGTCGAAGTACGCCCGCCAGCCCTCGCCCGGCTCGTGGGCGACGCGCAGCGTGCGCTCGGCCGCGGACTTCTCGGGCTTGGTGTGGTCGCAGTCGCGGTCGCCGATCACGCCGAACCGGCTGCCCTCCGCCCGCAGGCCCTGCGGCCAGCGCGCGGGGTCGCCGGCGTGGCCGAGCACCGGCTCGAAGGCCAGCAGCGGCAGGTACTCGCTGGCGATGTGCAGCGCCGACATCACCGAACTGAGCTCGCGCCGCTGCCAGCGCACCTGGATGACCTCCAGCAGCAGCCCGTACGCGGGCCGCAGCGAGGACAGCGCGCCGCGCGGCTGCTCGCGCGGGGTCTGCGGCATGTGGCACTCGCGCGCGCGGCGCCGCAGCGCGGCCGGAACGGCCTTGGCGTCGACCTCGGCGGCGAAGTCCTCCGCGTCCAGGGTGAGCAGGCGCTGGCCGAACTCGCACAACGCGGGGATGGCGCCGGGCTCCGGCATCACCAGCGGAGCGAGGGCTCCGAGGTCGCCGAAGGCGTACCGCCGGGCCAGCGCGGTGAGCAGGTCGAGCGGAGCGAGGGGGTAGGGGGGCACAAATGGCTCGTCCACCCGGACACCCTCTCACGCCACCGGCGATCTTCCGTCCATGCGGGCGGCGGCCGCGCGGGCCAGCTCGACCAGCGCGTCGGGCGGCGGCGGGCCGGCGGGGGAGTGGACGTGGATGGCGAAGGTGCCCACGGCGGTGCGGGCGGCGACCACGCCGGGGTAGAGCATGGCCCCGCCGCCGATGCCGGGCGCCTGGTGTCCTTCGACCCGGGTCAGCAGGTGCCCGAGCACCATCAGGTAGCCGCCGCGCGCGCCCGCCGCCGCGTGCACGTCCACGGTCACCGGCGTGCCGCCGGTCGCCCGGTAGCGGCAGGACCGCACGGCGAGCCAGGCCGGCGTGGGCAGCGCGTCCGGGTACGGCCCGGCCTCGCCCACCGCGACGCCGAGGACGCGCCGCAGGTCGTCTGGCGTCACCAGACCCGCCGGCGCGAACGGGTCCGCGGGGTGGTCGGGGCCGTGGGCCTCGTCCCTGGCGCGGAGGGGGACCTCGCCGAGGTTCTCCGGGGCTTGCAGGACGTGCTCGCCGGTGTCGTCGTAGGACGCCGCGCCGCGGTGCCGCGACCGCTCGACGATCTCGATCTCGCGGATCCAGCCCAGCCTCCGCCCGACCCGGGCCCTGACCCTGTCGCCCTCGGCCAGCGGGCGCCACAGCTCCTCCTCGGCGCCGAGGGCCTTGACCTGACGCCGCCGGCCGTCGTCCAGCGCCACCCAGTAGGCGTACTTGGGATGCTCGTCCCCGCCCACCCGGAAGGCCCGCAGCCGGACGATCTGGCCCTCGACCTCGGTCCTGGTGGTCAGGTCGGCGATGGCGAAGGCGATCGGGACGCCCGCCGCCACCGCCGCGCCGAGGTAGGCGACCGGCATCACCAGCGCGTCCGGCCAGTCGGTCAGGGCCTTGGCGACGACGCCCAGCAGCCAGAGCCAGAACCCCGCGGCGAGCCCGGCGACCACCCCGCCGAACACCACCGGCCAGGGCGGGCGCCCCCACAGGATGCGGCGGGGGTAGCGCACGTCCACCACGTGCCACATGCCCCCGAAGTCCGACCAGGCCCGTTTGTCGTCGGCGGGGACGCTGATCGGCAGGCTGGTGACCGCGCGCCTGGCCAGCCCCAGGGCGGCGGCGTACGCCAGATGCCGCCCCCAGATCGTCACCGAGGCGGCGGGCCGGTCGGCGAAGCCGCCGCCGGACAGGTGGGCGCGCACGCCCAGCCAATGGCCGGCGACCCGGGCGCCCTGGGCCGTGCCGCGCTCGCCGTTGAACCTGTCCATCAGCGCGCTCAGCACGGCCAGCGCGATGAACCCCGCGCCGATGCCGCCTCCCTCATGGCCGTCGTCCGCGGTGGCGGCCACCGCGACGCCCACGGCGACGGCGGGCACGGCCGCCGCGGCGGTGAGCAGGACGGCCTGCGCGCGGCTCCACCGCGGACGCGACAGGCCCTTCTCGCGGGCCTCGGCGATGACCTTCTTGCGGAAGCTCTTCCACCAGCGGCCGAGGTTCCTCGCGCCCTCGGCCAGCGCTCCGGTGGCCACCACGCCGTCGGTGGCGAGCGAGGCCACGTGGTCCAGCACCAGCTTCTCGTACGGCGCGAGCGGTGCTCGGGGCGTGCCGAGCCGCACCAGCGACAGCTCGGGGCCGATCTCCTCGATCTGCACCGCGCCCTTGGCGGCCAGGTC
Organism: Sphaerisporangium sp. NPDC005288; assembly: GCF_040607475.1. Taxonomy (NCBI): domain Bacteria; kingdom Bacillati; phylum Actinomycetota; class Actinomycetes; order Streptosporangiales; family Streptosporangiaceae; genus Sphaerisporangium; species Sphaerisporangium sp. NPDC005288. The sequence goes on along the minus strand of NZ_JBEXGT010000092.1, from coordinate 4,675 downwards.
GAGCAGCGTGGCGGAGGCGGCCTCGTCGCACAGGCGCCAGTCGCCGGTGATCAGGTCCACCAGGGCGGGGGACTCCTCGCCCAGCTCGCTGGTGGGCGGCTCCGGGGTGATGCCCGGATTGCGGGTGGCGAACGCCATCGCGGCGAGCAGGGCCAGCCACAGCGCGACGGCGGCGGCCGCGGCCCAAACGAAGATCATCGGATCGGGGCGTCAGAAACGGACCTGGACCGGGCCGCGCTCTTCGCCCGGCGCCTGGAAGTACTCGCGCGCCTGGAAGCCGGTCATGCCGGCCACGACGTTCGCCGGCACCGTCTGGATGCCGTTGTTGTAGGTCAGGACGGCGTCGTTGTAGTACTGCCGCGAGTAGGCGATGCGGTTCTCGCTGGTGGCCAGCTCGTCCTGGAGGGCGGCGAAGTTGTGGTCCGCTTTCAGGTCGGGGTAGGCCTCCGAGACCGCGAACAGGCTCTTCAGCGCGCCGGACAGCAGGTTCTCGGCAGAGGCCTGGTCGCGCGGGCCCTGGGCCGCGAGGGCCTGCCCGCGGGCCGCCACCACGGCCGACAGGGTGCCGCGCTCGTGCGCGGCGTACCCCTTGACGGTCTCCACCAGGTTCGGGATCAGGTCGTGGCGGCGCTTGAGCTGGACGTCGATCTGGGCCCAGGCGTTGTCCACCGCGCCGCGCCTGCGCACCAGCCCGTTGTAGGTGGAGACCACCAGGAAGAGCGACGCGAGGGCGAGGACGCCGACGACGGCGAGAGCGATCATGGGGGCCTCCCGGCTTACGGTGACAGCGCGCACAGTAGACCGGCCGTGGCCCGCTGTGAACGGCCGCTGCCGTTTTCGCTGGCTCTCATGTCACCGCGGAACGCTTGCAAGAGGCTTACAGCCCGCTGGGAGGGCCGGCCGCGGAATGCGCGGCCGACCGGCCCGCCTGGCGTTCAACCGGACTTGGACACCAGGCGGGCCGGGCTCAAAGGAGGGTGCACCTCGGAGCGAGGGGGCCCGCCGGCGGGCGGGCCCCGGAGGAGGGGTGGATCAGACGGCCGAGGAGTCCTTGGCGCGGGCGCGCAGGGCCCGGCCGATGGAGTCGGCGCCCTCCATCAGCAGGCGGCGCAGCGCCGGCACCGGCTGCTCGGCGGAGATGTAGTCCTGCGTCCTCGCCACCGTCCCGGGGTCGATGAGCAGCGCCGGGTAGCACCCCATCGCGAACCGCTGGGCGCTGTCGGAGGGCCAGCTCTTGTAGATGCGGCCGACCTCCTGGAAGAACCGCTCGCCGTAGGGCTGGAGCAGCTCGACGTGGTCGGGGTCCATGAAGCCGACGATGGTCGAGCGCAGCGCCGCGCCGCTCAGCGCGCCACCGGTGATCTTGGACCAGGCCTCGGCCTTGCCCTCGGGGGTCGGGATGGCCGCCTGGCACATGGCCGCCGACTGCTCGCCCCGGGCCGACGGGTCGCGCCGCAGTTCCTCGGCGATGTCGCCGGCGGACAGCACGCCCCCCGACACCAGCGCGTGCGTCAGCGTCCAGCGCAGGTCGGCGTCCACGGTCAGGCCCTCGGGGACCGACGTGCCCTCGATGATGCCCTTGACGAAGGCGAGGTCCTCGGTGGTGGTGGCCCCGGCGGTGAAGGCGTTGACATAGGCGAGCTGGTGGTCGGAGCCGGGCTCGGCCGAGGCGATCAGCCGGCGCAGCGCCGCCGACAGCTCTGCCAGGCCGGTGGCCCGCCACGCCGGGTCGGCGTACTGCTGGGCGGCCAGGCGCGCCTGGCGCAGCACCGTCTGCAGGACCGTGATGTCGGCGATCGCGTGGACGTTGGAGGTGACCAGCCGGACGTAGTCGCGCGTGGCCATCTCGGCGTCGCGGGTCATGTCCCAGGCGGCCGACCAGCTCAGCGCGCGCGGCAGCGACTCGGCGAAGCCGGCGATGCCGCCGTCGACGAGCGTGCGCATGGAGCGCTCGTCCAGGCGGATCTTGGCGTAGGTCAGGTCGTCGTCGTTGACGAGGATCAGGTCGGGCTGAGCCTCGCCGGCCAGCTCGGGCACGGCCGTGCGGGCGCCCACGACGTCGAGCTCCACCCGCTTGACCCGCGTGAGCGAGCCGTTCACCCGGGAGTACAGGCCGATGGCGACGCGGTGCGAGCGCAGGGTCGGGTAGTCGGCCGGGGCCTCCTGGAGCACCTCGAAGTGCAGGAAGCGGCCCTCGGGGTCCACGGTGAAGGACGGGCGCAGCGTGTTGACCCAGGCGGTCTCCAGCCACTCCTTGGACCAGGAGGACAGGTCGCGGCCGGAGGTGCGCTCGAGCGCCGACAGCAGGTCTTTCAGCTCGGTGTTGCCCCAGGCGTGCTCGTCGAAGTAGTCGCGCACGCCGGCGAGGAAGTTGTCGAGCCCGACGTAGGCCACCAGCTGCTTGAGCACCGAGGCGCCCTTGGCGTAGGTGATGCCGTCGAAGTTGACCTCCACGGCCTGCATGTCGGGAATGTCGGCGGCGATCGGGTGGGTGGAGGGCAGTTGGTCCTGGCGGTAGGCCCAGGACTTCTCCACGTTGGCGAAGGTCGTCCAGGCGCCCTGGCCCCAGCGGGTGGCCTCGGCCTGGCACAGCACCGACATGTAGGTGGCGAAGGACTCGTTCAGCCACAGGTCGTCCCACCAGCGCATGGTGACCAGGTCGCCGAACCACATGTGCGCCATCTCGTGCAGGATCGTCTCGGCGCGGCGCTCCACCATGGCGTCGGTGACGCGGGAGCGGAAGATGTAGTCCTCCAGGAAGGTGACCGCGCCGGCGTTCTCCATGGCCCCGGCGTTGAACTCGGGGACGAACACCTGGTCGTACTTGCCGAACGGGTAGCGCAGGCCGAACACGCGGTGGAAGAAGTCGAAGCCCTGCTTGGTGACCTCGAAGATGTTGCCGGCGTCCAGGTGCTCGGCCAGGGAGGCCCGGCAGAAGACGCCGAGCGGGATGCCGTCGTGCTCGTCGCGGACCACGGCGTAGGGGCCGGCGACCAGGGCGGTGATGTAGGTCGACAGCACCGGGGTGGGCGGGAAGTGCCAGCGCTTGGCGCGCTGGAGCGTGCCGTGGCGGCCCTGGTGCTCCTCGAGCTCCTCGACGGAGTCGGGGGCGGCGTTGGAGATGACCTCCCAGTCGGAGGGCGCCAGCACCCCGAGCTCGAAGGCGGCCTTCAGGTCGGGCTGGTCGAAACAGGCGTACATGCGGTGGGCGTCGGCCGTCTCGAACTGCGAGTGCAGGTAGACCTTCTGGTCGAGCGGGTCGACGAAGCGGGTGAGGCCCTCGCCGGTGCGCATGTAGCTGCAGTCGGCGTCGACGAGCAGCTCGTTGTCGGCGGCCAGGCCGGGCAGCGGCAGGCGGCCGGTCTCGGCGTCGTAGGTCGTCACGTCGAGCTCGGCGCCGTTCAGGACGGCTTTGCGGATCTTCGCCTCGGCCAGCTCGATGAAGGTCGTCGCGCCCGGTTCGGCGCAGGAGAATCGGACCGTGGTGACGCTCTCGAAGCGCTCTTCGCCCTCGGTGAGGTCGAGTTCGACCGAGTAGGACCGCACCTTGAGCAGACGAGCCCGCACCCGGGCTTCGTCACGGGTCAGATTGCCTGCCACATCCGCTCCTCATCGCCGATCTCCTCTGCCCCTTCGCGAGAGGAATGCATGAATCCTGCCACGTCGGGCGCCATGATGCCGCACCGGTGCAGGGACATCAGGGGTCGCGGGTGAAATGATTTCCCACCGAGATACCAGGAATTGGGAATAGCGCACGCGTGGCCGGGGCTGGCAGATGTATCGGGACATCCGCCACGAGCAGGAGCAGGGAAGCTGGCCATGACTGAACGAACCCCGGTGGACTTCTGGTTCGACCCCCTTTGCCCATGGGCCTGGATGAGCTCGCGCTGGGTGCTGGAGGTGGAGAAGGTACGGCCCGTCGAGCCGCGATGGCACATCATGAGCCTGTTCGTGCTCAACGAGGACAAGGACATCCCCGAGCAGTACCGCGAGTTTCTCCGTGACGCCATGGCCCCGGTCCGGGTCGTGCAGGCCGCCGCCGAGAAGTACGGCGAGCACGTCATCGGCGACCTCTACACCCAGATCGGCGTCCGCATCCACAACGAGCGCCGCCTCAGGCCCGCCGAGGGCGAGGAGGACTTCGACGCCGTCGCCGCCCTGCGCGCGCTGCTCGCCGACGCGTTGGAGGCGGCGGGCCTGGACCGCGAGCTCGTCGCCGCCGCCGACTCCACCGACTTCGACGACGCCGTGCGCCGGTCGCACGCGCACGGCATCGACCTGGTCGGGCAGGAGGTCGGCACGCCCGTCATCTCCGTCGAAGGCGTCGCCTTCTTCGGCCCGGTGATCTCCCCGGCACCCAAGGGGGAGGCGGCCGCCAGGCTGTGGGACGGCGTGCGGCTCGTCGCCGGCACCGACGGGTTCTTCGAACTGAAGCGCTCGCGCACCCGGGAGCCGATCTTCGACTGACCGGACGGGCCGCAGCCCGTCCGTGACCGGATGCGTGCGGAGGGTTGCGCCCTGCCTGAAAGCCATGGTCGACTCGATCCGTTCTCCTTCCCTGACCGTTATGTGAGATGACAGGCGGCAGATGGTGGCGACGAGTCGGACGACCGGGAGGCGATCCGCACGCTCAGCGCGCAGATCCGCCCGACCATCGAAGGGACCGTCGTCCCGG
>NZ_JBEXGT010000091.1:0-14063 GCF_040607475.1 Sphaerisporangium sp. NPDC005288 | reverse complement strand
CGTGACGAAGGTGTACCCCGGCGGTGTGCGGGCGCGGGGCGGCGGCCCCCACACCCACGGCGGCGGCCAGCTGGGCGCGGGGGGGGGGCCCGGCGGGGGGCCCCCCACCCCTGCCCCCCCCCACCGCCGGGCACGGGCGGCCGGCTTCAGGGCTTGGTCGCGACGCCGCCGTAGGCCCAGGCGTGGCCGCCGCCCGGGATGTGGTCGTGCCGCTCGCTCTGGTCCGGCCGCCACCGCACCACCTCCACCAGGCCGGGGTCGACCAGGTCCCAGCCCTGGAAGAACCGCAGCACATCGGCGTGGGTGCGCGGCACCATCGGCGCGGTGCTCTTGTCGTAGGGCTTGGTGAACTCCTCCTGCCGCACGTGGGGCGCGAAGTCGAGCGTGATGTGCGACAGCAGCAGGCGGCTCCCCGGGCACACGGCGGCCTTGTACCGTTCGACCGTTTCGTACGGGCTTTCCTCGTCGGTGACGAAGTGCAGGACGCCCGCCAGGATGACGGCCACCGGACGGTCGAAATCGATCACGCTCGTCACGTCGGGGTGGGAGAGGATCGCCTCGGGCTGCCGCAGGTCGGCCTCGATCACCTTGGTGACCCCGGTCGGGCTGCCGGTCATCAGGGCGCGGCCGTGGATCAGCACGATCGGGTCGTTGTCCACGTAGACCACGCGCGCGTCGGGATCGGACTCCTGCGCGATCTGATGAGTGTTGCCCTGGGTGGGAATGCCGGCCCCGATGTCGATGAACTGCGAGATGCCCGCCTCCGCGGCGAGGTGGCGCACCGTGCGGCGCAGGAAGGCGCGGTGGGCGCGCACGCCCTCGCGCGTGCCGGGCGAGACCTTGACGAGGTTCTCGGCCGCCTCGCGGTCGGCCGCGTAGTTGTCCTTGCCGCCGAGCAAGTAGTCGTAGATGCGGGCAGGGTGCGCGACCGCGGTGTTGATCCGCTTGAGGGCATGCTCGGCCGGCGTGGGGGCCGTCAGGTCCGGCATTCCTGCTCCTGTCGTCATGCGGCGCTGGGGGAAGTTGGGCTTGACATGGGGCGAATACCGCCTTAGACCGTCATGTTAGCGATCACACTCAGAGAACGCCACGAAAACCACGTGATGCGCCGGCCCCGGGCGGTCACCCGGCCTCGCCGTCCGGCGCCCGGCTTCCTGTGACGCGAGACCGGCGGCCGCCGACGCCGCACGACGTGCGTGACACGGCCCCCACCCCAGGAGGACAGCATGCACGGGCCACCCGCCTTCTCGGCCGGCGACGGACGGGCGAAGCGGAGATGAACGGCACGGCCGGAGAGGACGGCACTCTGGTCGTGGACGCGGGCACCGTCGTGCGTCCGGTCACCCGGGTAGGGTCGGGCACCCTGTACGGGCTCTCCGACGCGAGCACCCCGCCGGTGTCGATCATGAGGCCGCTGAGGCTCCACCGGCTCCGGCAGCCGCCGCCGCTGCACCAGCACCGGCCGAACGGCTCTCCGGTCCCGGTCGGCGACACGCTGGTCATCGCGGCCAGCGCCGAGGCCATCGGCGCCGCGATCACCGTCGACATGGCCGACAGCTTCGACGGCTTCCCGTACTGCTGGACGAGCTGGGACGACTGGTACGGCCGGATCGACGAGATGATCGCCGCGGCGACGTCCGCGGGAGTCGCCGGCATCGACGCCTGGGAGCCGTGGAACGAGCCGGACTGGACCTGGCCCTCGGAGGCGGGCGTCCCCTTCGAGGAGGGATGGGTCCGCACCTACCGGCGGATCCGGCGCAGCGCGCCGAACCAGGCGATCATGGGCCCGAGCTTCTCGCGGTGGGACCTCGACTGGATGCGGTCCTTCCTGACCGCCGCCAAGGCGGCCGGCGCCCTGCCTCAGGTGGTGTCCTGGCACGAACTGAACGGGTGGGAGCGGGTCACCGGCGACGTCCGGGCCTACCGGGCGCTGGAGCGCGAGCTCGGCATCGCGCCGCGGCCCATCTCGATCAACGAGTACGCCGCGACCGGTGAGATCGACGTGCCCGCCAGCGTGAACCACTACGTGGCGCAGTTCGAGCGGGAGGGCGTGCGCGACGCACAGCGGGCGTTCTGGTACGAGCCGGGCACGCTCAACGGGCTGCTGCACGACGGCCGGCCGACGGCGTCGTACTGGATGTACAAGTGGTACGCCGACCAGACCGGGAACATCGTGAAGGTCACCCCGGCCGCCTCCAACGACGGCGTGGCCGCCTACGACGCGGCCGGGCGCACCTTCAGCCTGGTCTTCGCGGGCCGGTCGGGCGACTCCTCGATCCGGGTGGACGGCATCGGCGGCCTGGGCCGCTCGGTCACCGCCACGCTCGAGTCCGTCCCGGGCTCGGGGCGCACGGCGAACGTGGCCGGGGCGACCCGGCTGTGGTCCGGCGCCCGCACCCTCGCCCACGGCGGCGTCACCATCACGATCGCCGGCCAGGACGCCACCGGCGCCTACCGGCTGGTCCTCACCCCGGCGTGAGCCGCCCCCCCGAGACCGGGTCCGCGCCGAGCGGTACGCGCGAGGCCGAGGAGCACCCTCACGGGCGCCGGCGGCCCGCCCGCGTGTGGGTGTTATTCGCGGATCAGGTGGACCATGGCGCTGGCGTAGTCCCCGGGAGCCAGGTCCGGGAACAGGCCGTGGCTCAGCAGCACGGCGCCGTGGTGGATCCGGCCGGTGGCCGCGTCCCGGTAGCGGGCCCCCGGGTCCAGGTCGCGCAGCGGGATGCCCGGCTCCGCGTGGCCGAAGCGACGGGCCCGCCGGAAGGCGAGGAAGGCGACCTGCGCGCCGTCGCGGGCGAGGTACTGCACGGCCGACAGCTCGCCGTCCGGCGGCAGCAGGCGGTACTGGCGGCCGTGCTGCACGATCGGGCGGATCCGCTTGTAGGCCGCGACGAGCTCGGCGGCCCGTGCCAGCTCCGCTTCGCTCCAGTCGGTCAGGGTGCCGCCGACGCCGAGCACGCCGGCCATCGCGACATGGAAGCGGAAGTCGAGCGGGACCTCCCGTCCCGTGTAGGGATTGGGGCTGTCGGTGACCCACGCGCCCATGACGCGCGCCGGGTAGAGCTGGGAGAAGCCGTGCTGGATCTCCAGCCGGTCCAGGGCGTCGGTGTTGTCGGAGGTCCACACCTGGTCCGTACGCCGCAGGATGCCGAGGTCCACCCGGCCGCCGCCGCTGCTGCACGACTCGACCCGAACATGGGGATGCCCGGCCCGGAGCCGGTCGAGGACGTCGTACAGGGCGTGGACGTGGCCGGTCCACAGCCGCTCGTCCGGACCGGCCTCGGTGAAGGGGCGGTTCATGTCCCACTTCAGGAAGTCGATGTCGTTCTTGGCGAGCAGCTCGTCCAGGGTCCGGTACAGCCAGTCGGCGACCTGCGGCCTGCTGAGGTCGAGCACGAGCTGGTTGCGGTGCTCGGTCCGGGTGCGGTGCGGCCGGTGGACGACCCAGTCGGGGTGGGCGCGGTACAGGTCGCTGTCGGGGTTGACCATCTCCGGCTCCACCCACAGGCCGAACCGCATGCCGAGCTCGTGCACCCGGTCGATCAGCGGAGCGAGCCCGTCGGGGAAGCGGCGCGGGTTGGGACGCCAGTCGCCGAGCCCGGCGGCGTCGTGGGTGCGGGCGCCGAACCAGCCGTCGTCCATCACGAACAGCTCCACGCCCATGCGGGCGGCCAGTTCGGCGAGCCGGGTCTGGCCTTCCAGCGAGACCTCGAAGCCCGTGGCCTCCCAGGAGTTGTAGAGCACGGGCCGGGTCTCGCCCGGATGCGGCAGGACGTGCCGGAGCTGGTGGTCGTGCCACGCGCGGCCGGCGGCGCCGAAGCCTCCCTCGGCGTACAGGCCTGCGCACACCGGCGTGACCAGCTCCTCACCGGTCCCGAGCTCGAAGGTCACCGGGTCGTGGCCCGCGCCGGCCGACAACGTCACCCGCTCGGCCGGCAGCCGCTGGGCGGTCAGCCGCCAGCTCCCGCTCCAGGCCAGCGCGCAGGAGTAGACGGCGCCGTGCTCCTCGCCCGCCGTGCCGTCGTCGACCATCGCCCAGGGATTGGCCTGGTGGCTGGTCACCCCTCGTCGGCTGGTCAGCACGGTCTCGCCGTACGGCAGGGCGGCCCGGTGCAGGCGGGTCTCCGCGCCCCACTGGCCGCGCACGGAGCTGAGCCGGTAGTCGTTGAGGCGGGGGAGCACCCAGGTGGCCGAGTCGGCCCGCACGACGGTGACCGGCTCGCCCGCGTTGCGCACGACCAGGTGGCGTTCGATGACGTCGCTGTCGTCGTACAGGCGGTAGTGGCACTCGACGGCGAGCGGGTAGTGACGGTCGGCGTACGCCAGCACCAGCTCACGATCGGTTCGGTGGTGTCCGGTGTGGACGAGCTCCAGGTCGCGCGTGCCGTCGGCGAATCGCACCCGCAGGCCCGCGTCCCCGTAGCTCAGGCCGCCGGCCGCGGCCAGGTCGCAGGTGCCCTCGGCGGAGTCCTCCACGGGTCGGAACGGCGGCTCGGGCGGCAGCAGCGAGGCCGCCTGCTCGGCGGTGAGCCGGCGTCCCCAGTGCAGCACCCGCGGTCTGTCGGCGTCGTCGAGACGCACGACATAGGAGCAGGACGGTCCCGACAGCACCCACAGGCGTCGTTCGGCATCGTGGTGGATCATCTCGGCCTTTCGATGACGTTCCTCGCGCGTTCCGCGGATCAGGCGGGCGCGGGGCCGCTGCTTTCGCGGACGATGAGCTCGGGCTCGCTCCACGGGGGGACGGCGAGGGCGGTCCGCGGCGCCAGCCTGTGGTGCAGCAGGGCGAAGCAGGCGCGGCCGAGTGCCTCGAAGTCGAGCCGGACGGTGGTGAGCGAAGGGTTGAGGTAGGCCGAGGGCGGAGAGTCGTCGAAGCCGACGACGCTGAGGTCGCCGGGGATGTCGCGGCCGGCCTCGCGCGCGGCGCGCATGACGCCGAGGGCGAGGTCGTCGTTGCCGCACAGGATCGCGGTCACCGAACGGTCGGTCAGCAGCGAGCGCACCGCGAGGAAGCCCGAGCGCGGGGTCCAGCCGCCCTGCAGCGGCTCGGGAAGGGGACGCCCCGCGCCACGCAGGGCGTCCTGCCAGCCGCGGGTGCGCTGGGGGAGCGGGCTGGTGGAGGAGGGGATGGCCACGTAGTGGACGCATCGGTGCCCGAGGCCGAGCAGGTAGCGGGTGGCGTGCGCGGCCGCCGCCCGGTCGTCCAGCCAGACCTGCCAGGGGCCGCCGCCGGAGTCGTCGATGTCATCGATGTCGTCGTCGGCGCGGCGTTCGACGGCGGCGGTCACCGGGACGTCCGGCGGCAGCGCGTGGAGCGCGCGCCGGCCGGCGTCGTCGAAGGCGATGACCATGACCGGCTCGCCGGGCCGGCTCAGCCGCAGGGCGATGTCGCTCTGGGGGGAGTCGCGGTCGAGCACGCTGATGCCCACCGAGAAGCCGGCCGTCCTGGCCGCCTCCTCCATGCCGCGCAGCGTGGCGGCGGCGCCGTAAAGGGCGGTGTCGGAGGTCAGCACGGTGACCGAGCGGACCGGCCCGCCGGCCAGCGCCTGGGCCAGCCGGTTGGGCCGGTAGCCGAGTTCTGCGATGACCTGCTGGACCCTGGCGCGGGTCTCCTCACTGACCCGGGTCTTGCCGTTGATGACCCGGGAGACGGTCTGCTGGGAGACACCGGCCGCCCTGGCGACGTCCCAGATGCTCGCGGACCGGCCGCGAGGAGCGTCCCGCGCTGGCATGTGACCGGTAACCCCCATGGGCCAAAGCCTACTTGATGGCCGTGTCGGCCCCGGTGGCGATTCGCTGCGCCACGGCCCGGCGACGTCATCCGGCCGAGTCTGGAAATAGCGCGTGAGTGAGTGAACACCCCGCTTTCATAATTAATCACTTACAGCCCTGTTGGTCGGTGATTCGGAGGCATTCGAGGGCTGGGCGGAGAGGTGAGGAAAGGAAGTGATGGTGAGAGGTGTCCGGGAGTGGAGTGGGGGAGAAAACAGTTTCAGGCGAGCGCGGCGGGCGGGTGTGCTCAGTGGGCTCGCTCGCCTGGCTCGGTGAGTGGGGAATCACGGGGCAGGGGCGTTCATTTAAAGGGGGAAATATGGTCAAGTGGTCAAATGTGGTCCGCTTTGTTGTGATGAGTGGGGCGATCACCGGTGCGGTCATGGGTGTGGCCCCGCCGGTCGGCGCCGCGTCTTCGCAGAGCTCCGTCGCGGGGCGCCTCGGGAGCGATCGCGAGGCCGGCCGGAGATCGGGGCCGCTGGTCACCCCGGCGATGGCGCGCGATGACCAAGTCGTCGGGGAGATGCAGGCGTACCTGGAGGGCCTGGCCGCGAAGCAGCAGTTCACCGGCTCGGCGCTGGTCGTGCGAGATGGCGAGGTGATGGTGCGTTTCGCCGCCGGCGAGGCCGACGAGGAACAGCACATCCCGAACGTGCCGGGTACGGTCTTCCGCATCGCCTCGGTAACCAAGCAGTTCACCTCGATGATCGTGCTGAAGCTGCGCAACCAGGGGCTGCTCGGTCTCGACGACCATGTCTGCCCCTACCTCATCCCGGATTACATCAATGCCTGCCCGAAGGCGTGGCGGCGCATCACGATCCGCGAGATCCTCACCCACACCTCCGGCATCCCCGACATCCAGCTGCTGCCGGACTTCTATGCCAAGCTCTCGGAACCGACCACGACCAGAAGACTCATCAAGCGGTTCCTGCACGAGCCTTTGGACTTCAAGCCCGGCACGAGCTGGGAGTACAGCAATTCCGGCTACATCCTGGCCGGGGCGATCATCCAGAACGTGACCGGCGAGCCGTACGGCACCGTCCTGCGCGACCAGGTCACCGCCCCGCTGAAACTCCGCGACACCGGATACAGCAGGGGAAATCCACCCGACGGATACGCCAAGGGCTACTTCACGCTCGGCTCGCCGGCCCCGCCGATCAGCGGCTCTGAGGCGTTCTCCGCGACGGGCATCTACTCCACCGTCGACGACCTGGTCCGCTGGGACAGGGCGTTCGGCGCGTACAAGATCGCGCCGCCCGCTACCGTCAGGCAGGCTTTCACGCCCCAGGCGCGGTGCCCCGCCGACGGCTGCCTCAACCTGCCGTCGAGCGCGTACGCCTTCGGCTGGCTCGTCGACCGGCTGGAGGGCCACCGGCTCCGGTACCACCCGGGTCTGCTCCAGGGCTACGCGGCGAGCAACATGTACCTGCCCGATGACGACATCGCGGTGGTCGTGCTCAGCAACGTGCAGGACACCGACACCAACGGCATCGCCCGCCATCTCGCCACGATGGCCCTCACGCCCACGGAGTGCGACTGAGCGCGGCCACGCCTTCGGAGCGCGCCCGCCGGATCCCGACGCGGCGGGCGCGCTCCGGCCTTTCCGCTCAGCGGCGGGTGCGGCGGGCGGTGCCGAAGATGGATCTGGTGATCTCGCGGCCGAGAGCGGAGGCGGCCGAGCGGGCCATTGAGCGGAACTCCTTGGACTCCAGCACGTTCTCGAAGACCGACCGCCGCTCCCGCTCCTTGTCCGGCTCACGCGGGGCCTCGGGACCGGACGGCGCCGCGGTCCCGGCGTCCAGCTTCGCCGACAGGATCTCGTAGGCCGACCGGCGGTCGAGCGCCGTGCCGTACTTCTCCCGGAGCGGCGAGGCGGCGATGACCTGCTGGACCACCTCAGGGCTCGACGGCGCCATGAGGGTCTCGGGAGCGCGCAGGCGCGTCCAGGCCACGGGGGTCGGCGCGCCGGTCTCCGACAGGACCGTGACGACGGCCTCCCCGATGCCGAGCCCGGTGAGCAGCCGTTCCAGGTCGTAGGAGGAGGCGGGGAAGGTCGACACGGTGGCCTTGAGCGCCTTGGCGTCCTGCGGGGTGAAGGCGCGCAGGGCGTGCTGCACCCGCGCGCCGAGCTGGCCCAGCACGTCGCCCGGGACGTCCTGCGGCGACTGGGTCACGAAGAACACTCCCACGCCCTTGGACCGGATCAGCCGCACCGTCTGGGTGATCGACCGCAGGAACGCCTTGGACGCGCCGTCGAACAGCAGGTGCGCCTCGTCGAAGAAGAACACCAGCTTCGGCCGGTCGACGTCGCCCACCTCGGGGAGCACGTGGAACAGGTCGGCGAGCAACCACATCAGGAAGGTGGAGAACAGCTGTGGCCGATCTTGCACGGCGGGCAGTTCGAGCACCGAGACCACCCCGTGGCCGTCCCCCTTCACCCGGAGCAGGTCGCGCACGTCGAACTCCGGCTCGCCGAAGAACGCCTCGGCCCCCTGCGCCTCGAAGTTGGTCAGCGCGCGCAGGATGACGCCCGCCGTCGTCGCCGACAGCCCGCCGATCCCGCTCAACGCCTCCGGAGTGGCGGTCAGGTACCGGATGACCGCGATCAGGTCCTTGAGGTCCAGCAGGGGCATGCCGTTCTTGTCGGCGAAGTAGAAGATCAGCCCGAGGGACGACTCCTGCGTCTCGTTGAGGCCGAGGACCTTGGCGAGCAGGGTCGGCCCGAAGGCCGTCATGGTGCCGCGGATCGGCACACCGGAGCCCAGGCCGCCCAGCGAGAGGAACTCCACCGGACACGCCGCCGGCCGCCAGCTCTGCCCCACCTCGGCGGCACGCGCGGTGAGGCGCCCGGAGGCCGTGCCCGGCGATGCCAGCCCCGACAGGTCGCCCTTGACGTCGGCGAGGAAGACCGGAACCCCCTGGGCCGAAAGCTGCTCCGCCATGAGCTGGAGCGTCTTGGTCTTCCCCGTTCCCGTGGCCCCGGCCACCAGTCCGTGCCGGTTCAGCATGCTCAGGGAGATCCGGATGCGCTCGGCGGCGTCGGCGGCGCCGTCCTCGCGCACCAGGGCCCCGAGTTCCAGTGCCGGTCCCTGAAGGTCGTACCCCTTCATCAGACCCCCCGATCGCTTTCCGCCGCCCGGGCGACGCGCCGGGCAGCTCCCCACCATGGTGGTACCCATCCCTGGGGCCCGCGTTCGCCTGAGCACGGCATGGCCGCACTCGGCCGGTGATCGGGCCGAGGCCACCGCGGGCGTGGGCGTCCGGCCCGCGTCGGTGTCCTCGCCTCCCGCAGGGGCGGACGCAGGCCGCGCGGTGATCGTCCGGCGGGTGACAAACGCATGACGGCGCCGGTTCCGGCGGTGTTACGCGCCGATCTGTAGAACCGGCGCATGCCGACCACCGAACTTCTCCGGCGGGAGTGGGCCGCGTTCCGCCGCCCCGGACGCCTGATCGCCTTGGCCGCCGCGACGCTCGCCGTCATCGCGCTGGCCCTGCTGTCCGCCTCCGGCGTCCAGGTCTCCTGCGCGGGCCCCTGCCCGGCCGTTCCCATCGCCCGCGACGGTTCCCTCGTCGCCGACCGGTTGTGGTTCCTGCACCGCGACCTCGGCCGCGAGGGCGCCATCACGGTGCGGATGACGTCGATGACCGGGACGATCACCTATCCGCCGCCGGACCACGACCAGATCGTGCCCGGTCTGGTGCCGTGGGCCAAGGCCGGGATCATCGTCAAGGACGGCCTGCGGCAGGGCTCGCCGTACGCGGCGCTGCTGATGACAGGGAGCCACGGCGTGCGCTTCCAGTACGACTACGAGCACGACGTCGCCGGCGGCGCCGGCGGCGTGTCGGAGCGGTCGCCGCGCTGGTTGCGCCTGACCCGCTCGGGCGACACCATAAGCGGCGCCGAGTCCGCGGACGGCGCGAAGTGGCGCACCGTCGCGACGGCGAGGCTCGACGGGCTGCCGGACACCGTGCAGGTCGGGCTGTTCGCCACCTCGCCGGGCGACCTCACGCTGCGCCCGGTGGGCCTCGGCGGCGCGGTCGAGGAGGTCCGCTTCACCCAGGCCGTCGGCGTCTTCGACCACGTCGCCGTCCAGGGCGGCGCCCCCGGCGCCTGGCACAGCGACGCCGTCGGCGGGATGAACCACACCGACTGGGAGAAGTACCACAACGCATCCGGAGCGGTGGAGAAGGACGGCGTCATCACGGTCTCCGGCACCGGCGACATAGGGCCGGCGCGCGAGGAGGGGGCGCCTATGTCCGTCCTGTCCGGCCTGGTCGTCGCACTGATCATCGTGCTGGTGGTCGCGGCGCGCTTCGGCGCCCGCACGGGCCGCGAGGGGGTGTCCCGGCGGGTGCGCGCCGCCCGGGCGGCCCTCGCGGCGGCGGCCGCCTTCCTCACCGGCCTGGTCGGCGTCGGCGTCGCCTTCCCGGCGGGCACGGCGATCCTGCGGGGCAAAGGCGTCCCGGTGCCGGTGCCGACGGACACCGGCATCCAGGTGGTCGCCGGCCTCGCCGCGGTGCTCGCGCTGTGCGCCGTGCTCGCGTACGGGCTCGGGGTGTGGCTGCGCCGCGGTTGGGCGGCGATCGTGATCGGGCTGTCGCTGGTCGCGCTGCCCTACGCCGTCACGGCGGTCCCGCTGCTGCCCGACGCGGTCGCGGAGTGGCTGCTGCGGCTCACCCCGGCCGCGGCGTTCGCCGTGCAGCAGACGGTGGCGGAGCATCCGCAGGTGACCGCGCACTACGCGCCGTCGGCCGGGTACTACCCGCTCCCGTGGTGGGCCGGGCTCGCCGTGCTGGTGGCCTACACGGTGATCGCAATGCGGGCGGCCCTAGGCCGGAGACCGGCAGGGGACACCGGCCCGCGATAGCGGACGGCGCCGAGCGGCCGCCCCGCGCACTACTCCGCACCCGGGGACGGCGCTGAGCGGTCGCCCCGGCGCGCCACTCCGCACCTGGGGACGGTGCGGAGTGGCCGCCCCCCGCTCCTGCGCCGGCGGTGTGGAGGTACGGCCCCCGCGCGCCACGCCTCGCGTCAGCGGGGGACGGCGTCCGAGGGCTCCTCCTCGGCCAGGAAGCCGCCGGACTGGTGGTGCCACAGGCTGGCGTACGGCCCCTGGGCCTGGAGGAGCTCGCGGTGGTCGCCCTGTTCCACCACGCGGCCCTGGTCCAGGACGATGAGCCGGTCCATGCGGACCACGGTGCTCAGCCGGTGGGCGACCACCAGGGCGGTGCGGTCGCGCATGAGGTCCCACAGGGCCTCCTGGACGAGGATCTCGCTCTCGGAGTCCAGCGCGCTGGTGGCCTCGTCGAGCAGCAGGATCGGCGCGTCGCGCAGGATCGCGCGGGCGAGCGCGACGCGCTGCCGCTGGCCGCCGGAGAGCTTGACGCCCCGCTCGCCGACCAGGGTGTCGAAGCCGTCCGGCAGGGCCTCGGCGAACTCCGTGACGTGCGCCGCCCGCGCGGCCCGCTGGATCTCGGCCTCGGTCGCGTCCGGCCGGGCGAAGGCGATGTTGTCGCGCAGCGACCGGTGGAACATCGCGGGCTCCTGCGGGACATAGGCGATCAGGCCGCGCAGGTCGGCCTGGCGGAGCCGGCTGATGTCCTGGCCGCCGATCAGGATGCGGCCGCCCTCGATGTCCACCAGGCGGAGCAGCAGCCGGGTGAGCGTGGTCTTGCCGCCGCCCGAGCGGCCGACCAGGCCGATCTTGGTGCCGCTGGGGATGTGCAGGTCGAGGCCGTCGAACAGCAGGGGATTGCCGGCGTGGGCGAACACCACCCGCTCGAACCGGACACTGGCGTCGGCCGGGCGCAGAGGCTGCGGGTCGTCGGGATCGACCACGCCCGGCGGCGTGAGCAGGAGCTCGGTGAACTGGGCGGACTCGGTGAGCACGCTCTCCATGCGCCGGTAGATCTGGTTGAACTCGAACATGAGGCTGATGGAGTTGGAGTAGTAGCTGAAGGTCACCACGACCGCCTCCACGCCCAGGCCGCCGCGCAGGGCGACGGCGAGGAGCAGGCCGACGGTGCTGGTGAGCACCGACAGCGGCGCCACGACGGTGTCCACCCGCAGGTTGCCGTAGTCCCAGGAACGGAGCGACAGCCTGCGCTGCTCGGCGACCCGGGCCCGGTGCTCCGCGGCCTCGCGGCGCTCGGCGGCGAACGCGCGGACGGTCTCCATGTTGGCCAGCACGTCGGCGACGTGCCCGGACACCCGCACCTTGGCGGCCTCGCGCTGGTCCACCAGTCTCTGGCGACGGCCGATGAGCGGGGCGACGACGAAGCCGGTGAAGAGGATGAGGCCGAGCAGCACGAAGACCAGCAGCGGGTGGTACCGCCACAGCACCACCGAGGCGAACGCCAGCGGCACCACCTTGGCGACGATCGAGAAGGCCAGAGTGTCGGCGAAGCCCTCGAACCCGCCGGAGAAGCTCAGCACCCGTTTGGTGAGCGAGCCGGCGAAGTTGTCGTGGAAGAACGTGGAGTCCTTGGCCAGCAGCTCGTCCATGCCGATCACGCCGAGCCGCTCGATGCCCCGGGCGTCGGTGCGGTTCAGGAAGTGCAGGCCCACCCGCCACAGCACCTCGCCCAGCAGGAGCAGCGCGCCGAAGCCGAGCACGTACGGCACGAGCACGCCGATGGTGCCGTCCCCGCCGCCCTCGGCCAGGCGTCCCACGATGCCGGCCACCGCGAGCGGTGCCAGGTAGAACAGGCTCACGTTGCCCAGTGCCGGCAGGACCAACGCGGGGACCGCGATCTTCCACTGAGTCATCAACTGCCCGCTGTAGTACCGAAGCACCAGCAGAACGGCCGACCTTCGGGTGGACGGTTCTTCTCCGGGGGATTTGAACGCTCCGAGCACAGCCGCCAGCCCTTCTGAATACGCACCGCCTGAGGCCATGCTGACGCAGGATGGGCGGCCGGGGCGAACGAATTTTCCCGGATCGGCGGCCGGGAAGAAGGAAGATGCCCAGTTCATGGCGGTGCGTCAGCGAGTGGCCGTCTCGCCGGATCGGGGGTGGATTATTGGCCTATATGGATTTATGTGGGCGCCTCTGTGGCCGGCCCGGCTTGACAGGCCAGGCTTGACAGGCCCGGCGAAGGGTTCGCGCGGCGCGCGGCGACGCAGGAGGGGGTTGAGGCCCCAGCCCGGACCGCCCGGCGCCTTCCGGTGATCATCCGTCGGTGGTCGATGCGGCCGGTCGGTCAGAGCCGGTCACGTGACCGCCGCGACCCCATCGCCTTCCACGCGGTCCGCACGCAGGCCGCCCGAGAGCCGGCCCGGCCGTCCGGGCCCTGCCTCGCGGAACGAGGCCCGAAGATCGACCTACGGGTCCCTTGGGGCGTGAAACTCATTTCATAACTCCGGTGAAACCTTGACGTAACTGACGGCGCCGGTTCATAGTGAGCCGGTCACCCCCATATGCACCACATCTCCGGAGGCCGTATAACCCGCAGGGATGTTAGCGCTAACAACACACCCCCCATTCTATCCCTGTCGCGATGCCGCAGGTCAACGGGCATATCGTCCCGCGTATGGTCCCGCGGTGACCGCTCACGCCTTTCGGCCGGCGTCCCTTGCCCGAAATCTCCGGCATTCGCGGCCCAAGGAAACGCAGAGGTACGAACATGGTCGTCCGGTCCGGATTCCGGCATCTCAAAAAGGCACTGCTGTCCGCGGGCGCGGTGATCGCGCTCGCCGCCGGCCTGCTGTCCGGCGTCTCCGCGCCGTCGCAGGCCGCCACCTCGCAGGCGTGTGATATCTACGCCGCGGGCGGCACGCCGTGCGTCGCCGCGCACAGCACCACCCGAGCCCTGTACGGGGCCTACAACGGCCCGCTGTACCAGGTGCGCCGCACGTCCGACAACGCCACCCGGGACATCGGCGTGCTCAGCGCGGGCGGGGTCGCCGACGCCGCCGCGCAGGATTCGTTCTGCGCCAATGCGACGTGCCTCATCAGCATCATCTACGACCAGTCGGGTCGTAACAACCGGCTGACCCAGGCGCCTCCCGGCGGGTTCTCCGGCCCGGCCGCCGGCGGGTACGACAACCTGGCCAACGCGACGGCGGCGCCGGTCATGGTGGGCGGGCACAAGGCCTACGGCGTGTACGTGGCCCCGGGCACCGGCTACCGCAACAACAACACCAACGGTGTGGCCAAGGGGGACCAGCCGGAGGGCATGTACGCGATCTTCGATGGGACGCACTACAACGGTGGTTGCTGTTTCGACTACGGCAACGCCGAGACCAACAGCCGCGACAACGGCAACGGCACGATGGAGGCCATCTACTT
>NZ_JBEXGT010000090.1:0-14475 GCF_040607475.1 Sphaerisporangium sp. NPDC005288 | reverse complement strand
TCGCGCATCGCGTTCGCCGACCCCGCACCACCCACCATGAAGAACTCGTTGCGCCCGGCCTCCTTCACCGCCGCCAGCACACCGATGCCCTGGTCGTCGTCGTGGTTCCAGATCGCGTCGATCTTCTTGTGCGCCTGCAGCAGGTTGCTGGCCACCTGGGTGCCGGACTCGACGGTGAACTTGGCGTCCTGCTGGGCGGTGACGGTGAAGCCGTAGGTCTTCAGCGCGTCGGCGAAGCCCTTGCTGCGGTCCTGGGTCAGCGGCAGCGTCGCGATGCCCTGAATCTCCAGGATCACCGGGTTGGAGACGCCCTTGTCCTTCAGCGTCTTGCCGATGTAGGTGCCCGCGGCCACGCCCATGCCGTAATTGTCCCCCCCGATCCAGGTGCGGTACGAGAGCTTGTCGGGGAAGATCCGGTCGACGTTGATCACCGGGATACCGGCGTCCATCGCCTTACGAGCCACCTGGTTCAACTGCTCACCATCGTTGGGCAGGATCACCAGCGCACTCACCTTGGCGGCGATCAACGACTCCACCGCCGAGATCTGCTGATTGATGTCATTGGTCGGCTCGACCGGCTTGAACTCCACATCGGAGTACTTCTTCGCCGCGTCCTGCGCGTTCTTCGTGATCGCCGCGATCCAGCCATGGTCGGCCGCGGGCGCCGAGAACCCGATGACGACCTTGGTGCCCGGCTTGTCGTTGTCGGTGCCGCCCGAGTTGGCCTGGGGGGCGGCGGCGGCCGAGCTCGCGGCGGGGGCCGGCTCGTTGCTGGTGCAGGCGGCGACGAGGGCTCCCGCGCCGACGACGGCTCCGCTGACGAGGAACCCTCGCCTGGCGACGCGCTTGTCCATGGTCATTTTCTCCTTCTGGTACAGGGGGTCGCCGGCCCTCGGCGCGAGAGGCGTTCCGGGGCAGCGGTGGGGACGACCTGGCGGTGACCCGCCTATGTGCGCGATTCCAGGCTCCGCCGCTGGAGCAGCACGGCGATCACGATGATCAGGCCCTTGGCGATGAGCTGGTCGCTGGTGTTGAGGCCGTTGAGGATGAACAGGTTGGTGATGACCGTGAAGATCAGCAGCCCGAGGATCGAGCCGATGATGGTCCCCCGGCCACCGGTGAGCAGGGTTCCCCCGATGATGACCGCGGCGATCGCGTCCAGTTCGTACAGATCGCCGTGTGTGCTGGAGCCCGTGGTCGTACGGGCCATGATGAGCACCGCGGCGATGCCGCAGCACAGGCCGGACAGCGCGTACAGCGTCATCGTGTGACGCCGCACGTCGATGCCGGCGAGCCGGGCGGCCTCCGGGTTGCCGCCGACCGCGTAGGTGCGCCGCCCGAACGTCGTGCGGTTGAGCACGAGCCATCCGATGGCGACCACCAGCGCGAAGATGTAGACCAGCAGCGGCAGGCCGAGCACCCGCGTCGTGGAAAGCTCCACGATGGCGCTGTTGTCCGGCTGCACGAGCTGGGTCCTGCGGTCGGACATCCGCTGCGCGAGACCGCGCGCCGCCACGAGCATGGCGAGCGTCGCGATGAACGGCACCATCCGCCCGTAGGAGATCAGGAATCCGCTGACCAGCCCCGCGCCGGTTCCGACCAGGATGGCGCAGATCGCCATCACGACCGGCCCGTACGCCTGGGTGGCGAGCGTCGTGGCCCACACCGAGGCCAGGGCCATGACCGCCCCGACCGACAGGTCGATGCCGCCGCCGATGATGACGAAGGTCATCCCGACCGTGATGACGCCGATCGTCGAGGCCAGGGCGAGGATGCTGACGAGGTTGGAGGAGGTGGCGAAGCTCTCGGGGGTGGTGACCAGGCCGACCACCGCCAGCAGCGCGAGCGCCACGACCAGGCCGAGGTGGCGGGCCTGACCCATCCGGCCCAGCACGCCGGGACCCGTGGCCGCGGTCGCCCGCGCCTGGTTCTCGACGCGGGCGTGCTCGTCGGCGGGCGGCCGGGCGTCCTCGGGCACCTGTTCGCCGGCGGCGCCGAGGTCCCGTGCGGGCGGGTCGCCGACGTCGCCGGGAGTGCCGCTGTCCGAGGCGCGTGCGTCCGTCACAGCGCGCTCCCTTCCATGATCATGTCGAGGACGCGCGGCTCGTCGAGGTCGCGCGCGTCCGACTCGTGGATGACTCTGCCTTCACGCAGGACCAGGACCCGGTCGGCCAGGCCGAGCACCTCCGGGACCTCGCTGGACACCAGCAGCACGCCCACGCCCTCGTCGGCCAGCCGCCGGATCACGGCGTACAGCTCGGCGCGGGCGCCCACGTCGACCCCCCGGGTCGGCTCGTCGAGGAGCAGCAGTTTGCGGTCCTCGACCAGCCACCGGGCGAACACGGCCTTCTGCTGGTTGCCGCCCGAGAGGGTCCTGACCGGACGGTCGGGGTCGCCGGGACGGATGTCGAGCGTCTCGACCAGGCGGGCGGCCGCGGTGCGCTCCTGCCCGCGGTCCATCCAGCCCAGTCGCGAGTACTTCTTCAGCCCGGCGATGGTGATGTTGCGGGCGACGGTCTCGTTCATCAGAAGGGCCTGCGACTTGCGCTCCTCGGGCGCGAGCCCCATGCCGAGCCGCACGGCCCGCCCGGTGCTGCCGGGCGGCACCGGACGGCCCGCCAGCACGACCCGTCCCGAGGCCGCCTTGCGGGCCCCGTAGACCGTCTCGACGATCTCCGACCGGCCGGAGCCGACCAAGCCCGCCAGGCCGACGATCTCGCCCTCCCTGACGTTGAAGGAGACGTCGGCGAAGCGGCCGGGCAGCGTCAGGCCCTCGACGCGCAGCACCTCGGCGTGCTCGTCGTGGGCGCCGGGCGCCGGGCGCGGGGGGAAGACGTACTCCACGTCCCTGCCCGTCATCAGCGACACGACCGTGGAGGTCGGCGTCTCGCGCGCCGGAAGCCCGACGGCGGCCGTCCTGCCGTCCTTGAGCACGGTGACCCGGTCGCCGATCTCGCGGATCTCCTCCAGGCGGTGGGAGATGTAGACGACCGCCACGCCCTGCGCCGTCAGGTCCCTGATGACGCGGAACAGGTTGGCGACCTCGTCGTGGGCCAGCGCGGCCGACGGCTCGTCCATGACGATCAGCCGGGCCTCGTGGGACAGGGCCCGCGCCATGCTGACGATCTGCTTGCCCGCGGCCGGCAGCCGCCCGACCTCGGTCCCGGGCCGCATCTCGCCGTGCCCGAGCCGGTTGAGCAGCGCGGCGGCGGCCCGGTTCATGTCGCGTCTGCGGGTGAAGCCGAACGCGGCGTGCTCGTGGCCGAGGAAGATGTTCTCCGCGATCGACAGGCCGTCGACCAGGTCGAGCTCCTGGTAGATCGTCGAGATGCCCGACCTGATGGCCGCGATGGGCCCGGCGAAGCGCACGGGCTCGCCGCCGAAGGTCACGGTGCCCTCGTCCGGGCGGTGCGCACCGGCGAGGATCTTGATCAGGGTGGACTTCCCCGCGCCGTTCTGCCCGAGCAGGCAGTGGACCTCGCCGGCCCGGACGTCCAGGTCGACGCCGTCCAGGGCGCGCACGCCGGGGAACTGCTTCACGATCCCTCGCATGACCAGCAGGTCGCTCACAGGGCCTCCGAAGTGGGTCGGGTAGTGGTTCTGGTCGGAACGGAAGTGCGGTGAAGATCGGTGAAGGACACGGCCGGGCGGTGGGCAGGGGACGGGGTCACGAGGCGCTGAACACGTGGTCGCTGATCAGCCGGGCGCCTCCGATGATCCCGGCGGTGTCGCCGAGCTCGGAGAGCACGATGGGCAGGTTCCCGGTCGCCAGCGGCAGCGACCGGCGGTACACGACGCTCCTGATCTCCGCGAGTAGTACGTGGCCCAGACGGGCCACGCCTCCCGCGATGATCACCAGGCCGGGGTTGAAGAAGCTGACCAGGCCGGCCATCACCTGGCCCACCTGCCGCCCGCCTTCCCGGATGAGTTGGAGGGCGGCCTGGTCGCCGAGGGTCGCCGCCGCGGCCACGTCCTCGGCGGACAACCGGCCGCCGAGCGCCAGCCGCTCGCCGAGGTAGGGAGAGCGCGGGGCGATCCTGACCGCCTCCCTCGCCAGTGCCGCGCCGCCGAAGTACGCCTCCAGGCACCCGGTGTTGCCGCAGGTGCAGAGCGGCCCCTGGTCGTCGACCCGCATGTGGCCGATGTCGCCGGCGCTGCCCGAGACCCCGCGGTAGATCTTGCCGTCGACCACGATGCCGCAGCCGATGCCGGTGCCGATCTTGATGAGCAGGAAGTCGTCGACCTGCTTGGCCAGGCCCGCGTGCAGTTCGCCGAGCGCCATGAGGTTGACGTCGTTGTCCACCATGGCCGGGCAGCCGAGCTCCTGGCTGACGACCTCCCTGACCGGATAGCGGTCCCAGCCGGGCATGATCGGCGGCGCGAACGGGACGCCGTCGCGGAAGCTCACCGGGCCGGGCACTCCGATGCCGGCCCCGTGGAGCTGGGTGAACAGCCCCTGCTCGCGAAGCTTGGCGAGCAGTTCCATGGCCAGGCCGAGCACGGTGGCGGGCCCCTCACGGACCTCGCACGGCTGACTCACGTGGCCGAGGATCTCCAGCTCGCCGTTGGTGACGGCCACGTCCACCGAGGTGGCGCCGATGTCGATGCCGGCGAACCTCAGGTGGGGAGACAGCCGGACCATCCCCGACCGCCGGCCGCCGCGCGAGGCCGCGAGCCCGGCCTGCTCGACCAGGCCCGTCTCGATGAGACGGTCCAGCTCGAGATTGAGCTTGGAGCGGGAGAGCGAGACGTCGTCCCCCAGCTCCGCTCGCGACCGGCCGCCCTCGCGCAGCAGGCGGAGCAGGGTTGCCTGGTGCACGTTGTCCGGCCGTACGGGCATGCGTTTCACAGCGCCTCCGCACGGAGTGTGGTGACGCCGAAGCTAGTTCACCCGCGCCGCGCTGAAAAGCACTTTTTGATGACAATCAGTAACTTTCGCTGTTATCAACAAAAGCACGTGACGCAGGTCACCGCCGCTGTCCACAGCGGCCGACCTGGGGGACGACCGCACCCGCCGCCCCATGTGAGCGGTAACTCGACCGGCGCCACCGAAGCCGGATCATCTCCTCCGCGCCTCAAACATCGGAGCTATGCGGGACGCATGCGCCCCGGCGGCTCACGGGCCGCCGGGGCGTACCGTCAGAGCATGGCCTTCATGGACGCGGCCGCCTGCTCGCCCAGCGTGGTCGGGCGCACATAGGGCTCCTCGGCGAGGATGGCCTCCCAGTTGTCGCGGATCGCCTCGATCGTCAGGTCGTCGGTCCGCCACCCGGGCCCCTCGGCGACGAAGACGCGGGCGACGCGCCCGGCGCCCACGCTGAAGACCTCGCCACTGGTCGGGCAGCTCTCATGGGCGAGGAAGGCGACCAGCGGGCTGACGCGGTCGGCGGTGAACCTCTGCTCGAACTCGGCCGGCAGCAGCGACTCGGTCATCCGCGTCCAGGCGATCGGCGCGATGGCGTTGGCCTTGATGCCCGCCCGGGCGCCCTCGATGCCGAGGGTCTTGGTCAGCCCCACCAGCCCCATCTTGGCGGTGGAGTAGTTGGCCTGGCCGAAGTTGCCGAACAGGCCGGCGGGGGAGGAGGTGTTGACGATGCGGCCGTACCCCTGCTCCTTCATGTGCGGGAACGCCGCACGGCTGACCAGGAACGACCCGCGCACATGCACGGCGAGCACGGCGTCGAACTCCTCCACGGCCATCTTGCCGAGGGACTTGTCGCGCAGGATGCCCGCGTTGTTGACCACGATGTCCACCCGGCCGAACGCGTCGCGCGCGGTCTGCACGATCGCCTCGGCGCCCTCGGGCGTCGCCACGTTGTCGGCGTTGGCGACCGCCTCGCCGCCGTTCTTGGCGATCAGCTCGACGACCTCGGCCGCGGGCCCCGTGGACGCCCCGGTGCCGTCGAGCGCGCCGCCGAGGTCGTTGACGACGACCTTGGCGCCGCGTTCGGCGAGCAGGATGGCGTGCGACCTGCCAAGACCGTGCCCGGCCCCGGTGACGACCGCGACCTTCCCGTCGAACCTCAGTTCCGACATGCGCCCACCCTTCGAGGAGAATCCAGGAGAACAACATTCTAGAAAGCTGGCTTCACAATATCGCGCGGCGCCCTCGCGCCCCAGACCCCGGCGCCGCGCCCTCCCGCCCCGGACCCACGCCGGCGCCGCGTCCTCGCGCCTCAGCCCCCGGCGCCGCGTCCTCGCGCCTCAGACCCACCCACGTTCCGGCCCTCGGGATCCCGGCGACCCAGCGTCATGACGCCCGATCGCCCGCCCGTTCTCGCCGTCGCGGCGGCCGGAGAATCGGGGCCGCACCAGCGCGAGGACGATGTAGCGGATAGTGATCGAGCGGCTGTGATTCTGCTATAGTTTCTGCCCCGCGAGGGCGAGGGTCGGCGTCGACCCCCAGCTTCGCCGGGCCCCGTCCGCGACCCCCCTGGGCTGGAGGCCTCGCATGCCCGCACAGCCGCCCCTCCGCGTCATCCAGTGGGCCACGGGCGCCGTCGGCGGCTATGCGCTTCACAGCGTCATCACCCGGCCCGAGTTCGATCTCGTCGGCGTGCTGGTGTACGACCCCGGCAAGGTGGGCCTGGACGCCGGGGGCCTGGTCGGGCTCCCCGAGACCGGCGTGCTGTGCGTGGACGACGTCGACCGCGTCATGGCCACCGAGGCCGACTGCGTGCTGCACATGCCCCTGCCCGCCGCCTACTTCGGCGGCGACTACGCCGCCGACCTGCAGACGGTCTGCGCGCTGCTCGCGTCGGGCAAGAACGTCATCACCACCACGGGCTTCATCTACCCGCAGGTCTACGGCCAGGCCGTGGTGGCGCAACTCGAGTCGGCGTGCCGGGCCGGCGGCACCTCGGTGTACGGCACCGGCATCAACCCCGGCTTCATGAGCGACCTGCTGCCGCTCGCCCTCACCGGCCTGTCGACGCGGCTGGACCACATCTACGTGCGCGAGTCGTCGGACTATCTCGGGCACCCTTCGCGGCAGATCGTCATGGACCTCATCGGCTTCGGCCGCTCCCCGAAGGACTACGCGACGGCCGTGCGTCCCTTCAGGGCCGTCCAGCGCGCGTTGTTCTCCGAGAGTGTCCAGCTCGTCGCCGAGGCGCTCGGCGTCGGGCTGGACGAGGTCGAGGAGAGCGACGAGTTCGAGCTGGCGGCGGAGGAGTTCGAGATCACCGCCGGCGTCATCGCCCCCGGCACGGTCTGCGCCTCGCGGTGGGTCTTCTCCGGGCTGGTCCGGGGGCGGCCGTTCATGACGGTGGAGTGCGTCTACAAGTCCGACGCCGCCAAGGTCCGCCGCTGGCCCGAGCCCGGCTTCGCCATCCACATCGAGGGACGGCCGCAGCTCATGCTGAAGATCGACGAGGTGTCCCACGGCCTGGCGGGCGCCGCCGCGCACGCGGTCAACTCGATCGCCTCGGTCTGCGCGGCCCCGCCCGGCATCCGCACCCTCCTGGACCTCCCCCTCGCCACCGGCCGCGGCGCCACCCGCCTCCCCTGACCCCGCCGTACGGCGGACACCGGCCGTGCCGGTCAGGAAAGGTGGGAGACGATCTCGGTGAGGCGGGTCTTCTGGGCGGCGGCGGTCCGGCGGGCCAGGGCGACGGTAGCGGCGTCCTTGCCCTCGTCGCGGGCCTTGTCGGCCAGCCGGGCCCCGTAGTCGGTGTGCCGGGCGAGCGTGGTCAGCCACAGGCGGTCGAACGCCGGGCCCGAGCGTCCCTTGAGCGCGAGAAGCTGGGCCGGGGTCAGCATGCCCTCCATCTGGTGCACCGGAGGCTTGTCGGAGTCCGGCACCGTGAACTGCCACATCCGCAGCGAGACCGCGAGCTCCTCGACCTGCGCGGCCTCCTCCTCGGTCAGGCGTTCGGCCAGCCCCCGCACGTACGGGTCGCGGCCGCGGCCGGGGACCAGCCGCGCCAGCGTGACCCCCTGGCGGTAGTGCAGGATCATCTCCCGGCGGAACAGCACGTCGGTGAGGTTGTAGGGCAGGTCGTCGTAGGACGCGGCCACTTTGACCGCCCCGCCGTCCGGCGCCGCGGCGCAGCCGCCCGCCGAGACCATGGTGACCAGCCCGAGTACGGCGGCCACACCGGCCGCGGCGACTCCCCTTGCGCCCATCACCGCATCCCCTCACCCTGGACGATCGCGCTTCCTCCGGGGGATACGGGCGCGGGGCACCCGGTGTTCACCGCTCGCCGGTCACGGCGCCGCCGGGAACCAAAGGTCGGGCTCGTCGGGGCCGGCGGCCGGGGCGCGGCGGACGCGTCCCCGGGCCTCCAGGTACACCAGGTGCGCGAGGGTCTCGTTCGTGGCGGCCCTGCGCATGAAGGCCGGGATGGTCTCCCACGGCCGCGACCAGGTGAGCCGGGTGGTGAGGTCCCAGCAGGCCGCGCCGGGCGTCCGCCCCACCTCCGCCTCGATCTCGGCGAGCCTGCGGCCGTGGTGGGCGGTCACGTAGTCGACCCGGTCGGCCAGCTCCAGGAAGCGGAACTCGTGCGCGGGCAGCACCTCGTCCACCGGAAGGTCCCGGACGGCCGCCAGGGCGCCGAGGTAGTCGGCGAGCGGGTCCGGCGACGACTGCGGGTGGACGGCGACGATCGGCGTGATCCTCGCCAGGACGTGGTCCCCGGAGAACAGCACCCGCCGGGACGGGGAGAGGAAGCACAGGTGCCCGGGCGAGTGGCCGGGCGTCCAGGCGGCCCGCAGGTCCCACCCGGGCAGGCCGAGGAGCTCGCCGTCCTCGATCAGCCGGTCGGGCTTGGCCATCGTCACGTACTGCCGGATCATCTTGGACGCCCCGCTCAGCTCGTCCACGCTCACCGGCGGCACGCCACTGTGCACGAGCTGGGCCCGCTCGCGCTCGACCAGCGCGTCGAGCCTGGTCTCGTCGTAGCGCTCGTGCAGCAGCGCGGCGTCCGCCGGGTGCAGGCCGATCCACGCGCCGGACGCCTCGCGTACCCGCCCGGCCAGGCCGTAGTGGTCGGGGTGGATGTGGGTCACCAGCACCGCGCGCACGTCGGTCATCGCGTACCCGGCCACGCCGAGTCCACCGGCCAGGGCCCCGTAAGCCTCCTCGGTGTTCCAGCCGGCGTCGATGACCGCCACCCCGTCGGGGAGCTCCAGGGCGTACACCAGCACGTACCTGAGAGGGTTGATCGGGATCGGCACCGGGATGGACCACAGCCCGGGGCGCACCCGCTCGACCTCGGGCATCGCGCCGCCGATCCAGGCGTCCCGCTGTGCCGGGTTGGCCGGGGTGACCCGCCTGCCCGGCTCGGCCGCCGCCTCGACGGCCGGCCCCGCCCCCTGCTCGCCCATTCCGCGCTCCCTCCGGCGACCTTCGACGCCTCCGCCGGGGCCGTGCCCGGACCGGCGTCGTAACCGAAATCCGGGACCTGACCCCCGAAACCCTCACAACGGACAACCGACGCCACGATTGTGCACCGCTCACCGAATGTTGTTCTACTCGGGGTGTGCGGTGGCCGTCACCGTCCGGGGATGGGCGCCTTCCTCCGCGTCGGGCGCGGCCGGCGGCAGCCGCAGGTACAGCGGGGCGGACAGCAGGATCACCAGGGCCGCGACCCACCAGGCGGCGGCCGTGCCCGCCCCGGACGCCAGCACCCCGAGCCCCAGGACGCCGGCCGTCCCGCCGAGCTGGAGCTGCAACGAGTCCACCGACATCAGCGTCGCGCGCCGGGAGGAGGCGACCCGCCGGTGGAGCATCTCCGCGCGCACGATCTCGGCGACCGAGACCCCCGCGAACATCACCACGTAGGCGGCGCAGGCGGCCACGATGCCGGCCGTCCCGGACAGCGCCACCGACGCCGCCAGGGACGCGAACGCCACCGCGCCGGCCGCCGTCCCGGCGACCGCCGCCGGCACCGGCCCGCGCAGCAGCCGTGCCACCCGGGGGGCCAGCCAGGACCCGAGGCCGCTGGCGCCGAACCCCGCCGCCGCGACGACGGCGTACACCGAACCGCCGGACTCGGCGGAGCCGGTCAGCGCGGCGAGCCTGCCGGGGGTGAGCATCTCGATGGCGCCGAGGCCGATGCCGATGACGAAGGCCATGAACAGCAGGCGGCGCAGCCCCGGCCGCCTGAACGCCAGCCCCAGCCCGGCGCCGACGGTGACCGGCACGTCGCGCAGCACCGACCCGAGGGAGGTGCGCGGACGCGGCGGCTCGGGCATCGCGAACAGCACCACGACGAAGAGCACGGCCGCCGCCACCGCCGCGGCCACCATGGGAGCGGCCAGTCCGCCGGGCGCCACCAGCGGCAGGGCGCCACCGATGAGCGTGCCGGCGCAGAGCGACGCCGAGCCCATGGCCTCTCCCTTGCCCAGGCCGGGCTTGAGGTCGGCGTCGGGGCCCTCGGCGGCGTGCAGGGCGTCGACGTACCACGCCTGCGCGGGCCCGCTGGCGAGCGCGCGGGCGACGCCCTTGAACACCGCCACCACGACGAACGCCCAGAACGAGCCCGCGACGGCCATCAGGCTCATCGCCACGACGCTGAACAGCGCCGAGACGGCGAGCACGGTGCGCCGCCCCACGACGTCGGCCAGCCCGCCGGTGGGCAGTTCCATGACCACCGCGGCGGCGGAGAACACGGCGGTCACGACGCCGACCTGCGCGAGGGTCAGGCCGCGCGAGGTCATCAGCAGCACCATCGAGGCCATCATCAGGCCGGGCGGGAACCAGGTCAGGAAGCTGACGAGCAGGTAACGCCGCAGCGCGGCGCGAGCGGAGATCCCCGGGCGGCTGGTGGGACGGGCGCTGGTCATCCGGTGTACCCCCTGGTCGGGAAGGCGGCGAAGTGGAGCATGACCGCCTCGGCCGCGGGATCGGCCGCGTCGGCGGCCTCCAGCTCGTGGATCATGGTCGAGACGCGCTCGTAGAGCAGCGTCACCGACGCGGGGGTGAGCCGGGCGTAGTGGTCGGACATGCCGGCGGCGGCGATCCACTCGGGCCCCCAGGAGTCGCGGTCGCGCTCGAACGCCGCGCGGTCGCCGGCCAGCGCCTCGAACTGCCGCTCGCGCATGAACCCGGCCGCCTCCCGCCCCTCGGGGGTGCCACCGATCTCCAGTTCGTCCCAGGCGGTGTAGCGATGCGCCGAACGCCAGCGGCGCTCACGCGCGTCGCGCCGCTCGGGATCCTCTTCGACGAAGCCGTACCTGGCGAGCTGCCGCAGGTGGTAGCTGGTCGAGCCCGAGCTCTCGCCGAGCCGGGCGGCCAGTTCGGTGGCGGTGGCCGGGCCGTCGAGGCGCAGGGCGCCGAGCAGCCGCACCCGCAGCGGGTGGGCCACGGCCTTCAGAGCCCGCGGATCGCGGACGCGGTAGACGTCGGATTCCTCGCTCTCATCGCTCATGTCGCCAAAGATAACTTTGCAAAGCTCTATTTGCAAAGATGTATTTGCGGAACTCCTCGCCACCCTCTCGGGGGATGAAACTTTCAGCCGCGGCCCGGCTCCGCCCGACGCCCGCGACCGGCCGGGAGCGAAGCGTCCGGCCAGACGGCACACCTAGGCGGCGGGTCACGCGCCGTGCCGCCGGAGCGGGGCCGCCGCGGACCGCGCCCCGATCCATTGACGGCCAGGACACACGTTGGAAACATCGCGGGCACCGACGTCTATGGGAGCGCTCCCACATCCGGTTCCCTCAGACCCTCCGACCTTGACACCTGGGGATATCGCGTGATCAGACCATCCCGGCGATGGGCGGCCTCACTGGCCCTCACCGCGGCGGCCACGCTGGCCGCGTCCGCCCTGTCCAGCCCGGCCGCCCAGGCGTCCGGCGCGAACACGGCGCCCACCAAGGCACGGGCCGCCGTCGCGAACGCCGACCCCGACGGCCCCGAGCAGATCCACAACGGGACCTTCGACAGCGGCAGCGACCCCTGGTGGCACACCGACAACATCACCTTCGACACCACCGGAGGACGGCTCTGCGCCGACATCCCCGGCGGCACGGTCAACCCGTGGGACGTCATCATCGGCCAGAACGACATCCCTCTCGTCCAGGGCGAGACCTACGCGTTCTCCTTCTCGGCCTCCGGCGACCCGTCGAGGGTCGGCAAGGCGATGGTGCAGATGCCCGTCGACCCCTACACGGCCTACGTGACCGCCAACCCGGAGCTCACCCCGGCTGGCGGGGACTTCCACTACACCTTCACCTCGCCGGTCGACCTGGCCACCGGCCAGGTGGTCTTCCAGATCGGTGGCAGCGCCACGCCGTGGCGGTTCTGCATGGACGACGTGAGCCTCAAGGGCGGCGCCGACCCTGAGGTGTACGTGCCGGACACCGGCCCGCGCGTCCGCGTCAACCAGGTGGCCTACCTGCCCAAGGGCCCGAAGAACGCCACCGTGGTCACCGAGGCCACGACCGCGCTGCCCTGGAAGCTGAAGAACGCCGCGGGCACCGTCGTCGCCTCCGGCACCTCCACGCCGCGCGGCGTGGACGCCAGCTCCGGGCAGAACGTCCACTCCATCGACTTCGGCGCCTACACCAAGGCGGGCGCCGGCTACACGCTGACGGCCGACGGCGAGACCAGCCGGCCGTTCGACATCGGCGCCGGCGCGTACGAAACGCTGCGCTCCGACGCGCTGAAGATGTACTACCCGCAGCGCAGCGGCATCGCGATCCGCGACGACCTGCGCCCCGGCTACGGCCGGCCGGCCGGCCACATCGGAGTCGCGCCGAACCAGGGCGACACCAACGTGCCCTGCCAGCCCGGCGTCTGCGACTACAGCCTGGACGTCTCCGGCGGCTGGTACGACGCGGGCGACCACGGCAAGTACGTCGTCAACGGCGGCATCTCCGTCGCCCAGCTCATGAGCGAGTACGAGCGCACCAAGAACGCCCCGACGGCCAAGCCCATGGGCGACAACGCGCTCGCGCTGCCGGAGAGCGGCAACAAGGTCCCCGACATCCTGGACGAGGCCCGCTGGGAGCAGGAGTTCCTGCTGAAGATGCAGGTGCCGGACGGCAAGCCGTACGCGGGCATGGCGCACCACAAGATCCACGACGAGAACTGGACCGGCCTGCCGCAGCTGCCGCACACCGACGCGCAGAAGCGCCAGCTGCACCCGGTCTCGACCGCCGCCACGCTGAACCTCGCCGCCACGGCCGCCCAGGCCGCCCGGCTGTTCGCCCCCTACGACGCGGCGTTCGCCGCCAAGAACCTGACCGCCGCCCGCAAGGCGTGGGCCGCGGCCAAGGCCAACCCCGCCGTACTCGCCTCCCCCTCCGACGGCACCGGCGGCGGCACCTACGACGACGCCGACGTCAGCGACGAGTTCTACTGGGCCGCCGCCGAGCTCTACATCTCGACCGGCGAGAAGGAGTTCCAGGACTACGTGCTGGCCTCGCCGCAGCACACGGCCGACATCTGGGGCGAGCGCGGCTTCGACTGGGGCCACGTCGCCCAGCTCGGCCGGCTCGACCTGGCCACCGTCCCGAACGCGCTGCCCGGCCGCGACCAGGTGCGCGCCTCGGTGGTCGCCGGAGCCGACAAGTACCTGGCCACGCTGACCGCGCACCCGTACGGGGTGCCCTACAACCCGCCCACCTATGACTGGGGCTCCAACAACCTGGTGCTGAACAACATGGTCGTCATGGCCGCGGCCTACGACCTCACCGGCACGCGCAAGTACCGGGACGGCGTCCTGCAGGGCATCGACTACATCTTCGGCCGCAACGCGCTGAACCAGTCCTACGTCACCGGGTACGGCGAGGTGAACTCGCACAACCAGCACAGCCGGTGGTACTCCCACCAGCTCGACGCCACGCTGCCCAACCCGCCCAAGGGCACCCTGGCCGGCGGCCCGAACTCCGGCATCCAGGACCCGGTCGCGGCCGACAAGCTGAAGAACTGCAAGCCCCAGTTCTGTTACATCGACGACATCAACTCCTGGTCCACCAACGAGCTGACGATCAACTGGAACTCGCCCCTGTCGTGGGTCTCGGCCTTCGTGGCCGACCAGGGCGACGGCACCGTCCAGGCCCCCGGCAAGTGCCAGGTCACCTACACCACGCATGGGCAGTGGCCGGGCGGGTTCACCACCCAGGTGACCGTCAAGAACACCGGTTCCACCGCGGTGAACGGCTGGAGTCTGGCGTGGTCGTTCCTCGGCGGCCAGCAGGCCGGCCAGTCCTGGAACGCCGGGATCACCCAGAGCGGCGCGAAGGTGACGGCGAAGAACGTGGCCTCCAACGCCAAGATCGGGGCCGGGCAGTCGATCACCTTCGGCTTCCTCGGCACCAACCCCGCCGGCGCCAACCCCAACCCCGACCTGTTCACCCTCAACGGAGCCGCCTGCTCCTGACCTTTCGTCCTCACCGTCTCACCGTCCGCCGGGCCGCCACCTCACGAGGTGGCGGCCCGGCCGGCGGGCGAGATAGGAAGAGCGGCGGGTTGGGGAAGAGGTTAATATAGGGTTTTTTGTTGAAGGGGGTGGGCGGTTGAATAAAAAA
>NZ_JBEXGT010000089.1:10530-14913 GCF_040607475.1 Sphaerisporangium sp. NPDC005288 | reverse complement strand
TGACGGCCTCGGGGTTGGCGGCCGGTGAGCCGACAGTCGGCAGGTTGGCGGCCGGGGTACTGGGGTCGACTTCGGTGGTGGGTTGGGTGCGGCCGGGCCGGGTGGCGGTGGTGTTCTCGGGTCAGGGTGCTCAGCGGGTGGGGATGGGCCGGGAGTTGTATGCGGCTTTCCCGGTGTTCGCCCGCGCGTTCGATGAGGCCTGCGCACTTCTGGAGGCCGAACTCGCTGCCGGCGTGGTGACCGGCCTGGCCGGCGGTGTGAGCCTGCGAGAGATCATCCTCGGCCACACCAGCCAGAACGGCCGGTACGACCACACAAGCCAGAACGGTCAGACCAGCCAGTCCGGTGAGGCAAGCCAGACCAACCAGAACGGTCAGCCCAGCCAGAACGGCCAGACCGGCGGCTCTGGCCTGAGCGTCCTGAGCGGCGAGAACGGCCGGACGGGCGGGATCGGCGAGGCTGGCGAGAGCGGCCAGGCCGGGGAGACCAGCCACACGAGTGTTAGCGGTGGCGGGTTTGTTGCTGGTGGGGTGCTGGATCAGACGGTGTTCGCTCAGGCCGGTTTGTTCGTGGTGGAGACGGCGTTGTTCCGGTTGTTGGAGTCGTTGGGTGTTCGGCCTGATTTTGTGGCTGGGCATTCGTTGGGGGAGATCTCTGCGGCGCATGTGGCCGGTGTTCTGGATTTGGCGGATGCGTGCCGGTTGGTGGCTGCTCGTGGCCGGTTGATGCAGGGGTTGCCGTCCGGTGGTGCGATGGCGGCGATCGGCTGCGGCGAGGAGCAGATCGTCTCGGTCCTGGCCGGGTATGGCCGGGTGGCGGTGGCGGCGGTGAACGCGCCGGGTTCGGTGGTGGTCTCCGGCGCTGCCGATCAGGTGGATCAGGTCGTGGAGTGGGCGCGCAAGAACGGGCACCGGACCCGGCCGTTGCGGGTGTCGCATGCGTTCCACTCGCCGTTGATGGAGCCGATGCTGGCCGAGTTCGAGCGGGTGGTGGCCGGGTTGACGCTGCGTCGTCCGGAGTTGCCGCTGGTGTCCAACCTGTCGGGTGACCTGGCCGGCGAGGAGGTCACCGAGCCGGGGTACTGGGTCGAGCACGTGCGGCGGCCGGTGCGGTTCGCCGACACCATCACCACCCTGCGCGGACAGGGCGTCGGCTGTTACATCGAGGCGGGCCCGGACGCCCAGCTGGCCCCCATGATCGAACAGACCCTCGCCCACCACGACAACGGGGACGGGCACGACGGCGGTGAGCCCGCGGTGGTGGCGTTGCTGCGCCGTGACCGGGAGGAGACCGCCCAACTGGTCGCCGGGCTGGGTCAGGCGTGGACGTGTGGCACCGGTGTGGACTGGACCGCCTGGCCGTCCTGGACCACCGCGACCATCGCGACCATCGCGACCACCGAAAGCACCGGAACCACCGCGGCCATCGGAACCACCGCGGCCGGACCAGCCGGACGGGCCGGTTCGGCCGGGGTTCGGGTCGGCCATCTGGATCTGCCCACCTACCCCTTCCAGCGGCGGCACTACTGGCTGCAACCCGCCCCCGCCGGTGACCCGGCCGCCCTCGGCCAGACCGCCGCCGATCATCCGATCCTTGGTGCGGTGGTGGAGCAGCCCGACGGTGGCGCCATCCTGACCGGCCGGTTATCGGTCACGGCCCAACCCTGGCTGGCCGACCACGTGATCAAGGCCACCCCGATCCTGCCCGGCACCGCCTTCGTCGAACTGGCCCTGCGCGCCGGAGACCAGGTCGGCTGCCCCACCATCGACGAACTCACCCTGCACGCCCCCCTGCCCATCCCCGACCCCGGCCACCACAACAACGGCCACCACAACAACGGCCGGCACAGCAACGGGGACACCGGCAGCGGCGACACCGGAAGCGTCGTGGTGCAGGTCACCGTGACCGGACCAGGCCAAGACGGCCGACGCCAGATCACCATCCACTCCAAAGACGACCACGGACAGTGGACCCGCCACGCCACCGGCACCCTCACCCCCACCCCCACCACCCCCGGCGACGCGGCGGCAGACCTGCGCCACGCCTGGCCCCCACCAGGCGCCCAGCCACTGGACACCACCGACCTGTACGACCGCCTGGTCGACCACGGCTACGGCTACGGCCCCGCCTTCCACGGCCTCACACGCGCCTGGAAACACCACGACGACCTCTACGCCGACATCACCCTCCCCGGACAAGCCGGACAAACCACCCGATACGGCATACACCCCGCGATCCTCGACGCCGCGATGCACGTGGACCTGGTGGCCGGGCCGAAGGCCACGCTGATTCCGTTCAACTGGAACGGCGTCACCCTGCACGCCGCCGGCGCCACCGCGCTGCGCGTACGGCTGCGCCGCCTGGACGGCGACGAGGTCACCAGGCTGGACCTGGCCGACCCCACTGGCCGGCCGGTGGCCACCGTGGACACGGTGGTGTCCCGGCCGGTCAGGGCCGATCAACTGGCGCAGGCTCGCCCGGCCTCGGAGTCGCTGCTCG
The DNA here is from genome assembly GCF_040607475.1 of Sphaerisporangium sp. NPDC005288. Lineage (NCBI taxonomy): Bacteria > Bacillati > Actinomycetota > Actinomycetes > Streptosporangiales > Streptosporangiaceae > Sphaerisporangium > Sphaerisporangium sp. NPDC005288. The sequence continues at coordinate 12,414 of NZ_JBEXGT010000089.1, read as the reverse complement.
CGGTGACGTGGCGGCCGGTCGCGCCGTCGGGTCCTCTCGGCGCGGTGGACGCCTCCGACGCGCTCGTCATCGACGCCACCGGCGGTGCCGGCGAAGCCTCAGGCGGCGATGTGCCCGATCGGGTGCGTCGTGCCCTGCGTCCTGTCCTTACCGGCCTGCAGAACTGGTCGGTCGCGGCGGACACCCGGCCGGCAGTGGTGGTCACGCGGGGTGCCGTGGCGGTGCGCGACGCCGAAGGGCCGGATCCGGCGCGGGCCGCGGTCTGGGGCCTGGTGCGGGCCGCACAGGAGGAGAACCCCGGCCGGATCATCCTGATCGACGTGGATCCGGCCGCTGACCTGGCGGACGGCGTGCGCGTCGCCCTGGCCACCGGCGAGCCCGAGCTGGCGATCCGTGACGGCCGGCCGTGGGTCCCCCGGCTGACCCGCGCCGCAGTCCCGCGTGACGGTCACGCCGACCGGGTATCGCGCGCCGCAGCCGTTGCCCCTTACGACGCGGCCTGGCCGGTCGATGGGACCACGCTGATCACCGGCGGCACCGGCGGGCTGGGCGCCCTGATGGCCCGGCATCTGGTCGCCGTACACGGCGTGCGACATCTGCTGCTGATCTCCCGCCGCGGCCTGGACGCCCCCGGCGCCGCCGAACTACGCGACGAACTGACCGAACAAGGCGCCGAGGTCACCATCGCCGCCTGCGACGTGGCCGACCGGGACGCCCTCACCGCACTACTGGAGGAAATCCCCGGCACCCACCCCCTGCGCGCCGTCGTGCACACCGCGGGAGTGGTGGCCGGCGGGGTGCTCGGCACACTGTCGGAGGAAGGGCTGGACCGGGTGCTGCGTCCCAAGGCGGACGCCGCCTGGCACCTGCACGAACTTACCCGAAAGCATGACCTCACCCGCTTCGTGCTGTTCTCCTCCGCCGGAGGGATGGTGCTCGCCGCCGGGCAGGGCGACTACGCGGCGGCCAACGCCTTCCTCGACGCGCTCGCTGCTGATCGCGCCACCGCCGGGCTGCCCGCCACCTCACTGACCTGGGGTATGTGGGCGGTGGACACCGGGCTCGGCGGGCCGCTGCGGGAGACCGACCTGGCTCGGGTGCGCAAGCTGGGCATACCAGCGATCTCCGCGGAGACCGGGCTGGCGCTGTTCGACGCGGCTCTGCGCGTGCCCGCGCCGGTGCTGGCGCCGATCAGGCCGGACGTCCACGCGCTGCGGGCTCGTGGCGACGACCTGCCCGCGCTCTTGCGTGACCTCGTGGGCGCGCGCCGTACAGCCGCCGTGGCCGCACGGACCAACGGGTCGGACGGCACAGCCGGGCTGCGGGAGCGGCTGGCCGGACTGCCCGCCCGCGAGCGGGACCGCATGTTGGTCGAACTGGTCCAGGCCGAGGCGGCAGCGGCGCTCGGACACGACACCGCGGACCTGATCGACGCCGAGCGCGGCTTCGTGCAGCTCGGCTTCAGCTCGCTGGCCGCCGTCGAACTGCGGAACCGGCTGCGCGGGCGGACCGGCCTTCCGCTGCCCGCCACGCTTGCCTTCGACCAGCCGAACGCCACTGCGGTCGCCCGATACCTGGCCGAGCGGCTCGCCCCAGCGGAGGCCGAGCGGCCGGCCGCAGCGGAGCCGGAGTCTCCCGAGCCTCCTGCCTCCTCGGCGGACGACGAGCGGCTCGCCGCGGCCTCTGCGGAGGAGCTCTTCGCGATCCTCGACCAGGAGCTGGGTGGCGAGGTGTAGCCGAGTCCCCCGACCCCTTGTGCACGGCCTCAGCGGTGGGGCCGTGCACAAGGCCCTACCCATGACTGACGTTCACCGGCTCGGGCGCCATAACAGGCGCCGACATCGCCGCACCACGACCCACCGACCGGGCGCCGATCACACCCAG
>NZ_JBEXGT010000089.1:0-10432 GCF_040607475.1 Sphaerisporangium sp. NPDC005288 | reverse complement strand
AGCACACGACCGGAATGAAGAACCGCGCGCCCGGTGAACACACGTGGAGACCGCAACCGACCTCAAAACGACACACTCAGACGCCGACATCGCCGCACCACCCCCCACCGACCGGGCGCCGATCACACCCAGCACACGACCGGAATGAAGAACCGCGCGCCCGGTGAACACACGTGGAGACCGCAACCGACCTCAAAACGACACACTCAGACGCCGACATCGCCGTACCACCCCCCCACCGACCAGGCACCGATCACACCCCCACACCGCCGGAAAGTAGAGCCACGCCTGGTGGACGCAGGTCATCACCGCAAGCCGCCCTGAAGAAGACGTACACGACAGCATGCGAACGCATGCGACGAACAGCAGGCGTACGACACCGGGGTGAACGACATGGGGGTGAATGGCGGTTGCGTGGTCGGGTCGCGGAACGGCCGGCTTGCCAGTCGCACACCCACTGGGGCGTGGGACCATGGCGATGGTGCCGGCGTGCCGCCGCATGGGCGCGTACCGGCAGGCCGGCGCCGCGGCGCACAGCGGGGCGTGCCGGCCGAGCGGCAGACGCCTGAGTTCGAGGGCCGCCATCACATGAGCCGCCGTCCTCGGCCTGTCGAGGAAGGCCTCCACCGCGTGGCGGTACACCGGCGTTCCTGCGCGAACGCTTGGACGCGACCACGAACCCCCGCCAGAAACACCACCGCCGAACCGGCGCGGTAGACCGCGCACCACCAATGCCCTTCGCTGGTGAACCGATAGCCGGCAACGAGGGCCCACACCGGCGAACCTAGGGCACCGGTCCCGAACGCATGGAGGGCCGCACAGGGCGTCGTTGGGAGGCCGCGGGGTGCCTGCTGATCCGGGGTAATCTCACCAGCACCGTCGACGATTTGCGCAGGCTGCTCCTCGGTCACCCGCCGGCCCACGGGCAGGCAGGTGCATGGCATTGAGGGCCGTCGTCATGTGAACGGCCCGATCTGGGGTCGCATATAGAAGGCCGCGCGCGGCGTCGTCAGGGACGCCGCGGGCTGCCCGCTGGTCTGGCCTGCTCTCACCAGCCTCGCTGTACGGTCTCGACGATGTGCGCGCGCTGCTCCTCGGTCACCCACCAACCCACGGGCAGGCAGACGATGCGCTCGGCCACGCTGTCGAGCCCGGGCAGCAGCGTGGCGTACCGGCGGACGCAGGAGTGGGTGTCGTTGCGTTCGTGGACGTTGCTGACCATGATCTGGGCCTCGTCCATGCGCTTCATGAAGCCGGCGCGGTCCTCGACCTTGACGGGGTAGATCCAGAAGGACGACTGGCGGTCCTGCGCACGTTCGGTCAGTTCCAGCCCCGGCACGCCCGCGAGCTCCCGGTCGTAGTGGGCGGCGTGGGCCTGGTGCCGTGCCACGACCTCCTCCGCCCAGTCCAGATTGGCCAGCCCTATCGCGGCGTTGATGTCGGTCATGTGGAACTTGTAGCCCCACTCGGGGACGTCCGGCGGGTTGCGCAGCCGGTCGGCGCCACGGCTGATGCCGAACCAGCGGAGCAGTGTGGCCCGCTCGTGCAGTTCGTCGTCCGGCAGCACCAGAGCCCCGCCGTCGCCGCAGGTCAAATGCTTGATCGCCTGGAAGCTGAACATCGCGACGTTGCCGTGGGTACCCAGGCGGCGGCCCTGGTAGGTGGCGCCCCACGCGTGGGCGCAGTCCTCGATCACCACGGGGCGGAATCCGAAGGCCGCCTCGGCATCGTCGAGGATCTTCGCCAGCCGGGCGAGGTCCACCGGATAGCCGGAGAAGTGCACGACGACGATGGCGCGGGTGCGGGGGGAGATCTTGCGGGCCAGGTCGTCGAGGTCGACGTTGAGCGTGGCGGGATCGACGTCCACCCACTTGATGTGCAGCCGGTTGGCGAGGATGGTCCAGTTGGTGGCCTCCATGGTCAGCGGCGTGGAGAGCACCTCGCCATCGTCGTCCCCTGCCGCGGCGACCATGTGGAGCGCCAGGTGCAGCCCCGAGGTGCCGCTGTTGACCGTGGCGACGCGCGGGTTGCCGATCCGCTCCCCCAGCGCCCGTTCGAATTCGGCGACCTTGGCGCCCTGGCCGATCTGCCCACTGCCGACGACCTCGGCGACCGCCGCCGGGGCCGACTCCGACATGGGGACCTTGAACAACGGGATCAACGCGGCGCTCCGTCCGGTGTGGCGAGTTCGGCGTAGCGGGCCAGGCAGTCGGCATAGGAAGGCAGGATGCCGAGCCGTTCGGCCTCTTTCAGGGAGGGCGCGGCCCGGTCCTTGTCCGACAGGACGGGCTCACGGTCGCGCGGCCAGGGCAGGTCGAGGTCGGGGTCCAGCGGGTTCACCTCGAAGGAGGTCTCCGGCGACCAGGTGCTGGAGCACAGGTAGAAGACGGTGGCCTGCTCGGTCAGCGCGGCGAACCCGTGCGCCAGCCCTTCGGCGAGGTAGAGCACGTGCCGGTTGTCCTCGCTCAGCTCCGCCACGACGTGCCGGCCGTACGTGGGCGAGCCCTGCCTGATGTCGACGACGATGTCGCGGATGGCGCCGCTCGGGCAGCTCACGTAGCGGGCCTGGCCGGGCAGGTGGATCGCGTGCAGTCCACGGATCGTGCCTAGTACGGAGACGGAGCAGTTGACCTGGGCCACGGTCAGCGGATGACCGACGGCCTCGGTGAAGGCGGGCTGCTTGAAGACCTCGAGGAACTGTCCTCTGGAGTCGGGGAAGACCTTGGGCTCGACGAGGAACGCCCCGTCGATGCCGAGTTCGCGAATCCGCATTGATCCCTCTTTCGACGTTATGTCGGGTCGCCCTCATCTGCGGCGGCGACCCCTACGGCACCCTTATGCGCCTCCCACCAGGGGCGGTTGTTCCGGTACCACTCGACCGTCTCGGCCAGGCCCTTCTCGAAGTCCACGGCCGGGCGGTACCCCAGCTCCACGCGGATCTTGATGTCGTGGACGGAGTAGCGGCGGTCGTGGCCCATGCGGTCCTCGACGAACTCCACCCGCTCCCATCCGGCGCCGCAGGCCTCAAGGAGCAGTTCGGTCAGCTCGCGATTGGTCAGCTCGGTGCCGCCGCCGATGTTGTAGACCTCTCCCGGCCGGCCTGCCTGCCGTACCAGCTCGATCCCCGCGACATGGTCGGCCACGTGGAGCCAGTCGCGCGCGTTCATGCCGTCCCCGTACAACGGGACCTTGCCGCCGTCGAGCAGGTTGGTGACGAACAGCGGGATGACCTTCTCGGGGAACTGGTACGGCCCGTAGTTGTTGGAGCAGCGGGTCACCCGCACGTCCAGCCCGTACGTCCGGTGGTAGGCGAGGGCGAGCAGGTCGGCCGAGGCCTTCGACGCCGAGTACGGCGAGTTGGGCGACAGCGGCTGGTCCTCCCCCCACGAGCCTTCGAGGATGGAGCCGTACACCTCGTCGGTCGAGACGTGCACGAACGTGCCGAGCCCGTGCTCGACCGCCGCCGCGAGCAGGGTGTGGGTCCCCGTCACGTTGGTGCGGACGAACTCCCCCGCACCGCTGATGGACCGGTCGACGTGGGATTCGGCGGCGAAGTGCACCACCTGGTCGTGCGCGGCCACCAACTCTCCGACGAGGGCGGCGTCGCAGATGTCGCCCCGGACGAACGTGAAGCGGCCCTCGGCGGGCTCCAGGTTGGCCCTGTTGCCCGCGTAGGTGAGCTTGTCGAGAACCGTCAGCGTGCAGTCGCGCCGCTCGGCCAGAGTTCGGACGTAATGGGAACCGATGAATCCGGCGCCGCCGGTGACCAGGATTCTCATCGCGCGTAACTACTCGCGATGCTCATCACGTACTGGCCGTAGCCGGACTGCGACTGCTCGGCTCCGAGCCGGTAGCACTGCTCCGCGTCGATGAAGCCCATGCGGAGCGCCACCTCCTCCAGGCACGCGATGCGCACGCCCTGGCGTTGTTCGAGGGTCTGCACGTACTGTCCCGCCTGGAGCAGCGTCTCCGGCGTACCGGTGTCCAGCCAGGCGAATCCTCTGCCGAGATCCACGAGTTTGGCCCTGCCCCGTCGTACGTAGGCCAGGTTCACATCGGTGATCTCCAGTTCGCCCCGTTCGGACGGCTTGAGTTTCTCGGCGATCTCGATGACGTCGTTGTCGTAGAAATACAGGCCTGTGATGGCTCTGTTGGAGCGCGGTTTCGCCGGTTTCTCCGCGAGCGAGATCAGGCGCCCGCTTTCGTCGGTCACCCCCACTCCGTATCGGCTGGGATCGCTCACCGGATACCCGAACAGCACGCATCCCTCCACTTCCCGCACGGTCTCTTCCAGCACCTCCGAGAAGGAGGGTCCGTGGAAGATGTTGTCGCCGAGGATCAACGCGGCCGGGCCGTCGCCGATGTGGGAGGCGCCGATGAGAAACGCCTGGGCTATCCCGTCCGGCGATTCCTGGGAGGCGTAGGAGATGTTCAGCCCGTAGCGGGCGCCGTCGCCCAGCAGCCGGACGAAGTTCGGCACCTGGTCGGGCGAGGAAATGAGGAGGATATCCCTGATGCCGGCCAACATGAGCACCGATATCGGGTAATAGATCATCGGCTTGTCGCTCACCGGGAGCAGTTGTTTGGATACCGCGGCGGTGATCGGATGCAGCCGCGTTCCCCGGCCTCCCGCGAGGACGATTCCTTTCACGGCCTTTACCTCTCTGCTGCGTGGAAGTGGCCCGAGGCTAAGCAGGGGCGCAGCGGAGCGGCAAGATCGATCACCGGAGAGAGGGGGAGACTTAGGGGATTGTCCGCGCCCGACCGCTAATGGGCAAGATGAGACCACCGGATTAGGGGAAGGTAGGGGCTGACCCGGTCTCCCGCGGCGACGAGAATCACTCCACATTGACGTCTCCAGGAGGAGGTCCGGCGGTGCGGATCGTCGCTTCACGCCGTGCCGTCGCCGTGATCGTCGCCGCGGTGCTCTCACTCACGCCGGCCGCTCCGGAGCGGGCGGCGGGGGACACGGGAGACGCCGCCACGCGCGAGGTCCCGGGGCTGCGCGAGCCGGTACGGCTGGTGGTGGACCGCTGGGGGGTCCCGCACCTGTACGCGCGCAACACCGACGACGTATTCCTGGCGCAGGGGTACAACGCCGCGCGGGACCGGCTGTTCCAGCTCGACCTGTGGCGGCGGCGCGGACTCGGCCTGCTGTCGGCCGCCTTCGGGCCTCGTTACGTCGACAAGGACCGGGCCGCCCGGCTTTTCCTGTACCGCGGGGACATCCAGCGGGAGTGGGCCGCCTACGGGCCGGGCACGCGCCGCGCCGTGACCGCGTTCGTCCAAGGCGTCAACGCCTACGTCGACTGGGTCAACGCTCACCCGGAGGCGTTGCCGCCGGAGTTCCGCCGGCTGGGCCACCGGCCGGACCACTGGGCCCCTGAGGACGTGGTGCGGATCCGCAGCCACGGGCTGGCGCTCAACGCCTACCCCGAGATGTTGCTCGCGGCCGCCATGTGCTCCGGTGGGCAACCCGCCGTCCGGGCCCTCATCCGTCTGGAACCCGCGCACGAACCCCAGGTGCCGGACGGCCTCGACCCGTGCGCCGTGCCCGTGGACGTGCTCGACACCTACCTGCTCGGGACCACGCCGGTCACCTTCGACGGCGTGGCGGTACGGTCGGCGCCGCCGTCGTCGTCGCCCGGAGGGTCGAACGCCTGGGCGCTCGCGCCGTCGCGTACCGCCACCGGCCGGCCGATCCTCGCCGGGGATCCGCATCGGGCCACCACGGCGCCGGCGCTGCGCTACGTCGCCCACCTGTCCGCGCCCGGCCTGGACGTGATCGGCGCCGGCGAGCCGGAGCTGCCCGGCATCTCCATGGGACACAACGACCGCGCCGCCTTCGCGCTCACCGTTTTCTCCGCGGACCAGGAAGACCTTCAGGTGTACCGCCTGGACCCCGACGACCCCGGCCGCTACTTCTACCGTGGCCGCTGGGTGCCCTTCACCACGGTGCGGGAGGAGGTGCCGGTGGCCGGCTCGACGCCCCGTCAGGTGGAGCTGACCTTCTCCCGGCACGGCCCGGTGCTCAAGGTGGACGCCGACCGGGGCCTCGCGTTCGGCCTGCGCACCGCCTGGTCGGAGCCGGGCACGGCGCCGTACCTCACCGGTCTCGACGCCATGACCGCGCGGAGCTTCCCCGAGTTCACCGCCCGGGTGCGGCGCTGGGGCGCCCCGCCGGAGAACCTGGTCTACGCCGACACCTCGGGCGCCATCGGCTGGGTGCCCGGCGCCCTGGTCCCCCGGCGGCCGGGATACGACGGACTGCTGCCGGTGCCCGGCGACGGCCGCTACGAATGGGACGGCTTCTACGACGGCGCCGAGTTGCCCAGGGTGAGCAACCCCAAAAGCGGCATCGTCGCCTCGGCGAACGAGTACAACATGCCATCGGGGCACCCGGTGCGCGTCGGCTACGAGTGGGAGCCGGCCGCGCGCAAGGAGCGCATCGTGGACGTGCTGTCCGGCTCGACCCGGCACACCTTGTCGGAGATGGCGCGACTCCAGTTCGACAAGGTCGACGAGTACGCCCGGCGCATCGTCGCGGCTCTGCGCGACATCCCGGCCGGTGACGACCCGGACACCGCGGCCGCGCTGCGGCTCCTGCGCGACTACGACGGCACGGCGAGCGTCGACTCCCCCGGCGCGGCGCTGTTCGAGCCCTGGCTCTCCGGGCGTCTCGGCCCGGCGTTCCTCTCCCAGTTCGTCTCCCCGGCGGTGGCCGCCCGGGTGCCGCACGCCGACATCCGGCAGGTGATCGACGCGTTGGAGCGGCCGGACCGCTGGTTCGGACCGGACGGCGCCGCGGTGCGGGACCGGCTCGTGCAGCAGACGCTGCGCGCGGCCTACGCCGAGGTCCGCGGCCGGCTCGGCGCCGACCCGGCCGCCTGGCGCTGGGGAAGCCTGCACCAGGCGCTGTTCTCCCACCCGCTCGGCGAGCACGTGGGCCCGATCCCCCGGGGCGGCTCCGCGACCACGGTGGACGCCTCGACGTACTACCCGGGGGCCTACCGGTCGGTGTCCGGCGCCGCGTACAGGATGGTGCTGGACGTCGGAGCCTGGGACAACTCCACCTTCGTGAGCGCCCCCGGGCAGTCCGGGGACCCGGCGAGCCCGCACTACGCGGACCTCGCCGCCGCCTGGAGCTCCGGCGCCCAAGTGCCGCTGCTGTACAGCCCGGCCGCGGTCGCGCGGAACACCGAAAGCGTCGTCACTCTGGTGCCCGCGGCGTCCGGCCGCGGGTGATCGCCGGTCCTCACCGGGCTCACCAGGGAGGCGGCGAACGAATCACGGCAGAAGGAGCGTTGTGGACGAGCGTTGGATCAAGCGATTTCACCCCGCGCCGGACGCCCCGGCGCGGGTGATCTTACTGCCGCACGCCGGCGGCGCGGCCAGCGCCTACTTCAAGCTGTCCGCCGCGCTGCATCCGGCGCTGGACGCCCACACGGTGCAGTACCCGGGCCGGCAGGAGCGCCGGCACGAGCCGCTCTTGACCGACGTGCGCCAGCTGGCCGCGGGCGTCGCCGATGCGCTTCCCGACGACGGGCGGCCCACGCTGCTGTTCGGGCACAGTATGGGCGCGGTCGTGGCCTTCGAACTCGCCCTGCTCCTCGAGCGGCGCGGCGCGGCGCCGCACGCGCTGATCGCCTCCGGCCGGCGCGCCCCGTCCACCTACCGCGACGAGTGGGTGCACCAGCGGGACCCGGCCGGCGTGGCGGCCGAACTCCGCCGGCTCAGCGGCACCGACCCGGTGTTCCTCCAGGACCCGGAGCTGTTCGAGATGGTGCTGCCGGCGCTGCGCGCCGACTACCGGGCAGTGGAGACCTACCAGTGCGCCGCGGACGCCGCGGTCGGCTGCCCGCTGGTCGTCTTCGTCGGCGACGACGACCCGAAGACCACGGTCGAGGAGGCACGCGCCTGGCGCCGGAACACCACCGGCGACTTCGACCTGCGGGTCTTCCCCGGGGGACACTTCTACCTGGACGACCAGGTGGCCGAGGTGACCGACGCGCTCATCGCGCTGTCCAGGTGAGCCACACTCGCCTGGACGTCTGAGCCGGCCATCCGGGTGACTCACACTCACCCGGACATCTCACCCGACCATCCGGGTGACTCACACTCACCCGGACATCTCACCCGACCATCCGGGTGACTCACACTCACCCGGACATCTCACCCGGCCATCCGGGTGACTCACACTCACCCGGACGTCTCACCCGGCCATCCGGGTGACTCACACTCACCCGAGCGTCTGAGCCAGCCATTCCTCGATCACGGCGGCGGTCTGCCGCGCCTCGGACTCCAGGATGCTGAAGTGGTCGGCGGCCACCTCGCGCACCGCCGTACCGGGGGTGAGGACCGGAGACCAGCCCACGCCGACGGCCGTGGTGGTCCCGCCGGGGGTCGCCACCCCGTGGGCGGCGCGGACGAACAGCGTCGGCGCCGCCAGTTCGACCGGCCGCCACTGGGAGAGCAGCGCGGCGTACCAGCCCATCGCCGACAGCCGGGCGGCGGTGAACGGGCCGAATACGGCCTCCCGATCGAGCAGTCCGCCCACGATCGACGACCAGACACGGGCGCTCTCCCCCGCCCCGGGGACGTGCGTGTCGAGAAGGATCACCGCGGCCGGGCCCTGGCCGGCTTCCGCCATCGCGCCCGCGAGCGCGTGCGCGAACACCCCGCCGGCGGAGTACCCGACCAGCGCGTACGGCTCCGCGGCGACCTCGGCGCCGCCGGTCACCGCTCGGGCCAGCCCGTGCACGAGGTCGTCCAGTGAGGCCGGCAGGCTCTCCTCCCGGACGAACCCCGGCACCGGCAGCACGGCGAGGTCACGCACATCGCGGAACTCCGCGGCCAGCGGGACGAACTGGTGCGGCCCGCCGAAGGCCATCGGGGAGTTCAGGCAGAACAGCCGCGGCCGGCGCGGGCCGGAGGCCAGCACCACCGGGGTGCGGGCCGGGGCGTCGGCCGCGCCGTACTGGGGACGTACCGCGGCGGCGGCGTGCAGCAGCACCATCCCCTCCTCGATCTTGCCGGCGGCGGCCGCCGCGCGGAACAGGCCGCTCAACGTCTCCGCCGCACGCGGCAGGTCCTGTGTGGCCGGTCCCTCGCCGACCGCCATGGCGGGTCCGGGCCGGGCGTGGCCGTTGGCCGCCGCGACCTCACCGGCCGGCACGCGGGGCGCCGCGGCGACGGCAACCGGAGCGATCTCCTCGGCCAGCACCCGGGCCAGCGCGCTGACCGTCGGATAGTCGAAGGCGGCGGTGGCCGGCAGACGGACACCGGTGTCCGAGTTGAGCGCGTTGCGCAACTCCATGGCGCCGAGTGAGTCCAGACCAAGTCCGACCAGGTCCGACTCCGGCTCCACGGGCTGCAGGTCCGCGTATCCGAGCACCTGGGCCACCCGCCTGCGGACCAGCTCGACCAGGCGCTCCCGGCGCTCCTCGGGGCCCAGTGCGGCCAGCGGTTCCAGCTCGTTCCCGCCCGACGGCGCCGCCGCCGTGCGTCGTACTGCCGGTGCCAGGTCTTGAAGCAGCGCGGGAACGCCGTCCGCGCGGGCGCGCACAGCGGCCGGGTCCAGCCGGATCGGCGCCAGCACGGCGGCGTCCGCGCGCCGCGCCGCGTCGAACAACGCCAGCCCCGCGTCCACCGGCAGCGGCAGCATGCCCCAGCGGCGGATTCGGGCCAGGTCGTCGTCGCGCAGCCGGCTTTGCATGCCCGCCTCGCCGCCCCACAGGCCCCAGGCCAGCGTCCGCGCCGGCAAGCCCGCCGCCCGGCGGTGCTCGGCCAGGGCGTTGAGGAAGGCGTTGGCCGCCGCGTAGTTCCCCTGGCCGGGGTTGTCCACCAGCGATGCCGACGAGGAGAACAGCACGAACTCGGCCAGGTCATGCTTCTGGGTGAGTTCGTGCAGGTGCCAGGCGGCGTCCGCCTTGGGCCCGGCCACCTGGTCGACCAGCTCGGGCGTGAGATCGGCGAGGACCGCGTTCGCGCTCGTCCCCGCGGTGTGTACGACGGCGCGCAGGGGGTGGGTGCCGGGGATCTCCTCCAGTAGTGCGGTGAGGGCGTCCCGGTCGGCCACGTCGCAGGCGGCGATGGTGACCTCGGCGCCTTGTCCGGTCAGTTCGTCGCGTAGTTCGGCGGCGCCGGGGGCGTCCAGGCCGCGGCGGGAGATCAGCAGCAGATGTCGCACGCCGTGTACGGCGACCAGGTGCCGGGCCATCAGGGCGCCCAGCCCGCCGGTGCCGCCGGTGATCAGCGTGGTCCCATCGACCGGCCAGGCCGCCACGGGCTCCTCGCCGAGGCGGGCCCGCTCCAGCCGGGGCGTTAAGAGCCGGTCGCCGCGCAACGCGACCTGTGGTTCCCCGCTCCGAAGCACCACGGCCGCCTCGGCCACCTTGGCCGCCTGGGCAGCGTGCGCGGCGTGCGCGGCGTG
>NZ_JBEXGT010000088.1:0-14969 GCF_040607475.1 Sphaerisporangium sp. NPDC005288 | reverse complement strand
GCTCGCCCGGGCGCAGCTTGCGGTAGATGTCGAGCAGGGCGTCGTCCTGGCCGGAGGTGTGGTCCTTCTCCAGGGTGGCGCGCATCGACTCGTACTGGCCGAACCGCTCGAGGATCTGGTCGTTGGTCCAGCCGAGGGCCTTCAGCAGGACGGTGACGGCCTGCTTGCGCTTGCGGTCGATGCGCACACCGACGCTGTCGCGCTTGTCGATCTCGAACTCGAGCCACGCACCGCGCGAGGGGATCACCTTGCAGCCGTACAGGTCCTTGTCGGAGGTCTTGTCGACCGAACGGTCGAAGTAGACACCGGGGGACCGCACCAGCTGGGAGACCACGACACGCTCGGTGCCGTTGATGATGAAGGTGCCCTTGGAGGTCATGAGCGGGAAGTCGCCCATGAACACCGTCTGGCTCTTGATCTCACCGGTGGTGTTATTGATGAACTCCGCCGTGACGAACATCGGGGCGGAGAAGGTCATGTCCTTGTCTTTGCACTCATCGACGGAGTACTTGGGCGGCTCGAACCGGTGGTCGCGGAACGACAAGGACATCGTTCCGGAGAAGTCCTCGATGGGACTGATCTCCTCGAAGATCTCTTCGAGACCGGACTGGGCCGGAACGTCCTTGCGCCCGGCCTGGCGAGCCGCCTCGACCCGCGACCGCCATTTCTCGTTGCCGAGCAACCAGTCGAACGACTCGGTCTGCAGGGCGAGAAGATCGGGAACTTCGAGCGGCTCCTGAATGCGCGCGAAAGAGACGCGGCGGGGACCAGCGGGTACGGCGAAGGCGTTGCGCGAGGCTGCCAACAGATGTCCTTCCGAGGGCTCGCGGACTGACTACACGCACGCCAGACGACCATGCATCAAAGTTACCTAGAGAAGCGGGTCGTCAAAGGGCAGCGCAAAGGGGCAGTGTAGCCGATGGGCATACACCTGTCCACTCAGTCTCGCTCTGCGCACCCACACTGGACGCAGCATCGCCCGTCAGCGCCGAAACGTCAAGCCCGTAGACCCACATTCGAGGCGACCAAGCCCCGTCACGCTGGGTTTTCTCCCCTCTGGAGACGGAGCGGCCAGCCGGGCCAGACGATACCCGCGCTGCGGATCGGCTAACGCTCAGTCACACGGAGGATCGAAGGCTTGCCGCCTCACGACACTGTCGTGCCCTTTGTCATGCCCAACCCGCGCGATGCTCAAACCCAAGCTTTACTAACGATTTAATAACGCGCCACGCCGCACGGCCGTCCCACCGCCGTGGATCTCAGCCGCCGGGAGCGTTGCCGATCAGCGTCGACAGCTCCGACACCAGCCAGTGCTCCTGGCCTCTGACCAGCACGAACCGGGCGCGATTGTGCAGGACCTGCCTCTGGGGCCGTTTCTCGCCCGGCACCAGCTTTGACGTTCCCATGTTCATGAACAGCAACACCTGAACCCGGTCGGGCGTCGCCGATTCCACCGCCGCGGCGACCACCGCCGCCTGCTGCACGGTCTGCTCGCGCCTGACCACGGGGGCCAGGACCCGCGTCAGCTCCCCATAGTGGGCGGCCAGGTCGCCGGTGGCGTACCCCTTGGCCCGGGCGAGGTCGGCCTCGATCGTGCGGTAGTCGTAGGACAGCATGTCCGGCGCGTAGGCCCGCGCCGCGGCGGTCGCGTCGGCCGCCGCGGACTCGCTGTCGCGCAACTCGCGCAGCCTCAGATAGGCGAGGACCGTCAGGACGGCCAGAACGGCCGCCAGAAGGCCGAGGAGCGTGACGGCGGCGAGGAATCGCCACGACCGGGAGCGGGACGCCACGGCCCCCTCAGGGGACCTCAGGCCGCCCTCGCCGGTCACTCGACCGGCTCCAGGCTCGAGGCCGCCCAGCCCTGTCCCACCTTGCTCACCTCGATGTTCCAGCGGTAGAAGCGCTCCTGCGGGGCGGTCTTGACCTGGTCCCAGCGGATCACCGAGTCGGCCACGACCAGCACCCGCGCCGCGCTGCGCCGGTCGTTCATGGAGGCGAGCCCCGCGGCGCGCACGACGCCCGTCTGCACGGCCTTGTTCCGGCGGGTCGCCTCCTTCAGATTGCCGGCCTCCCGGGCGAACTGCTCGCGCGCCTGGCCCGTGGAGGTGTCCATCACCCGCTGGACGTCGCGGTCGATCGTGCGGTAGTCCACGGCCATGAGGTTCAGCGCGTACCGCTTGGCGGCCTGGACGGCGGCCAAGCGGTCGTGTGCCACCGCCCGCGCCTGGTCGAGGTCGTCGCCGACGCGCACCCACGCGGCGCCCAGCGCGGCGACGAGCGCGACCAGCGCCAGGAGCACCACAAGGCGCCTCCTGCGGGGGGAGCGAGCCGCGTGCAGCGCCACCTGTTCCCTCCGATCGCCCTGACCGTGCGCCGCTCGGCGCCACGACGGCACGGACGCGCCGGACCCGGTCCCCGGCCGCCCGGCGGTTCGCCGGATCATAACCCGGTATCAAGATCCAAATGGGCGATCATCCTCTTTGCCCGTACAGGACAGGCCGGAAAGGTCCGCGGCAGGACGGAACGGGTCACTGGGACAGGAAGAAGGACCCGGACAGCCGCAAGTCGCGCGGAAAACCAGAAAGGGACGGACCACCCGGCACCAGGGTGGACCGCCCCTTCCTTGCAGAGCTTGAACGCTCGCGCGCGAGCTTTCAGACGCTCAGGTGGAGCTTCGAGACGCGTGAGGTCACTTGACGGTGACGGTGGCGCCGGCGCCCTCCAGGGCGGCCTTGGCCTTCTCAGCGGCTTCCTTGTTGACCTTCTCGAGCAGCGGCTTGGGAGCCCCGTCGACGAGGTCCTTGGCCTCCTTGAGGCCGAGGCTGGTGAGCGCGCGGACCTCCTTGATGACCTGGATCTTCTTGTCGCCGGCGGCCTCGAGGATGACGTCGAACTCGTCCTGCTCCTCGGCCTCCTCGGCGGCGGCGGCGCCACCACCGGCGCCGGGGGCGGCGGCCACGGCCACCGGAGCGGCGGCCTTGACGTCGAAGGTCTCCTCGAAGAGCTTCACGAAGTCGGACAGCTCAAGGAGGGTCATCTCCTTGAACGCGTCGAGCAGCTCGTCGGTGCTGAGCTTCGCCATGGGTGGTTCCTCCATATGAATTGCAAAACGTGAATCGGACCGCGGTATGCGCCGCAATCCCCTGCTTTGGTCGCTTCCGCGCCGGAACTACTCGGCGGCGTCCGCGGCGGCGTCCGCGCCGGCCTCCGTGCCGCCGGTCTCCCCGCGCTTCTCGCGCAGGGCCTCGACGAGCCGGGCCAGCTGGGTGGGCAGCGCGTTGAACGTGGCGGCGGCCTGAGACTGCTTCGCCTTCAGCGCGCCGGCCAGCTTCGCGAGCAGGATCTCGCGCGACTCGAGGTCGGCGAGCGTCGCGATCTCGGCCGGGGTCATCGACTTGCCGTCGACGACACCACCCTTGATGACCAGGAGGGGATTGGCCTTGGCGAAGTCACGCAGACCCTTGGCCGCCTCGACCACGTCGCCACTGACGAACGCGATCGCGGTCGGACCCTGGAACAGATTGTCCAGGGAGGTGACCCCGGCCTCGTTGGCCGCGATCTTGGACAGCGTGTTCTTCGCCACGGCGAACTTCGCATTCCCACCGAGCGTGACGCGCAGCTGCTTGAGCTGCGCCACGGTGAGACCGCGGTACTCGGTCAGGACAGCGGCGCTGGAGCTCTCAAAGTGTTCTTTGAGCTCGGCAACCGCGGTCGCCTTTTCCGCCCTCGCCATGGGCCTCCTTCCAGATGTGCCACCGGCGAAGGGCCCAGGAGTCCGTAAATGAGAACAAGCCCCGGCGCAGGCGCACGGGGCTCACACACAGAGGTCACGCGGGAAAAGGATCCGCGCGAGCAGCCATATGGAAACTCACATCACACCTGCGCAGGCCATCCACCACAGTGGATCCTTGGGCCACCGAGCCATAACGGGCTCGGCGACGACCGGCGGTCTTCGGCGTGAACACTGTACCCGGGCTTCGCGCTCCGCGCCAACTCGCGGAGGAGTAGCGCGGAGCGCGACCCGTGACGGTCAGCTTCCGGTGGTGCCGGTGGCGCCCGTCCCGTTGAGCCCGTTGAGGTTCTGCGGGAGGTCGCCCACCTGGTCGGCCGGGGGTGCGGTGACCTCCGCGGCCTGGTTGAAGGAGGTGAACGTGGACGTCAGCTTGAACACGCCGTCGCCGGCGCCGCCGTTCATCTCCACCTTGCGCGGGAGGCTCTGCGCGTCGATCCAGGTGTCGAACTTCATGTCCTTGACGTTGGTCAGCTGCCCCTGGACGCGCTTCTGCATCTCGGGCGACAGCAGCTTGACCGCCTCGGCCACCGTGAAGGTGCCCTTGTAGTGCGTGGTGTCGACGCCGCCGACGGTCTCGGAGCCGACCTTGGCGACGTCCTTGGAGCTGGTCAGCATCCGCACGCTGGTCTGCAGGTCGATCTGCTGGGCCTGGGACAGGAACTGGTCGACGTCCACGCCGGCGTTCTGCCCGGCCCTGGCCAGGTCGAGCTTGATCCACGGCTTGCTGCCGCCGACCAGCTTGTTGAGCATGTCGACCTTGATGTAGGCCGTCTGCCCGACGAGGATGACGCGCACGCCGCCGGGGATGTTCTGCCCGCGGACGTTGATGGTGTCCAGCGTCACGTCGGAGGCGAGCTGGGGCTTCTGGTGGACCACCATGGAGCCCTTGACCGACCCCGCGCCCTCGTTCGGGGCGCTGAAGTCCAGTGCGAGCTGGGCGTTGTAGGACGTCACGTCCTGAGCGCTCTCGGCGCTGTGCTGAAGGGACTCAGCCGCGGAGAGCTGAACCGCGCCGAGGGACTCGGCCGGCTTCTGCGATGCCTGACCACATGCCGATACCGCGAGGAGCATGGCCGAGCCCACGGCCGCGATCGCGGGTGTCATTCGCCGGTTCACTAGGTAACCCTTCTGTATCCCCCATAAGTAATTTTTACCCTACGTGCTGCCCCTACCCCGTGCGGCGGAGTATGAGCATCGATTACCGGCCCTGGAAGCGCGCATGACGGAGAAACGGGGGTTCACCTGCGAGGAAAGCGAAAACGTAAAGAAGAAAGGCCCGCACTGTGTGCGGGCCTTTCTCAGGTGGTTCTCAGGTTGTGCCCGTCAGGCGGCGGCACGGTGCGCGCCGCTCGCCCGATGGCGCGAGGAGGACCTCAGGCGTCCAGCTCGGCGGTGATCCCCCGCGTCACGTTCGGGTCCACCGGGATGCCCGGGCCCATCGACGTGGAGAAGGTGACCTTCTTGAGGTAGCGCCCCTTGGCCGCGGACGGCTTGAGACGCACGATCTCGTCCAGCGCGGCGGCGTAGTTCTCCAGGAGCTGGCGCTCGGGGAAGGACACCTTGCCGATGATGAAGTGGAGGTTCGCGTGCCGGTCGACGCGGAACTCGATCTTGCCGCCCTTGATCTCGGTCACGGCCTTGGCCACCGCGGGGGTGACGGTGCCGGTCTTGGGGTTCGGCATGAGACCGCGCGGGCCGAGCACGCGGCCGAGGCGGCCGACCTTGCCCATGAGGTCGGGCGTGGCCACGACGGCGTCGAACTCGTTGAGGCGGTTGCCCTTGGCGATCTCTTCGATCAGCTCGTCGGCGCCGACGATGTCGGCGCCCGCGGCGCGGGCCTCCTCGGCACGGTCACCGGTGGCGAAGACCAGGACCCGGGCGGTCTTGCCGGTGCCGTGCGGGAGGTTGACGGTGCCGCGGACCATCTGGTCGGCCTTGCGGGGGTCGACGCCCAGCCGCAGGGCCACCTCGACGGTGGCGTCGAACTTGGTGACCGAGCTGGCCTTGGCGATCTTGGCGGCGTCGACCGGGCTGTACAGCGCCTCGTGGTCGATCTGCTCGGCCGCCTTGCGGTAGGTCTTGCTGCGCTTCACTGCTTCTCCTTCTGGAGCCCGTGGTGACGGGCCAGCGCGTGGCCCTCCCACTGTGTCTGTCGTGCCTCGACCCGCGGCGCGGATCAGTCGGCGATGGTGATGCCCATCGACCGGGCGGTGCCGGCGATGATCTTCTCGGCCGCCTCGATGTCGTTGGCGTTGAGGTCGGGCATCTTCGTCTCGGCGATCTGGCGCAGCTGGTCCTTGGTGAGCTTGCCCACCTTGTCGCGGTGCGGGTTGGCGCTGGCCTTGTCGACGCCCGCGGCCTTCTTGATCAGCTCAGGCGCCGGCGGCGTCTTGGTGACGAAGGTGAAGCTGCGGTCTTCGAAGATGGTGATCTCGACGGGGATGATGTTGCCCCGCTGGGCCTCGGTCGCAGCGTTGTACTGCTTGACGAAGTCCATGATGTTGACGCCGTGGGGACCGAGGGCGGTACCGACGGGCGGCGCGGGCGTGGCCTGGCCAGCGGGAAGCTGGACCTTGACCAGAGCCGCGATCTTCTTCTTAGGAGGCATTGTCCTACTCCGGGTCCTGAACTCCTGTGAAACTCCCACAGGGCGTGGAAGCCCCCCGAGGGCAGGCGAGGGCCAGACGGCCGTGCTCCCTCGGGACCAACCCCGCGGCCGCTCGAACGGCCGGCCCGCGGGACGACTTATCAGTGTATGCGCGCCGCCAGATCGCCAGGACCTGGACGGGCGTCAGATCTTGGAGACCTGGTTGAACGACAGCTCGACCGGCGTCTCGCGACCGAAGATCGAGACCAGCACCTTGAGCTTCTGCGACTCGGCGCTGATCTCGCTGACCGTCGCGGGCAGCGTGGCGAAGGGGCCGTCCATGACGGTGACCGACTCGCCGACCTCGAAGTCGACGGTGGCGGCCGCGGCCTTGGCGGCGGTCGTCTTGGTCTGCTCGGTCGGCTCGGGCGCGAGCAGCTTGGCGACCTCGTCCAGGCTCAGCGGGCTCGGCCGGTTGGACAGGCCCACGAAGCCGGTCACGCCGGGCGTGTTGCGCACCGCGGACCAGGACTCGTCGGTCAGCTCCATGCGCACCAGCACGTAGCCGGGGAGCACGCGCTCCTTGACCGGGGTGCGCTTGCCGCCCTTGATCTCGGTGACGGTGTGAACCGGCACCTCGACCTGGAAGAGGTAGTCCTCCATGTTGAGCGACTGGGTGCGGGTCTCGATGTTGGACTTCACGCGGTTCTCGTAACCGGCGTAGGAGTGGATGACGTACCACTCGCCGGGCAGGCCCCGCATGGAGCGCTTGAACTCTTCGACAGGGTCGACATCGGGAACGAGATCACCGTCTTCGTCAACGGCGCCGACCGGAGCCTCGGGCTCAACGGCCTCGCCTGACTCGTCGGCATCACCGGACTCGTCGGCGTCATCCGCGGCCTCAGGGGCCTCGCCGGACTCGTCGGTGATCTCGATCGCCTCTTCCGGCTCGCCCTCCCACTCCTCGTGGGATGCGCCAGCCGACAGTGGGGACTCGGACACGGTGACTCTTTCTTCTCTCGTCGATGATGTTGCGATCTTTGACGCCCTACAAGGACGTGCAGCCGCCCGTCAGCGGGGGGCCGCCGTTCAAGACGGCCACCGACCCGCCGGGGACGGCTGTCGCGCGGCGGCCGGCTCAGGCTCCGCCGAAGACCGCCAGCACACCCTGCGTGAGCAAGAAGTCTATCCCCGCCACGAGCCCGACCATGATCAAGACAAAGACGAGGACCACCGTGGTGTAAGAGATCAGATCCTTGCGCGTCGGCCAGATCACCTTGCGAAGCTCGGCGATGATCTGCCGGTAGAAAAGTGCGGGAGAGGTGCGCTTCTTAACGGTCTGGCCGGACGGCTTACTCGGCCTGTCGGCGGCCTCGCCGCGTGTGTCGATCGCCACAGTCCTCACCTGATCCGTCGTTCCTACGCAACTTTCGGCGGCATACACGCCATCGGTGCGCGGACCGCACTCCGCAGGGCACGAGGGACTCGAACCCCCAACCGCCGGTTTTGGAGACCGGTGCGCTACCAATTGCGCTAGTGCCCTCTGCCGTGAACCACCTTACCCCGAGCGGTCGGGGGTACGTCGCTCACTAGTTGCAGAAGTGTACGGGTGAATGCGCCTCACGTCGAACCAACTCGTGCGACACGTCATGACGGACACCGCTTGTCCAGTTCACGGATATAGGGCGGCGGCGGTGGGAGACGTCTGGAAGCATGGAAGGCATGACCCGTCCTCGCATCTCAGCGCGCATTTCCGCCATCTCAGAGTCCGCCACGCTGGCCGTCGACGCCAAGGCCAAGGCGATGAAGGCGGACGGCCGTCCGGTCATCGGGTTCGGAGCCGGCGAGCCGGACTTCCCGACGCCCGACTACATCGTCGAGGCGGCCGTCGAGGCGTGCCGGAACCCGCGGTTCCACAAGTACACGCCGGCCGGCGGTCTTCCCGAGCTCAAGCAGGCCATCGCCGACAAGACGCGGCGCGACTCCGGCTTCGAGGTCGACGCCTCGCAGGTGCTGGTCACCAACGGCGGCAAGCAGGCCGTCTACGAGGCGTTCGCCACGCTGCTCGACCCGGGCGACGAGGTGCTGGTGGTGGCCCCCTACTGGACGACCTACCCTGAGGCGATCAAGCTCGCGGGCGGCGTCCAGGTCGACGTGGTGACCGACGAGACCACCGGCTACCTCGCCTCGGTCGACCAGCTCGAGGCCGCGCGCACCGAGCGCACCAAGGTCCTGCTGTTCGTGTCGCCGTCCAACCCGACCGGCGCGGTCTACTCCCCCGACCAGGTGGCCGAGATCGGCCGCTGGGCCGCGGAGCACGGCCTGTGGGTCGTCACCGACGAGATCTACGAACACCTGGTGTACGGCGGCGTGGCCTTCACCAGCATCGCCACCGCCGTCCCCGAGCTGCGCGACAACGTCGTGGTGCTCAACGGCGTCGCCAAGACCTACGCCATGACGGGCTGGCGCGTGGGCTGGATGATCGGCCCGAAGGACGTCGTGAAGGCCGCCACCAACCTGCAGTCGCACGCCACCTCCAACGTCTCCAACGTCGCGCAGGCGGCGGCCTTGACGGCGGTCTCGGGCGACCTTTCGGCCGTGGCGCGCATGCGCGAGGCGTTCGACCGGCGGCGGCAGACCATGGTGCGCATGCTCAACGAGATCCCCGGCGTCCTGTGCCCCGAGCCGTTCGGTGCGTTCTACGCATACCCGTCGGTCAAGGCCATCCTGGGCAAGGAGCTCCGCGGCCGGCGCCCGTCCACGTCCGCCGAGCTCGCCGAGCTGATCCTCGAGGAGGCCGAGGTCGCCCTGGTCCCCGGCGAGGCCTTCGGCACCCCCGGCTACTTCCGCCTGTCCTACGCCCTCGGCGACGACGACCTCGCGGAAGGCGTCAGCCGCCTCGCCAAGCTCCTGTCCGAGGCCCACTGACCGACCTACGGCGAAACCCCCTCACCACCCCGCGCCGAGATGAAAAGCCCCGCTCCCCAGGGCCGCTCCCACCGGCGCCGGTACGGCGGGAGGTGGGGGCGGCGAAGTCGGCGCCGCCGTACGGCGGGTGACCGGTGCGCATCCCCGGTCACGGCACGAGTGGAGGCCCCGGGCCACATTGGCCTGGGGCCTTGGTCTGTTCAGGGGCGTTCGGTCAGCCGGTGGCGTGGACGCCGTCGGCGATCCTCTTGAGCTCGCGCACGACGCCCTTGGGACCGAGCCTCTCGGCCAGGGTGGGGCTGATCATGGCCTCCACCGCGAGATCGGGCTTGAGCATCCAGAGGATCGTGGACGTGCCCATGTCATCGTCGATCTCGGACCCCTCCCCGAGCTTGGCGATGACGCCCTGTGCGCCGTGCACCTCGACCCGCTCGGCATCCTCGCTGTTCCGGTGGTCATGCAGGAGAGCCTTCACGCGCTTTGACGCGTCGCCCTCGAAGACGATCATCTGCACGCCGTACATGCCGGGAAGGGCACCCGGCTCGTCCCACGAAGTCGTGTAACTGGTCTCCCCGAAACCGTTCTTGCCCGACCATTTCCCCCATTGGAGGCGCTCGGGCAGATAGTCCACCCGAACACCGCCGAAGGCCCGCCCGTCACCGAGATCCCCCAGGTCCTGGGGCTGGCTCGCCAACTGGCCATCGGGGAAGATCGGCGAGGCACCGGCGGTAGCGCTCGTCGCCGGTGCCGGTGACCCGGCGTCCACACCGGCCGAAGGGCTCTGCGAAGCCACCGCCGTGGATTCATCGGATGGCACGGCCGCCGGGTCGGACGGCGCGGCGGCCGGGCCCCCGAGGCTCGGAGCCGGAGCCGGGGCCGGCCCTGACGTCAGCGCCGTGTAGGCGGGGAAGGAGCCCGCCACCAGCACGGTCAGCGCGGCGGCCCCGGCCGTGCGGAACCGCGTGAGGTGCGCGCGGTGCCTGCGCCGCACCGCCTGGCCCATCATCGCCGGCGCGCGGACGTCCGCGACGTGGGCGGACATGGCTTCCTTGAGCGCTTCTTCCACGTTCATACCGCACCTTTCCTCCGATTTCACACCGACGTTCCGTCCAGGGCGCCCATGCGCGCCCGCATCCTGGCCAGGCCGCGTGCGGCCTGGCTCTTCACCGTCCCGGCCGAGCAGCCCAGCAGCGCGGCGGTCTCGGCCTCCGACAGGTCCTCCCAGTAGCGCAGGACCACGACCGCGCGCATGCGCGCCGGCAGGCGGCGCAGCTCGGCGAGCAGGGCGTCGCGCGTGTCGAGGTCCGGCTGCGGCGCCTCCAGCTCGGGAGGACGGGCGAAGGTGATCTCCTGGATCACCTTGCGCCGCCGTGCCCGGGAGATGGCCGCGTTGACCACGACCCGCCTGGCGTAGGACTCCGGGTTGTCGTGCCGGATCCTCGGCCAGTGCCGGTAGACCCTCTCCAGCGCGCCCTGCGCCAGGTCCTCGGCGTCGTGGATCGACGCGCCGCAGACGAGGATGGCCGTGCGGAGCAGGGCGGTGCTCCGGGCGGCCAGGAATTCGTCGAAGGCCGCTTCGTCTTCTTCCGTCATGGCGAGTCCCCTTTCGTCCTCCCCAACGCACCGACCCACCGCGAGGTTGAGAGGCGGTGCGGGACCACCGCGCCGGCGCGGTACGGCAAGATATGGAAATGGCACGCCCGCTCGACGAACTTCCGAAGGCGCATCTTCACCTGCACTTCACCGGCTCCATGCGGCACTCCACCCTGCTGGAGCTCGCGCGCGACCACGGGGTCCACCTCCCCGACGCGCTCGTGGAGGACTGGCCGCCCAAACTACGGGCCACCGACGAGCGCGGCTGGTTCCGGTTCCAGCGGCTGTACGACATAGCGCGCTCGGTGCTGCGCCGCGATCAGGACGTCTACCGGCTGCTGCGCGAGGCCGCCGAGGACGAGGCGGCCGAGGGGTCGCGCTGGCTGGAGATCCAGGTCGACCCCTCCGGGTACGCCCAGCGGTTCGGCGGGGTGACCGCGACGCTGGAACTGGTGCTCGACGCGGCGGCCAGGGCGTCGGAGTCCAGCAAGGTCGGCATCGGGGTGATCGTCGCCGCCAACCGCACCCGGCACCCGCTCGACGCCAAGACCCTCGCCCGGCTGGCCGGGCAGTACGCCGACAAGGGCGTGGTGGGCTTCGGGCTGTCCAACGACGAGCGCCGCGCCCGGGCCCGCGACTTCGACGGCGCGTTCCGCATCGCCAAGCGGGCCGGGCTGCTGGCCGTCCCGCACGGCGGTGAGCTGTCGGGCGCCGCGAGCGTCGCCGAGTGCGTGGACGACCTGGACGCCGACCGCATCGGCCACGGAATCCGGGCGGCCGAATCCCAACGGCTGATGGAGCGCCTGGCCGACCGTCAGATCGCCTGCGAGGTGTGCCCCACCTCCAACGTCGGCCTCGGCGTCGCCCAGCGGGCCGGGGACGTCCCGGTGAAGCGGCTGTTCGACGCCGGGGTGCCGATCGCGCTCGGCGCCGACGACCCGCTGCTGTTCGGCGCGCGGCTGCTGCCGCAGTACGAGCTGGCGCGCGAGGTCTACGGCTTCAGCGACGCCGAGATCGCCGAGCTGGCCCGCCAGTCGATCCGGTCCTCCACGGCCCCGGACGGCCTCAAGAAGGAACTGCTGACGTCCATCGACACCTGGCTGACCAGCCCGGCCTGAACGGTTCCGAGGCCACCGGGCGGGCGCCCAAGGACGGCGATCGACCCCTCCCAGCGGCACCGCGCGCTCGTGCGAGTAGATCGTCGGGGTGGCGATGACTTTGCCGGCGGCGTCCACGACGGCGACCTTCATACCAGGCACCTGCGGACATGCCACGGGCCCTGTCGCCAGGGCCCGTGGTCTTGTGCCGTCCCACCGTGGGAAGCGGTGTCCCGGGTTCGCCGTGGCGGACGCGGCGTCTCCGGGTGCACCGTGAGAGCGCGGCGTCTCTCGCTTCACCCTGGCGGACGCGGCGTCCCCCAGGTTCACCGTGGGGGCGCGGTGTCTGCCGGTTCACCGTGGAGCGCGGCGTCTCGGGCTCGCCGGTCCGAGACACCGCTGCCCACGTGTCACTGGGAGTGGATGTAGACCTCGTCGAAGACCTCGGCGAGCTTGGTGAGGTCCTGGGTGACGCCCTTCTCCGGGTCGCTGGCGTCGAAGGTGATCGACAGCCGGCCGAGCCCCTTGCGGGCCTGCAGGGCCTTCCACATGGTGTTGGTCGCCAAGCCCTGGTCCAGCAGACGCCAGGTCGCGCCGTCCCACTCCTGACGGTGGGTCCACAGCATCACCGTCTGCACGCCCGCCTGCAACGGCAGATCGACGCGCAACTTGGCCGCGGCCTCGGCCTGCGCGGCGGTCAGCTTGTTCGCCCCACTGTGCGCAAGACCCACCTCACGGGCACCCACGTGCACCCGGGTGTCCCAGCCACGCGCCCGCACGCCGATCCACTGGTTGCGCAGCGCCTTGTCCGGGGTGATCTTGTACTTGGCGTACTCGCTGGCGAACAGGCCGCTGGACACGTTCACGTGGTCCACATCGCCGGTCAGCACGTACTTCTCGACGTTGGCCCGGCTGATCAGCGGATACTTGGCGCGCAGCGCCGCCTGGCACGGCTCGTTGGCCCCGCAGCCCATCTCGGGCACCACCACGTCCACCGCGAGCTGCTTGCCCGCCGGGATCGCCGCGCGCAGAGCAGCCGAGCTCTCCTTGACGAACCTGCGCACGTCGTCGGCCGACTTGAAGCCCCAGTAGCCGAGGTCCTGGGCGAACTTCACGCCCACCACACCCGGCCGGCTCGCCTGCGCCGCCATCGAGGCGACCGCCGCGTCGAACTGGTCCTTGCCGGCCGTCCACGCCGGGGCAAGCTCGCCCTCGATCCACACCCGCATGCCCAGCTTGATCGCCGTGGCCGCCGCCTTGCCGGTCGCGTCGTTCGGCGCGGTCAGCGGCGCCTTGGACGCCTTCGGCGTCGTCGGCTGCGCCTCGGTGGAGGGGTCGGGCTGCGGCTCGGTGGAGCGGTCGGCACGCGGCGCGGTCACGCTGGAGGTGGGCTCCGGCGCCACCGACTCCTGGTCCTGAGGCCCGTTGGAGGTCTCCACCTGCGGCGCCTGCTCACCGTTCGGATCGCTCTGCGTCTGCGGGTCGCTCTGCGTCTGGGTCTGCGGATCGGTTTGCGTCCGGGCGTTCGGATCGTCCACCGGCTGCGCGTCCGGATCGGCCAGGGTCGAACTCGTGGGCCCGGGCGTCGCGCCCGAGGTGGTCTCACCCGAGGTCGTCGTCGGCGTACCGGAAGCACTGCCGCCGCCGGAACAGTCGAACTCCCCGCCCTGACACGCCTTGGCCGGCGGCTTGGTCACGTTGCCGTCGGTGTCCTTGCAGACGTACTTGCCGGCGCTGTGGTCGTACTTGCACAGCACCTGGTCCTTGTCGGCGCAATCCTGCATGCCCGGACCCTTGTTGGTCTTGTCCATGCAGAACAGCACCGGCCCCGGATAGGGGACGGCCTCCTTGAGCTTCTCACCGTCGTTGTCGGCCCAGAACTTGACGATGTTGAGCGCGTCTCTCGGGGTCTTCGCCATCCAGGAGCAGTACATGTACTCGGGAGTGCCGCTCCCGAGGATGTCGTCGCACTCGTTGTTCGCAGCAGGGTCGGCGGACGCACCCGGGTCGGCGAGCGCCATACCTGTGGGGATGCCTATGGTCAGCGTGAAGAGCACCGCGATGAGAGCGATGATCCACTCACGTTTACGGAGTCGAGGCATACGCGGTCTCCTCTTCCTGGAGGTTAGGGACAGCGCTTCTTGTAGGTGATGGTCACCTTCACGCTGCCGGATCCTTGGGTGCCTTTGTTGTCGCCCGACCAGTTGATGGTCACGTAGGTGCTCAGTTGCCTGTCGCAGTCGGACGAGGTCCCGGACGCCAGGCCGTCGAGCGTGACCCGGAAGGCGCCGCTCTGACCATTGCCCAGAGTGCCGCTGGCCGGTGACGCGTTGACGTAGGAGGAGCCGGTCGCACTCCATTGAATGGTCCCGGCTGTGGATTGGATCGAAGCGATGCCCTCACGGCCGTACCCCACGTCGACCGTGCCGTAGGCGCTGAAGGACGGAGGAGGCGGAGGAGGCGGAGGCGCGCTGCTGGCCTGCTGCTTGCCCTCCGGCTGCGTGGTCGGCTTGGACGACGTCTTGGGCTGCGAGGTCGTCTTGGGCGACGAGGTGGTCTTCGGCGGGGGCGGCGGATCGTTGGGCCCGTCGTTGGTCGTCGGCGAGGAGGTCTTGTTCTTGGTCTTCGTGGGGCTCGCCGTGGGGCGGGAGCTGGTCGGCGGGGGCACCACCGGCACCGAGGAGGTCGGGACGGCCGCGCCGGGGCGGGTCGCGCCGGGCCCGCTCGCGTGAGGGCTGGCCCCGGGGGCGGCGGTGCCGCCGGGCGGCGGAGGGGGCGGGGAGTCGACCAGGGGTGGCAGGGACTCGCCCGCGGTGATCACGACGGTGCCGCCGGCGGCTTCGACGTCGACGGGTCCTCCGGTGCGGGCTCCGGGCGTGAACAGCAGGGACCAGATGACGCCGGCGGAGGCGACCGACACGACGGTGACCAGGGCGACGCGGCCCCAGCGGATGCGGCTTTCGGGGTCGTC
>NZ_JBEXGT010000087.1:0-15773 GCF_040607475.1 Sphaerisporangium sp. NPDC005288 | reverse complement strand
CGGCCGCCGCGCGGTGCACGACCCGCCCGCCGACGGCCAGGACCGCTCCGGCGGCGCCGAGCTTCACCGCCGCCATGCCGTACCGCGCGCTCAGCGCCGCCGCCGCCCGCTCCACGGCGCCGGGCCCGCCGCTCCGGTCCCGTTCGCCGTTCCCGGCGACGGCGTCGTCCCCGGCGGTCAGGGCGAGGGTGTCGTCCCCGGCGTTCCGGGCGACGGTGTCGTCCTTGGCGGCCAGGGCGAGGGCGCCGTCTCCGGTGGTGAGAGGGAGTGCGTCGTCCCCGGCGGCCAGGAGGAGGGCCTCGTCGCGGTTGGGGATTATCAGCGTCGCGGCGGCGGTCTCGCGCAGGAAGCGGTCAGGGCCGAAGGCGCGCAGCGGCCCGGTCGAGGCGGGGTCGACGCTGATCGGCACGCCCCGGCCGCGGGCCGCCCGCACGGCGCGGCGCACCAGGTCCAGCCCCGGCTCGGCGAACAGCGTGTACCCCGAGATGTGCAGCAGGCCGACGTCGTCCAGCAGGGCGTCGTCCCAGTCGGCCGGCCCGATGTGCCCGCCCGCGCCCCGGTTGGTGAGCATGGATCGTTCTCCGCTCGCGTCCACCATCGCGATCACGACCGCCGTGGGGTGCGCCGGGTCCACCGACGCGTGCGGCCGTACGCCGGCGGCGCGCAGCTCGGAGATGTGCCACTGCCCGGTGTCGTACCCGACGCGGGTGAGGATGCGCGCGTCCGCGCCCAGGTGGGCGGCCCAGGACGCGGTGTTGGCCCCCGAGCCGCCCGGGCGCACGGCGATGTCGGCCGGGGTGTCGGTGCCGGTGGCCACCGGTGTCCGGTGCAGGGCGACGACGTCGGTGACGGCGTCCCCGATGACGAGCAGGCCCGCCACTCAGCCCTCCGCCGCCGGGACGGGGACGGCGGGGGCGGCGGCGGAGGACCAGGCCGCGGCGATGCGGCCGGCGAGGCGGGTGTTGCCCCGGACGGCGGCCAGGTTCGCCTCCAGGGAGGCGCCGCCGGTGCCGCGGACCAGGAAGTCGAGCAGGAACGGGGTGATCGCCTGCCCGGTGACCCCTTCGCGGTCGGCCGCCGCGAGGGCCTCGGCCAGCACCCGGTCGTGCAGCGCCGGGTCGAGCTGCTCGTCGGCCGGCACCGGGTTGGCGACGATCAGCGCGGACGCGGGGCCGCCGAGCCCGTCCTGCGCCCGCATCACCGCCGCGGCCTGCTCGGGGCTCTCCAGCCGCCAGTCCACCGGCAGCCCCGAGGAGTGCAGGTAGAAGCCGGGGAAGGCGTCGGTGCGGTACCCCGCGACGCTCACCCCGCGGGTCTCCAGCCGCTGGAGGGTGGCGGGCACGTCGAGGATGGACTTCACGCCCGCGCAGACCACGGTGATCCGGGTCGAGGCGAGCATGTCCAGGTCGGCGGACTCGTCCTGGTCGGTCGTCCAGCCGCGGTGCACGCCTCCGAGGCCGCCGGTGGCGAACACGCGGATGCCGGCCCGGGCCGCGAGGAACGCCGTGGCCGAGACCGTCGTCGCGCCGCTGGCCCCGAGCGCGGCGGCCAGGGCGAGGTCGCGGAACCCGAGCTTGCGCAGGCCCGGCTCGGTGGCGACGCGTTCCAGCATGCCCGCGTCCAGGCCGACCCGGGCCACGCCGTCCAGGACGGCGATGGTCGCCGGCACGGCTCCGGCCTGCCTGACCAGCTCCTCCAGCTCCACCGCGACCTGGAGGTTGCGGGGCTGCGGGAGGCCGTGCGAGATGATCGTGGTCTCGAGCGCCACCACGGGGGCTCCCGTGGCGAGCGCCTCGGCGACCTCGCCGGAGGTCTGGATGATCGTCTCGCCGGGGCCGGTCGTACGCATTCTGGCTCTGGGTCCTCTCCGTCTGTACGCTCTGATGTCTCCCGGGGAAATGTTCCCCTGATGTGCTGTCTCACCGTACTGTCCCGGTTAGGAGCGTTTGTCATGCACCGGTCGCATTACGACGCCGTGATCGTGGGCGGAGGGCACAACGGCCTGGTCGCCGCCGCCTATCTGGCCAAGGCGGGCCGCCGCGTGCTGGTGCTGGAGCGGCAGCCCTACCTCGGCGGGCTCGCGGTGTCCGCGCGTGCCTTCCCCGGCGTGGACGCCCGCCTGTCCCGTTACTCCTACCTGGTCAGCCTGCTCCCCGGCCGGATCGTCGCCGACCTCGGCCTGCCCGTCACCCTGCTACGGCGCCGTTTCGCCTCCTACACCCCCGTCGGCGCGACCGGTCTGCTGGTGGACAACGCCGACGCCGCCCGCACCGCCGCCTCCTTCGCCCGCGTGACCGGCGGCGCCGCCGACCACGAGCAGTGGGAACGTTTCTACCGGATGACGGCCGAGGTGGCCCGCCGCGTCGCCCCGACCCTGCTGGAGCCGCTGCTCGACCGCGCCGCCATGCGCGAGGCCGTCGGGGACGCCGAGGCGTGGAGCGCGCTGTTCGAGCGGCCCATCGGCGAGACGGCGGCCGAGCGGTTCGCCGACGAGGTCGTGCGGGGCGTCGTGCTGACCGACGCGCTGATCGGCACCTTCGCCGACCCGGCGGCCGGCCTGCTCGCCAACCGCTGCTTTCTCTACCACGTCATCGGCGACGGGACCGGCGAGTGGAACGTGCCGGTCGGCGGCATGGGCGCGGTCAGCGGCGCGCTCGCCGACGCCGCCCGCCGCGGCGGCGCCGACCTCCGCACCGGCGCCGAGGTGCTGGCGCTCGACCCCCGCGCCGTAGGTCCGGGCGGCGAGCGACGCGCCGCGGTCACGTTCCGGGACGAAGGCGGCGCCGAGCACGCCGTGACCGGCGAGCACGTTCTCGTCAACGCCCCGCCCGCCGTCCTCGCCCGGCTGCTCGGCGCGGCGTCCGGCGAGGAGCCCGAGGGCGCCCAGCTCAAGGTCAACATGGTGCTGTCCCGGCTGCCGCGCCTGAAGGACGGCGCCGTCGACCCGGCGGAGGCGTTCGCCGGCACCTTCCACATCAACGAGGCCCGCGACCAGCTCGACCGGGCGTACGCCCAGGCGTCGGCCGGCCGGATCCCCGACCTGCCGCCCGCCGAGGTGTACTGCCACTCGCTGACCGATCCCTCGATCCTCGGCCCGTCGCTGCGCGCGTCCGGGGCGCAGACGATGACGCTGTTCGGGCTGCACATGCCCGCCCGGCTCTTCCGCGCCGATCCGGACGCCTCCCGGCGGGAGGCGCTGGCGGCCACCCTCCGCTCGGTGAACTCCGTCCTGGCCGAGCCGCTGGAGGACTGCCTGCTCCGCGGCCCCGACGGCGTCCCCTGCGTCGAGGCCAAGACCCCCGTGGACCTCGCCACCGAGGCCGGGCTCCCCGGCGGGCACATCTTCCACCGGGACCTGTCCTGGCCGTTCGCCGAGGACGCCGCCGACGCCGGCCGGTGGGGAGTGGAGACGGCGCACGAGCGGGTGCTGCTGTGCGGTGCGGGCGCCCGCCGGGGCGGCGGCGTCAGCGGTATCCCCGGCCGCAACGCCGCCATGGCGATCTTGACCGCGGGCGCCTGAGAACGGCCCGGAGCCGGATGCCGGCGGCCGGGGCGCCGGGAACGTTCCTGCGCCGCCCGGTCCCGGTACGAGCTCGCCCGGCGTCTTTCCGCGCCGGCCCGCATCGACGGCGCGATCGCGGGTAGGACGCCGCACTACCGCTCACCGAGGGGATGATCTCGCATGGACCAGCACAGTTTCGTCGCTCTCCTCAACGAGGACCTGGAGAGCGAGTTCCGCTCGATCGTGCAGTACACGCAGCACACCGCCACGGTGAAGGGGGCCGAGTACCAGAGCATCATCGAGGAGCTCAGGGCCCACCTGAGCCAGGAGCTGGAGCACGCCCTGACGCTCGCCACGCAGATCGCCTTCCTCGGCGGGGTGCCGTCGGTGACGATCCCGAAGATCCCGAACGTGCCGGACGGGGCCGAGGCCCTCCAGCTCGACCTGGACCTGGAGGTCACGCAGCTCGAGCGCTACCGCCAGCGGGTCGGCCAGGCCATGGAGCTCGGGCTGCACGACGTGGCCGAGGCGCTGCGCCCGCTCCTGCAGCAGACGCAGGACCACGTGATGGACCTGCAGGGGGCCCTCGGCCGATGACCTCCCCGGGGACGGCGCGACGGGGACACACCTGCCTTGCCGCGCCGTCCCGCGGCCCTTCTCACGCCGATGGGCGGGGAGAGGCGGAGTAGGATCTGGGCCGTGCGGGGTGCGGAGAGAACACGAGGCAGCCGGGCCGACCAGGCCGACCAGCGCAGGGCCGAGCTGCTGGAGGCCGCGCGCCGGGTGGTGCTCGAACGGGGCATCTCCAGCACCCGCGTCGCCGACATCGCCAAGGCGACCAACGTCAGCGGCGGCCTCATCCACTATCACTTCGCCACCAAGGACGACCTGATCACCGCGATGCTCCGCGCCACCATCGACGGCGAGGTGGCCCGGCTGCGCGAGCTGGTGGAGGGCGCGGGCACGGCCGTCGACCGGCTCGACCAGGTGCTGTCGTTCTACATCCCGCGCTCGCGCACCGACCAGAGCTGGCTGCTGTGGATCGACGCGTTCGCCACCGGCCTGCGCGAGACGGTCGTGCGCGACAACCTGCTCGAACTGGAGACCGCGTGGATCGGCGCGGTCGAGCGGGTGATCCAGGCGGGCGTCGACTCCGGCGAGTTCTCCTGTGAGGACCCGCGCGGCGCGGCCGAGCGACTCGACGGCATGCTCGACGGGCTGATCATCCGCTACACGCTCCACCCGTCGGTGCTCTCGCGGCCCCGGCTGCTCGAGCACGCCCGCATCGCCGCCGCCCGCGAGGTCGGCCTGCCCCGCTCGGCCTTCCCCGCCCCCTGATGGAGGCGTTCTCGGCCGCGGGGGCCGGACTCGAGCGGTTTCCTGAGGAGATCCACGCCCTGCCGGGGTTGCGCCGCGCCGACCTGGCCTGGAACCGCATCATCGCGGTCCCGCCGGAGATCGGCCGCCTGCGCGAGCTGGCGATCCTGCGGCTGGACGGCAACCGGCTCACCGGCCTGCCGGAGGAGATCGGGCGGCTCGGCGCGTTGCGCGAGCTCCACCTGGACGGCAACGCGCTGGACGCCTTCCCCGCGGCGCTGCTCGGCCTGACCGGGCTGTCCACGCTGTCGCTGTACGGCAACCGCATCGCCGCGCTGCCCGCGGGCCTGGACCGGATGGCCGGACTGCGGCACCTGTCGGCCGGCGGCAACCGGCTGGCCGAGACGCCCGAGGGGCTGTGGCGGCTGACCGGCCTGCGCTCGCTCAACCTGGCCGAGAACGCGCTCACCCACATCCCCGACGCCATCGGCCGCCTGCGCGGCCTGCGCATGCTCGACCTCGGGCACAACGCCATCGAGCACATCCCCGCCGCGATCGGCGACCTGGACGGCCTGACCGACTATCTCTACCTCAGCGACAACGGGTTCACCGCGGTGCCGGCGTCCCTCGGGCGGCTGCGGCGGCTGGCGTACCTCAACCTGACCGACAACCGGCTGACCGAGTTGCCCGCGAGCCTCGGCGACCTGGCCGCGCTGGTGGAGCTCAGGCTGTACGGCAACCGCCTCACCGCCCTGCCCGCGTCGTTCGGCCGGCTGTCCTCGCTGCGCGAGCTGCATCTGCGCGGCAACCGGCTGGCCGCGCTGCCCGAGCAGATCGGCCGCCTGGACGGGCTGCGCGTGCTGGACGTGCGGGACAACGTGCTGACCCGCCTGCCGGAGTCGGTGGGCGGGCTGACCGGCCTCACCCATCTGGACCTGCGCAACAACCGGCTCCGCGAGATCCCGGGCGCGCTCGCCGCACTGCCGCGCCTGGAGAAGCTCGACCTCCGCTGGAACAAACTGGACGACCCCGGCTCAGAGCCGCTTCACGCGCTGCGCGGCCGAGGGTGCGCCGTGCTGCTGTGAGGACGGCTCAGGCGGGCAGCGCGGCGAGGAGATAGGCCAGGCGGGCCGCGGCGCCGTCGATGTCGTCGGTGGTGCCGAGCCGGTAGCCCCACGAGGTGAGGAAGACGCCCTGCGGGCTGCAGGTGACGACCTCGGCCAGCGTGTCGCTGAAGCGGTTACGCACCCGGACGCGGGGCGGGGTGTCGCCGATGACCTGCACCGACAGGTCGATGTGCAGCCGGGTCGCGGAGGCGAACCGTTCGAGGCAGGACATGGTGTCCAGCATGCGCCCCACCTCCGCGTCAGCCCTGTGGAAGGTCAGGATTGCATGATCTTGCCGACCGGGGCAAGCAATTGTGGAGGTCAAGACGCCGATTGTTTCGCGAAGTCGACAAGAACGCGGACGATCACCTCCCTGGCCTCCTCGCGGAACACCGCCACCTCGCAGAGCTCCTCGAAGGCGCCGGCGTAGAAGGCCACACTGTCGGGATCGCGCAGCAGCAGGTCCTTGGTGCGCGTCGGGACGCCGACCATGGACTCGTTGTAGATCCAGAACCCGTTGAGCAGGGCGGAGGGAAGCTGCGCCTCGAAGGGGATCACGCCGAACTCGACGTTGGGCAGGGTGGTGACGGCGAGCAGCCGGTCGAGCTGGCCGCGCATCACCTCGTCGGGCGCGAGCCGGTAGCGCAGCGCGGCCTCGGGGAGCAGGAAGCGGAACCGCCGGGCCGGATCGTAGAGGATCTCCTGGCGGCGCATGCGCACCCGGATGGCGGCGTCGATGTCGTCGGCGCCGGTGTAGACCCGGTGGACCTTGGTGAAGATGTTGCGCGCGTACTCCGCGGTCTGCAGCAGGCCGATCACCACGCCCGGCTCGAACACCCGGAACAGCGTGACGCGCGCCTCGAGGTCGCGGACGTCCTCCTGCAGCCCGGCCAGCCCGCTCTTGTGCCGCTGGCGCCAGGAGTCCTGCCGGTCCAGCAGCGCGACCGCCCGGCCGACCAGGTCGGACAGCACGTCCGGCGCGGCCTCGACGGCCTGGCACCACTGCATGACGTCGTCCTCGGTGGCGCTCTGCCGGGCGTTCTCGATGCGGGAGACCTTGGAGGCCTGCCAGTGGAGCCGGGCCGCGAGGTCCTTGCCGGACAGCTGGGCGGCCTCGCGCAACTGGCGCAGCCGGGTGCCGAGGTCCATCCGCGCCTGCTGAAAGCCGCTCACGCTCACCTCCCGTCGGCGACAGAACTCGCACGAGGGTAGACCCGCCGCCGTGGCCATGCCATAGGGATCTCCCTATTCGTGATCAGCGACGCCCGCCGACGGGCCGGGGACGCCGAGCACCCGGCGCGCGATCTCGACGAGCAGCTCACGGGGCACCTCGACGGCCGACTCGCCGTCCAGCACGTGCCGCAGGTCGCCGCGGGCCTCGGGGTCGGTGAGCGTCACGCCCTGAACGACGAAGGTGCCGCGGTCGGTCTCGTAGAGCGAGGGACAGGCGCCCGCCTCCGAGGTGGAGCCGAGAAAACGCAGACGCATGACCGACCGTCCTTCCCCCCGCGAGGCCCCCATTTGGCCGCAATTGCGCGCAATTGTAGAGGAAAGAGGGCGTCGCTGTCCCCTATGTCCAGTAGATAACCCGCGCTCCCCGGCTGCCGGTCATGTACCTGGCTGGTCAGTCACCGGTGACGCCGTCCAGCATCTCCCGCAGGATGTCGATATGACCGTTATGCCGGGCGGTCTCCTCGACGAGGTGGTGCAGGATCCAGCGCAGCGTGACCCGCGTCCCGTCCCGGAGCGGCTCCTTGGCCACCGTGTCCAGGCTGAGCGGGGCCAGCAGCTCGCGGTAGCGCGCGCACTGCTCCTCGTACTCCGCGAGGAGCCGGCTCAGGGGGATCTCCAGAGCAATCCGCATCTCGCGGTCGGGATCCTCCTCCGTCCACGGCGCGTGCTCCTCCTCGCCCAGGAGCCGGACCTGGATCCAGGAGTACTCGACCCAGCGCAGATGGCTCACCAGCCCGCTGATCGTCGTCAGCGGCGAGGACGGCAGCAGGGCCCTGCGCGCGTTCTCCTCTGACAACCCCTCACACTTGGCGTGCACGGTGGCCCGCACGTAGTCGAGAAGGGTCTCCAGCGTGGCCCGCTCGTCCCAGGCGGACGGAATATCGGTGCGTGTATTCATGGACGGCAGCATTTCGGACGTGGTGCTTGCTGTCGAACGATTAAACGATATGACCTGCGCCTTCGCCGGCCCGGCGGCGTGGGTGCGCCTTGCGGACGGGATACAGCGGGATCCCTCAGGACCCCGTCGGGCCGGTCGGGCCTGATCGGGTCGGCTCCGGTCGGGTCGGGTCGGGTCGGGTCCGGTCGGGTCGGGTCGGTTCCGGTCCGGTCCGTCAGCTCGGGTCAGGTCTGCGAAGGGGCGGCGGGTTCGTCCCGGGGTATCCAGGACGCCGGCCGCTTCTCCATGAACGCCCGGATGCCCTCCTGGCCCTCTGGCGAGGTGAAGCGCTGCGCGGACAGCTCGGCCATCCGGCGCATCCCCTCCTCCACCGGCAGGGACGGCACGGTGCGCACGAGCTGCTTGGTGATCGCCAGGGCTTCGGGGCCGCCGCGCAGCAGCATGCCGGCGTAGTGCTCCACCGTCGCGTCGAGGTCCCCGGCCGGCACCGCGCGGGTGAGCAGGCCGATCTCGGCGGCGCGGGCGGCGCCGAACACCTCGCCGGTCAGGAAGTACTCGGCGGCGGCGCGCGGCTCCACCCGGCGCAGCACGGTGACCGAGATCATGGCGGGGACCACGCCGAGCCGCACCTCGCTGAAGGCGAACGTCGCGGAGTCGGGGGCGATCGCGAAGTCGCAGGCCGCCACCAGCCCGAGCCCGCCCGCGCGGGCGGTGCCGTTCAGCCGGCAGATCACCGGCTTGGGGCTGTCCCAGATCAGGCTCATGACGCCCGGGAAGGTCGCGGTCACCGGCGCGTCGTGCGGCCGGGCGTCCGGGGCGGGCGCCTGTTCCTTCAGGTCGGCGCCCGAGCAGAACACCGGCCCGGCCCCGGTGAGCACGATGACGCGCACGCCCTCGTCCGCGAGGGCCCGGTCCAGGGCCCGCTCCAGCTCGCCGAGCAGGCGGACCGAGAGCGCGTTGCGGTTGGCGGGGGAGTCGAGCGTGACCGTCGCGACGCCCCCGCGGGCCTGGTAGCCGACCAGCGCGGTCATCGGCCCTCCTCGATGACGGCGAGCACGGCCCCGGCCTCGACCTGGCGCCCCGGCGCCACGTTCAGCGCGGAGACGACGCCCGCCGCCGGGGCGGAAATGCGGTGCTCCATCTTCATCGCCTCCAGGATCAGGATCGGCTGCCCCTCGTCGACCTTCTCGCCGGGGGCGACCTCGACGCGCAGAACGGTACCCGGCATGGGGGCGAGCAGAGAGCCGGGGGCGACGCGCGTCACCGGTTCCGGCAGCCTCGGCAGCGCGACCAGCCGCACCGAGCCGAGCGGCGCGTCCACGTGCGCGACGTCGTCGTAGCGGGCGACGGCGAACCGGCTCACCACCCCGCCGACGGCCAGGACGACCTGCTCGGGGGCGGCCGAGACCAGCTCCACCTCCGGCAGGCCCTCGGCCGCCAGTCCGTCCCGGGTGAGCCGGTAGGCGACCTCCACCCGGCCCTCCGGCCCGTCGAAGGCCGCCCGCTGCGGCTGGGAGGGCACGTTGCGCCAGCCGCTCGGCAGCCCGCCCAGCGCCGGCGCCGCGGCCCGGTTGGCGGCGGCGGCCGCCAGCGCCGCGGCGAGCGCGAGAACAGGCAGGACGGCGCCGTCCGGGTCGCCGGCGGGGGAGGGCGCGGAGAGCAGGTCGTGCCGGTCGAGGAACCCGGTGTCGGTGTCGCCCGCGAGGAACGCCTCGTGCCGCAGAACGCGCACCAGCAGGTCGCGGTTGGTGGTCAGGCCGTGCAGGCGGGCCCCGGCCAGCGCGGTCGCCAGCCGCCGCGCCACGGCCGCCCGGTCGGGGCCGCAGGCGATCACCTTGGCCAGCATCGGGTCGTACCGGACGCCGACCACCGACCCGCTCTCCACCCCCGAGTCCAGCCGCAGGCCGCACGGCCCGGCCACCCGGCCCTCAGCGGGCCCGCGGCCGTCCACCGGCGGGGCGAGATCTGATTCGCCGCCGCCCACCGGCCGGGAGTCAGCAGGGTCGCGGCCGTCCACGATCCGGGCGTCAGCGGATTCGCGGCCGTCCACCGGCCGGGCGACGGGCGCGGTTCGCGCCTCGCGCGCCGCGGCCGGCACCGTGAAGCGGGCGTCCACGCCGGGGATCTCGAACAGATGGAGGATGCCGCTCTGCGGGCGCCAGTCGTGGGTGGGGTCCTCGGCGTACAGGCGCACCTCGATGGCGTGGCCGCTCGGCTCGGGCGGCGCGGCCGGCAGGCGCGCGCCCTCGGCGATCTGCAGTTGCAGGCGGACCAGGTCCACGCCGTACACGCACTCGGTCACCGGGTGCTCGACCTGCAGGCGGGTGTTCATCTCCAGGAAGGCGACCGTGCCGCCCGCGACGAGGAACTCCACCGTGCCCGCGCCGACGTACCCGATGGCCTCGGCGGCCCGGACGGCGGCGTCCAGCAGCACCGCGCGCACGCCGGGGGAGACCCCGGGCGACGGCGTCTCCTCCACGACCTTCTGGTGCCTGCGCTGGATGGAGCACTCGCGCTCGCCGAGCGTCCACACGGTGCCGTGCGCGTCGGCGAGGACCTGCACCTCGACGTGCCGGGCGTTCTCCAGCAGCGGCTCGGCGAACACGGTGCCGTCCCCGAACGCGGCCAGCGCCTCGCGCCCGGCCGCCGCGACCGCCTCCGGAAGCTCCGCCGGGTCGCGCACGACGCGCATCCCGCGCCCGCCGCCGCCCGCAGAGGCCTTCACCAGCACCGGGAACGAAAGGCCGCCGCCATCCGCCCCCTCCGTGCCGGAACCCGCCGGTTCCCCACCCGTGGGTACGGAACCGGCCGGCTGCTCACCCGCGACCGCGGGATCGGCCGGCTTCTCACCCGCGGCCGCGGGACCCGCCGGCCGTTCGCCCGCCGGCGCCGGATGGGCGAAGGTCAGCGACGGCAGGACCGGGACGCCGGCCTCGGCCATCAGGCGCTTGGCACCGATCTTGGAGCCCATCGCGGCGATGGCGTCCGGCCCGGGCCCGACCCAGGTCAGCCCGGCCGAGAGCACGGCGCGCGCGAACGCAACGTT
Source organism: Sphaerisporangium sp. NPDC005288 (assembly GCF_040607475.1). Lineage (NCBI taxonomy): Bacteria > Bacillati > Actinomycetota > Actinomycetes > Streptosporangiales > Streptosporangiaceae > Sphaerisporangium > Sphaerisporangium sp. NPDC005288. Next base: position 4,671 of record NZ_JBEXGT010000087.1, on the reverse strand, counting down.
CTCCGACAAAAACCCGTACCCGGGGTGGACGGCGTCCGCGCCCGCCCGCAGGGCCGCCTCGACGAGCGCCGCGGCGTCGAGGTAGGTCTCGGCCGGCCGCTCGCCGCGCAGCCGGACCGCGAGGTCGGCCTCGGCGACGTACGGCGAGGCGGCGTCGTCGCCGGCGAACACGGCCACCGTCTCGATGCCCAGCTCGCGGCAGGTGCGGAAGATCCTGCGGGCGATCTCGGCGCGGTTGGCCACCAGCAGTCGTCTGATCGGAAACCTTGGGCGTGGACCCCCGGATTCATCCGTGGGATCAGCCCATCCCTCTGGACTGTCGATCATTAGATAGCTCCAAGCTGCATACTGTCCAGGTGGCTGTGACCCTGCGGTCCGGCAGTGACGTTGTCCGCCGGTGCGCGTTCCGTGTCGTGTGGTGCCCGAAGTACCGAAAGCGCGTGCTCGGCGGCCGGATCGGCGTACGGTTGTAGGACCTCATCGGTGAGGCGGTGGAGCAGGGAGCGCGGCTGGTGGAAATGGAGGTCGTACCCGACCGCGTCCACCTCTCGCACGTCCGACTCTTGGTGGGGGTCGATCCGCGATACTGCGTTCACCGGCTTGTCAACGCCATCTGTGGTCGTTCTTCCCGTGTGCTGGGCGAGGAATTCCCGCGTCTGAGGTCGCCGGTTGCGACTCTGCAGAGGAACTCCTGCTCGGTGGCGACCGTGGGTGGTGCGCCCTTGGCTGTGGTGGAGCGCTACCTCGAGTGGCGGAAGAGCCGGTAGATGCTGACCGGTCGCCGTTACCTGCTGGCCTTCACCCCCGAGCAGGAAGCGTTCGCCGAGTTGATCGCTGATGCCTGCCGTGTGGTGTGGAACACCGGCCTGGAGCAGCGGCGCGCCTACCGGCGTCGTGGGGCGTTCATCGGCTACGTGGAGCAGGCCCGGCAGATGGCCGAGGCCAAGAAGGCCTTCGGCTGGCTGACCCAAGCCCCTTCGCACACACTCCAGCAGACGCTGCGCGATCTGGACAAGGCCTGTAGGACCCATGGAACGTGGAAGGTGAGGTGGCGGTCCAAGCGTAGAAGCGCGCCGAGTTTCCGCTTCCCCGATCCTCGGCAAATCGTGGTGGAGCGCCTCTCGCGCGGGTGGGGGCGGGTGAAGCTGCCTAAGCTGGGCTGGGCCCGCTTCAGATGGAGCCGCACGCTTGGCGGGCAGGTGCGCAACGCCACCGTGGTCAAGGACGGCGGACGCTGGTACATCAGCTTGTGCGTGGAAGACGGTTTGGCCGAAGCCGCCCCGAACGGCAGACCCGCCGTGGGCGTGGACCGTGGGGTGAAGGTCGCGGTCGCCACCTCCCACGGCAAGATGCGCGACCGGCGGTTCGTCACCCCCGGCGAGACCCTTCGGCTCAAGCGGCTTGCGCAGCGTCTCGCGCGGCAGAAGAAGGGTTCTCGTCGGCGCGCCGCCACGCGAGCGAAGATCGCCAGGCTGAACGCGCGTATCCGCCACCGGCGTACCGACTTTGTGCTCTGGACCGCCGACCGGCTCACCCGTGACCATGGACTGGTCGTGGTGGAGGACCTGAAGGTCAAGAGCATGACGGCCGCCGTGAAGGGCACCGTCGAGGCCCCCGCAACCAACGTCCGGGCCAAGGCCGGGTTGAACCGGGCCATCCTGGCCAAGGGCTGGGGTGGCTTGCTGACCGGCTTGCAACATAAGGCTCGGTACAACGGCTCCCGTATCGTGCGGGTGCCTGCCGCGTACACCTCCCAGCGTTGTTCGGCGTGCGGAGCGGTGGATGCGAAGTCCCGCGAAAGCCAAGCGATCTTCGCCTGCACCTCCTGCGCTTATATCGGCAACGCCGACGTGAACGCCGCCAGGAACATCCTCGCCGCCGGGCTGGCGGTGACAGGGCGTGGAGACCTCGCCGTCGGGCGGTCTGCGAAGCGCCGACCACCCGAGGTCCAGGCAGCGTGAACGCTCCTCAGCCACGGGAATCTCCCGGCTTCGGCCGCGGGGAGGAAGCCAACATGTGCTCACATCCGGAAGACGCCGAAACCGGCGGGCGCGGGATCGGGCGCGCCGGCGATGGCCGACAGGCACAGGCCGAGGACGGTGCGGGTGTCGCGCGGGTCGATCACCCCGTCGTCGTAGAGCCGGCCGGACAGGAAGAACGGCAGCGACTCCGCCTCGATCTGGGCCTCGACCATCTGCCGCATCGTCGCGTCGGCCTCCTCGTCGTACACCTGGCCGCGGGCCTCGGCCGCGGCCCGCCCGACGATCGACAGCACTCCGGCGAGCTGCGCCGGGCCCATGACCGCCGACTTGGCGCTCGGCCAGGAGAACAGGAAACGCGGGTCGTAGGCCCGCCCGCACATGCCGTAGTTGCCGGCGCCGTAGGAGGCGCCCATGACGACGGTGAGGTGCGGCACGGTCGAGTTGGACACCGCGTTGATCATCATGGCGCCGTGCTTGATGATGCCGCCCTGCTCGTACTCCTTGCCCACCATGTAGCCGGTGGTGTTCTGCAGGAACAGCAGCGGCGTGCGCGCCTGGTTCGCGAGCTGGATGAACTGGGCGGCCTTCTGGGCCTCCTCGCTGAACAGCACGCCGCGCGCGTTGGCCAGGATGCCGATGGGGTGCCCGTGCAGGGTTGCCCACCCGGTCACCAGGCTCGCCCCGTACAGCGGCTTGAACTCGTCGAACTCGCTGGCGTCGACGATCCGTCCGATCACCTCGCGCGGGTCGAAGGGGATCTTGAGGTCCTCGGGGACGACGCCGAGCAGCCCGTCCTCGTCGTGCAGCGGGGGCCGCACGCCGTGCGGCGCGGGGCGGACGGGCCGGCGCCGGTTGAGCCGGGCGACGATGCGGCGGCCGATGCGCAGCGCGTCGTGCTCGTCGGCCGCCAGGTGGTCGGCGAGGCCGGAGACGCGGGCGTGCATCTCGGCGCCGCCCAGCGACTCGTCGTCGGACTCCTCACCGGTCGCCATCTTCACCAGGGGCGGGCCGCCGAGGAAGACCTTGGCGCGTTCCTTGACCATGACCACGTGGTCGCTCATGCCCGGGACGTACGCGCCTCCGGCGGTCGAGTTGCCGAAGACCAGCGCGATCGTCGGGACGCCGGCCGCCGACAGGCGGGTGAGGTCGCGGAAGATCCGGCCGCCCGGGATGAAGATCTCCTTCTGGGTCGGCAGGTCGGCTCCGCCGGACTCGACCAGGTTGACCAGCGGCAGGCGGTTCTCCAGCGCGATGTCCATCGCGCGCAGGGTCTTGCGCAGGGTCCAGGGGTTGGAGGTGCCGCCCCGCACGGTCGGGTCGCTGGCGATGATCACGCACTCGACGCCCTCGACCACCCCTATGCCGGTGACCACGCTCGCGCCGACCGGGAAGTCGGTGCCCCAGGCCGCCAGGGGCGACAGCTCCAGGAACGGGGAGTCGGGGTCCACCAGCAGCTCGACGCGCTCACGGGCGAGCAGCTTGCCGCGGCGGTGGTGGCGTTCGACGTACTTCGGGCCGCCGCCCGCGACGGCCTTGTCCTGCTCGGCCGACAGCTCGCCGAGCCGGGCGAGCATGGCCGCGCGCCTGGCCAGGTAGTCGGCGCTCGCGGAGTCGAGCCGGCCGCCGATCACGCCCATCCGCCACCTCCTCCGCGTCGTCGCCGCCCAGGCAGGGGTCCCGGGCGGTCGCGCCCGGCGCCCGTACTCGGTGCCTGGGCTCAGAACGTAGTACACCGCCCCGACACCCGGGCCCGCCGGGGGGATCTTCGGCCCGCGCCGCCGGCCGGACCGCCGATGAGGCGCCGGGATGGCCGTGGAGGAGGCCGCGGGATGGGCGGACCAGGCCGCAGGGAAGGACTCGGGCGGGGACGCGGCGCGGCGTCAGCCGCAGTGGGACCAGCCGCTCTTCCAGGAGGCGGTGCCGTAGGAGCCGCCCCAGATGACGCAGACCTGCTTGGCGGCGACCCGGACCGGGCCCGCGTAGGCGGTGTAGGAGCCGCTGTCGGAGCCCGTCGCGCCGCCCTTGACCTGGAGCAGCACGCCCATCTTCACCTTCTGCGGCGTGACGTACTTTCCCATCGTGACCACGCAGTTCTTGCCCGCGGCGCCGCTGTAGAGCAGGTAGACGGTGGCCGATCCGAGCGAGTGGGAGTCCACGGCCTTGTAGCCGGAGCCGCACACCCCGGCCGCCGTGTACGGGTTCGGCTTGGGGGAGGGTTTCGGGGTCGCGGACGGCTTGGGGCTGGCGCTGGGGGAGGGCTTCCTGGTCGGCGACGGGGACGGCTTGGGGGTGGGCGTCGCCTTCGGAGTCGGCGTGCGCGACGGCGCCGCGGAGGGGCCGCGCGAGGGCGTGGCGGAGTGCCGGGGGCCGGTGGACGGCGGGGCGGGCAGGCCGGTGGCGCCCGCCCTGGCCGTGGGAGTGGCGCGCCGGGTGCGGGACGGTGAGGCGGGCGGCGGCTCGGAGGGCGACTCCACCCCGCCCACCGTCGCGTCCACGGTGGGCCCGGCGCCGGGCGACGCCGTGCTCGCCGGCGCGGCCTGGTTGCCGAAGGAGCCCGACTGCGCGAGCACGACGGTGCCCGCGGTCACGACCGCCGCGGCCAGCCCGGAGGCGATCGCGAGGGCGGCCGTGCGCCCGGCGCGCGGCTTGCCGCCGTGCCGGGTGGCGCCGGGACGCCGCGGATCACCCG
>NZ_JBEXGT010000086.1:0-15966 GCF_040607475.1 Sphaerisporangium sp. NPDC005288 | reverse complement strand
ACCAACCGACAACGACGAAACAACCCCGTCATCCACCACCCCCGCCGCATGCACCACCGCACGCAACGGCCACGCCCCACCAACCCCCTCCAGCAGCACGCTGAGAGCGTCCCGGTCGGCCACGTCGCAGGCGGCGACGGTCACCTCGGCACCCTGCTCGGTCAGCTCATCACGCAGTTCAGCCGCGCCAGGCGCGTCCAGGCCACGGCGAGAGACCAGCAACAGATGCCGCACCCCATGCACCGCCACCAAATGCCGCGCCACCAACGCACCCAACCCACCGGTACCACCAGTGACCAACGTCGTCCCATCGACCGGCCAAGCCGCAACGGGCTCCTCGCCGAGACGGGCCCGCTCCAGCCGGGGTACCCATGGCCGGTCACCGCGGATGGCCAGTTCCGGCTCGTCACCGGGCAGCACCGAGATCTCCAGAGAGCTCAGGTCCGACTGCGCGGCAGTCCCATCAGCGGCTGCGGCGCCCCCTCTCGTCCGCACCGGCTCCAAGTCGACCAACGTGATCCGGTCGGGGTGTTCCTGCTGGGCCGCTCGCACCAATCCCCAGACCGCCGCACCCGCCGGGTCCGGCGTCTCTCCGTCGGTCACGGCGACCGCGCCCCGGGTGGCGACCAGCACGGGTCGCGGGTCCTCCTCAGCCAGCCGGTCCTGAAGCTCCGCCAGCACCGCCCCGAGGCGGCGCCGAATCCTGTCCGGCAGGTCCCCGGCGTCGTCGCCGGCACCGCCGGTGGCGTCCACCACGGCGGCGCCGTCACGCAGCGCCGGCTCTCTCCCATTTTCGACAGCGGAGGCTCCGGTCACCGGTCGCCACACCACCTCGGTGAGCCAGCGCGCCACCGACGCCGCGGTCGGCGCCGACGGATCCGTCTCGACCACCGGCCGGGATGCCACCGTCTGCACTGTGGCCACCGGCCGACCGGCGGGGTCGGCCAGGTCCAGCCGGAACCCACCATCCGGCTCCGGGTGCAGCCGTACGCGCAGCGCTGTGGCGCCGATGGCGTGCAGGGTGACGCCGTTCCAGTTGAACGGGATCAGCGGGCCGCCCTTGTCGGCGTTCCCCCCGGCCAGCAGTGCCACGTGCGTCGTCGCGTCGAAAAGGGCGGGGTGTATGCCGTATCGGGTGGTTTGTCCGGCTTGTTCGGGGAGGGTGATGTCGGCGTAGAGGTCGTCGTGGTGTTTCCAGGCGTGGGTGAGGCCGTGGAAGGCGGGGCCGTAGCCGTAACCGTGGTCGACCAGGCGGTCGTACAAGCCGATGGTGTCCAGTGGCTCAGCGCCCGGCGGAGGCCAGGCCTGGCTCAGCCCCGCCGCCGCGTCCGCGTCGGCGGCGAGGGTGGTCGGGGTGGAGGTGAGGGTGCCGGTGGCGTGCCGGGTCCACTCTCCGTGGTCGTCTTTGGAGTGGATGGCGATCTGACGTCGGCCGTCTTGTCCTGGTCCGGACACGGTGACCTGCACGATGACGCCGCCGCTGGTGTCGCTGCTTCCGGTGTCGCTGCTTCCGTTAGCGCTACTGGTGCCGTTGGTGGTGTGGTGGTGGGTACCGGGGATGGGCAGGGGGGTGTGCAAGGTGAGCTCATCGATGGTGGGGCAGCCGACCTGGTCTCCGGCGCGTAAGGCGAGTTCGACGAAGGCGGTGCCGGGCAGGATGGGGGTGGCGTTGATGGCGTGATCGACCAGCCAGGGCTGAGCGGTGGTCGACAGGCGGCCGGTCAAGATGGCGCCGCCGTCGGGCTGCTCCACCACCGCACCAAGGATCGGGTGGTCGGCGGCGCTCTGGCCGACAGCGGCCAGGTCACCGGCGGGGGCGGGCTGCAGCCAGTAGTGCCGCCGCTGGAAGGGGTAAGTGGGCAGATCCAGATACCCGACCCGCAACCCGGCCGAACCACCCGAACCTGAATCGGCCGAACCGGTGGAACCTGTGGAAGCGGCGGAATCGGCCCGTCCGGCTGCTTCGGTCTGGATGGTCGCGGTGGTTCCGGTGCTTCCGTTGGTCGCGGTGGTCGCGGTGGTCGCGGTGGACCAGGCCGGCCAGGCGGTCCAGTCGACACCGGTGCCACACGTCCACGCCTGACCGAGCCCGGCGACCAGTTGAGCCTTCTCATCCCGATCGCGGCGCAACAACGCCACCACCGAGGCAGGCGCTGCGTCCTTGCGACCGCCATTGACAGCGCGGACCTCGGCGTGGTCGCCGTTCCCACGGCTTCCGTCGGCACTGCGGGCGCCGGTGTGGTCGTAGTCGCCGGTGTGGTCGTGGTGGGCGAGGGTCTGTTCGATCATCGGGGCCAGCTGGGCGTCCGGGCCCGCCTCGATGTAACAGCCGACCCCCTGTCCGCGCAGGGTGGTGATGGTGTCGGCGAACCGCACCGGCCGCCGTACATGCTCCACCCAGTACCCCGGCTCGGTGATCTCCTCGCCGGCCAGGTCACCCGACAGGTTGGACACCAGCGGCAGTTCCGGGCGACGCAGCGTCAACCCGGCCACCACGCGCTCGAACTCGGCCAGCATCGGCTCCATCAACGGCGAGTGGAAGGCGTGCGACACCCGCAACGGCCGGGTGCGGTACCCCTGCTTTCGTGCCCACTCCACGACCTGCTCCACCTGGTCGGCAGCGCCGGAGACCACCACCGAACCCGGCGCGTTCACCGCCGCGACCGAGATCTCGCCACGCCCGGTCAGCACCGGGACGATCTCCTGTTCCCCGCAGCCGATCGCCGCCATCGCACCCCCGGACGGCAACCCCTGCATCAACCGGCCACGAGCAGCCACCAACCGGCACGCATCCGCCAAATCCAACACCCCGGCCACATGCGCCGCAGAGATCTCCCCCAGCGAATGCCCCGCCACATAGTCAGCCCGCACCCCGAGCGACTCCAGCAGCCGGAACAACGCCGTCCCCACCGCGAACAACCCGGCCTGAGCGAACACCGTCTGATCCAGCACCCCACCAGCAACAGACCCGCCGGCCGCAGAACCAGTAGCCCCACCAGCCTGGCCGGTCTGGCCGGTCTGGCCGGTCGCACCGATCTGGTCGGTCTCACTGGTCTCAACGGTCTGGTCACTCTGACCCGTCTGGCCGGTCGAGCCACCCAGGCCGCTCTGCCCGTTCTGTTCGCTCGCACCGCCCTGACCGGTCAAGCTGGAATCGACGGCCTCGCCGCTCGCGCTGCCCTGGCCGCTCTGGACAGGCCGGCCGATCTCGCCGTTCGGGCTGGTCGCGCCGGTCTGGCCGGTGTGGCCGAGGATGATGTCTCGCAGGCTCGCACCATCGGCCAGGCCGGTCACCACGCCGGCAGTGTCGGCGGTGGTGAGTTCGGCTTCCAGGAGTGCGCAGGTCTCATCGAAGGCGCGGGCGAACACCGGGAAGGTCGCATACAACTCCCGGCCCATCCCCAGCCGCTGAGCACCCTGACCGGAGAACACCACCGCAACCCGGCCCGGCCGCACCCGACCCACCACCGAAGACGGCTCCACCACTTCAGCGGGCAACCCCGGAACCTGTGAATCCTCGGCGGCCAGCGCCCGCAGCCGGCTTAGCAGACCCTCCCGGTCCGCCGCCGGCAGCACGGCCCGGTGCTCCATGGCGGCCCGTCGCGCCAGCGTGGCGGCCACCTCCACCGGGCCGGCCGCTTCATGCCCGGCGATGAACTGCGCCAGCCGAGCGGCCTGCGCCCGCAACGCCGCCTCGCTCTTGGCCGACACCACCACCGGCACCGACAGCGGAAGTACGGCCAGCGCGGCGGTGTCTTCCATCTTGGTGGTGGCTGTGTCGGGGATGGCGACTCGTCCTTGGGTGGGCTCCTCGTCGTCACCCACTGCGCCGGCCACGATCTCCGCCGACGGCACGACCGTGCCGGCGAGGACGTCCGACGGCTCCTCGACAGGCGGTTCTTCCAGGATCACGTGGGCATTGGTGCCGGAGATGCCGAACGAGGACACCCCTGCCCGGCGCGGCCGATCCGCAGCGCGCGGCCAAGGCTGAGGTTCGGTCAGCAGCTCCACCGCCCCGCCCGACCAGTCCACCTTCGACGACGGCGCGTCCACATGCAGCGTCTTGGGCAACAACCCGTGCCGCATGGCCAGGATCATCTTGATCACACCGGCCACCCCCGCCGCCGCCTGGGTATGCCCGAGATTGGACTTCACCGACCCCAGCCACAACGGCGACCGCCGACCCTGACCATAAGCCGCCAGCAACGCCTGCGCCTCGATCGGATCACCCAACGCGGTACCGGTGCCATGCGCTTCGACCGCATCCACATCACGGGCCGCCAACCCGGCCACCGCCAGTGCTTGAGCGATCACCCGCTCCTGCGAAGGACCATTAGGCGCCGTCAACCCATTGGAAGCACCATCCTGGTTCACCGCCGAGCCGCGCAACACCGCCAACACCTGGTGCCCACGACGGCGAGCGTCCGACAGCCGCTCCACCACCAAAACCCCGACACCCTCGCCCCAGCCGACCCCGTCAGCCGCCTCGGCGAACGCTTTGCACCGGCCGTCAGCGGCCAACCCCCGCTGCCGCGAGAACTCCACGAACGCGTCCGGCGTGGCCATCACCGTCACTCCACCGGCCAGCGCCAGATCACACTCTCCGCTACGCAACGCCTGCGCGGCCAGGTGCAGCGCCACCAGCGACGACGAACACGCCGTGTCCACCGACACCGCCGGCCCCTCCAGGCCGAACGCGTACGAGACTCGCCCGGACACCACACTGCCCTGTGTTCCGGTGGCGACCAGGCCCTCGGCCTCTGGTGTGGCGACCGCGCCGGAGCCGTAGTCGTTGGCCATCACTCCGGTGAACACCCCGGTCGGGGTGCCGTGCAATCCGGACGGGTCGATGCCGGCGCGCTCCAGGGCCTCCCAGGAGGCTTCCAGGATGAGCCGCTGCTGGGGATCCATCGCCACCGCTTCGCGGGGGCTGAGTGCGAAGAACTCCGGGTCGAAGTCGGCGGCGCCGGACAGGAACCCACCGGCGCGGACGTATGACGTTCCCGGGTGGTCGGGATCCGGATGGAACAGCGATCCCAGGTTCCAGCCTCGGTCGGTGGGGAAGCCGGTGATGCCATCGCGGTCGTCGATCAGCAGCCGCCACAGGTCGTCGGGGCTGGTGACCTGACCGGGGAAACGACAGGCCATCCCGACAACGGCGATCAGATCACCATCACCCGAACCGCCGGAACCGCCGGCCGGGACCGCCGGAACCGCCGGGACTCGACCAGAGGCAGCATCACCGAACAGCACAGCGTCCAGATGCATCGCCAGTGCCCGAGGAGTCGGATGATCGAACACCAGCGTCGGCGTCAACCGCAATCCCGTCACCGTGTGCAACCGGTTACGCAACTCCACCGCGGTCAGCGAATCGAACCCGAACTCCTGGAAAGGCCGCCCCGCGTCGATCGCCTCAGCACTGTCATGCCCCAACGTGGCCGCCGCCTGACCACACACCACATCCAGCAACCCCCGCTGCCGCTGCCGCGCCGACAAACGCGCCAAGGCCATCACCGGCCGCTCCGCACCAGCCCCACCCGGCGCTGCGTCGGTACCAGCCGCCGCGGCGGCATCGGCGACTGGACGCACCGCGGAACCGGCCAACTCCCGCAACGACACCGGCAGATCCGCCCCACGCCGCCCCAGCGCAGCCGCATCGAACCGGGCCGCCACCACGAACGCCCGCCCCGCACCCACACCCGCATCCAGCAACGCCAGACCCTGACCCGCGCTCAACGCCACCACACCAGCGGCATTCATCCGCGCCTCGTCACGCGCGCCGATCCGACCGGCCATCCCCCGTTCCTCGGCCCACGGCCCCCACGCCAGCGACACCGCCGGCAGACCAGCCGCCGCCCGAGCCACCGCCAACGCATCGACAAAGGCATTGGCCGCCGCGTAATTGCCCTGCCCGGCCCCATCCACCACCCCGGCCAGCGAAGAGAACACCACAAACCGCGCCAGATCCCCACCACGCGTCAGCTCATCCAGATGCCACGCCGCATCCACCTTCGGCCGCAGCACCGCCTCCACCCGACCAGCCGACAACGAAGACACAACCCCGTCATCCACCACCCCCGCCGCATGCACCACCGCACGCAACGGCCACGCCCCACCGATCCCGCCCAGCAGCGCCGCCAACGCATCCCGATCAGCCACATCACACGCGGCCACAGACACCTCGGCGCCCAGCCCGGCCAGCTCATCACGCAGTTCAGCCGCCCCAGGAGCATCCAAGCCACGGCGCGAGACCAGCAACAGATGCCGCACCCCATGCACCGCCACCAGATGCCGCGCCACCAACGCACCCAACCCACCGGTGCCGCCGGTGATCAGCGTCGTCCCATCGACCGGCCAAGCCTCCACAGACCCCTCACCGGCATCCGCACCGCTGACCTGACCAGCCCCGCCAGGCGAGGAGGCTCCACCCTCCGGGTCGACAGAGCTCACATGCGACAACCGCGGCACCCACAACGCGTCGCCACGCACCGCGACCTCCGGCTCACCACAAGCCAGCGCGGCACGCACACCACCCGCGAAGCCGTCCTCACCACCATCGACGGCGGCCGGCACGGCACTCGCCGACGCCCCATCAGGACCAAGGGCGACCTGCGCGTCTTCCAGCGAAACGTCGTCCGGGTGGAGGTCGATCAGGGTGATCCGGCCCGGCTCCTCCGACTGAGCGGCCCGCACCAACCCCCACACCGCAGCCTGCGCCGGATCCGGAACCTCACCATCGGCCACGGCCACCGCACCGCGGGTGATCACCACTACCGGCCGCGCGTCCGCCTCGGCCAACCAGCCGTGCAGGTCGGCCAGGACCGTACGCAGAGCGGTCCGTACTCGATCGATCGCATCACCAGCGCCCTGGGCTCCGTCAGCGCCGTCTGTGGGATCGATGACGAGTATGTCGCCGGGGGCCACCGCGCCGAGGGGTGCCGACGCCGGCCCCAACTGCCGCCAGGCCACTTCGAACACGGAAGGACGGTCGGTGACGGCGGCTCCACCCGATTGCGGGCGGTTCGGAGGGAACAGCCAGTAATGCCGCCGCTGGAAGGGGTAGGTGGGCAGATCCAGATCGCCGACGCGAGTGGCAGCCGAACCGGCCGTTCCGGTTCCGGAGGTCCAGGACGGCCAGGCGGTCCAGTCGACACCGGTGCCACACGTCCACGCCTGGCCCAGTCCGGCGACCAGTTGAGCCGTCTCGTCCCGGTCGCGGCGCAGTAACGCGACCACCGCAGGCTCACCGTCGTCGTAGCCGACCCCATGCCCGCCATCGCCACCGCGGACCTCGACAGGGCCGCCGTCCCCACCACCGCTCGCGCCCGAATGCTCGTCGCCGGCGTGGTCACGGTCGTGGTGGGCGAGGGTCTGTTCGATCATGGGGGCCAGCTGGGCGTCCGGGCCCGCCTCGATGAAACAGCCGACGCCCTGCCCGCGCAGCGTGGTCACCACATCGGCGAACCGCACCGGCCGGTGCACATGCTCCACCCAGTAGCCGGGCTCGGTGATCTGCGACCCGGCCGGCCGTCCACTCACCCCCGACACCAGCGCCACAGTCGGCGGATGGAACACCAGCGACGCCGCCACCGCGGCGAACTCCTCCAACATCGGCTCCATCAACGGCGAATGGAACGCATGCGACACCCGCAACGGCCGGGTCCGGTGCCCGTTCTTGCGCGCCCACTCCACCACCTGATCCACCTGATCGGAAGCGCCGGAGACCACCACCGAGCCCGGCGCGTTCACCGAGGCCACCGCCACCCGGCCATAGCCGGCCAGCACCGGCGCGATCTCCTGTTCCCCGCAGCCGATCGCCGCCATCGCACCACCAGCCGGCAACCCCTGCATCAACCGGCCACGAGCAGCCACCAACCGGCACGCATCAGCCAAGTCCAACACCCCGGCCACATGCGCCGCGGTGATCTCCCCCAGCGAATGCCCAGCCACATAGTCAGGCCGAACCCCGAGCGACTCCAGCAGCCGGAACAACGCCGCCTCCACCGCGAACAACCCGGCCTGAGCGAACACCGTCTGATCCAGCACCCCACCAGCAACAGACCCGCCAGCAGCAGAACCACCGCTAACACTGGTCTGGCTGAGCTCACCGACCTGGCCGCTTTCGCTCGTCTGGCCGCTCTGGCCGGCCTCACTGGTCTGGCCGGACCGGCCGATCTGGCTGGCCTCGCTGGTCTGATCGTTCTGGCTCGAGCTCGCCTCACCGTTCTGGCTGGTCTGGCCGTTCTGGCTGGTCCGGCCGAGGATGATCTCTCGCAGGCTCACACCACCGGCCAGGCCGGTCACCACGCCGGCAGCGTCGACGGAGGTGAGTTCGACCTCCAGCAGCGCGCAGGCCTCATCGAAAGCGCGGGCGAACACCGGGAAGGCCGCATACAACTCCCGGCCCATCCCCACCCGCTGAGCACCCTGACCGGAGAACACCACCGCCACCCGGCCCGGCCGCACCCGACCCACCACTGAGGACGGCTCCAACTCCCCGGCCGCCAGCGCCCGCAGCCGGGCCAGCAGACCCTCGCGGTCCGCCGCCGCGACCGGCACCACCACTCGATGCTCCAGGCCGGCCCTTCGGGTCAACCCGACGGCCACATCGAGGACATCGGCCTCGTCGTGCTCGGCCATGAACCCGGCCAGCCGGCCGGCCTGAGCCCGCAGCGCCGCCTCGCTCTTGGCCGACACCACCACAGGCACCACAGGAACCGACGGCGCCGGCGCGGCTGTGCCTTCCGTTCCAGCCGGAACGGGCGGCTTCTCCCCGGCCGACGATCCTTCGACGGCAGGCGCTGCGGTGCCGAGGGCCAGCGGCTCCTCAACGGGCGGCTCTTCCAGGATCACGTGCGCGTTGGTGCCGCTGAAGCCGAACGACGACACCCCCGCACGGCGCGGCCGGCCCTCGACTCGCGGCCACCGCCGGGCCTCGGTCAGCAGCTCAACCGCGCCACCCGACCAGTCCACCTTCGACGACGGCGCGTCCACGTGCAACGTCCTGGGCAACAACCCGTGCCGCATCGCCAGGACCATCTTGATCACACCGGCCACACCGGCCGCCGCCTGAGTATGCCCAAGGTTGGACTTCACCGACCCCAGCCACAACGGCGACCGCCGTCCCCGGCCATAGGCGGCCAGCAACGCCTGCGCCTCGATGGGATCGCCCAGCGCCGTCCCCGTACCGTGCGCTTCGACCACATCCACATCCGCGGCCATCAACCCGGCGGCCGCCAGCGCCTGCAAGATCACCCGCTCCTGGGAGGGACCATTCGGCGCCGTCAACCCGTTGGAGGCGCCGTCCTGGTTCACCGCCGACCCGCGCAACACCGCCAGCACCCGATGCCCACGACGACGCGCCTCCGACAGCCGCTCCACCACCAGCACGCCGACGCCCTCGCCCCAGGCGGTGCCGTCCGCGGCGTCGGCGAACGCCTTCACCCGTGCGTCCGGGGCCAGCCCCCGCTGCCGGGCAAACTCGGTGAACGTCTCCGGCGTGGCCATCACCGTGACCCCACCGACCAGCGCCAGGTCACACTCCCCCGTACGCAGCGCCTGCGCGGCCAGATGCAATGCCACCAGCGACGACGAACACGCCGTGTCCACCGACACCGCCGGCCCCTCCAGGCCGAACGCGTACGCCACCCGTCCGGACACCACACTGCCGTGCGATCCGGTGCTGAGCAGGCCCTCGGCCTCGGGCACATCCCGGCCGTAGCCGATCGCGTAGTCCGGGGCCATCACTCCGACGTAGACCCCGGTGCGGCTGCGCCGCAGGCCGGACGGGTCGACGCCGGCGTGCTCCAGAGCCTCCCAGGAGGTCTCCAGGATGAGCCGCTGCTGCGGGTCGGTGGCGGTCGCCTCGCGCGGGCTCATCCCGAAGAAGTCGGCGTCGAACCGGCCGGAGCCTTCCAGGAACCCGCCGCGGTTCACGTAGCTGGTTCCGGGGCGGAGCAGCTCCGGATCGTAGAGCGCGTCCACATCCCAGCCCCGGTCGGTGGGGAAGCCGGAGATGCCTTCCCGCTCCGCGGCCACCAGGGTCCACAGCTCCTCCGGGGTGGTCACCCCGCCCGGGTACCGGCAGGCCATGCCGACGATCGCTATAGGTTCCCGGGCCCGCTCCGTCACATCGCGGAGCTGCCGCCGGGTTTCCTGGAGATCCGCGGTGGCCCTGCGCAGGTAGTCACGTAGCCGATCGTCGCCAGACATGAGTCATCTCCCCCGTTCAGGGCGTCCCGTCCGGGCCGCCCAGTTCGCTGTCCAGCACCGCGAACAGTTCCTCGTCGGTCGCCGCGGCGAGATCCCGCGGCCGGTCGCGTGAAGCTCCGTTGCCGTCGGCACGGTGGTGCGCCTCCCGCCAGCGGCGGGCGAGCGCCTCCAGACGGGCCGCCACCGCCTCCACATCGGCCTGCCCGGGCGGAGTCTCGGCGAGCGGCTCGGCCATCGTGGCCTCCAGCCGTTCGATCTCGTCGAGTACGGCGCGTGCCGGGTCGGCGTGCTCCGGGTCGAGTTCCTCCAGGAGGAACTGCACCAGTGCCTCCGGGTTGGGGTGGTCGAAGACCAGCGTCGCCGGCAGGCGCACCCCGGCGGCGTCGGCCAGCCGGTTCCGCAGTTCCACCGCGGTCAGCGAGTCGAAGCCCAGCTCGGCGAAGGCCCGGTCCGCCGCGATCGCGTCGACGCCGGCGTGCCCGAGCACCGCGGCCACGTGCGAGCGGACCAGGTCGAGGAGGATGCGGCGCTGTTCGGCCGGGAGCAGCCCCGTCAGCCTTTCGGTCAGCGACTCCTCGGCCGCGGGCGTGTCGGCCGCGGCCCGCCGCCGCGCCGGCGCGGCCACCAGACCACGCAGCATCGGCGGCACCGGGTGGCCGGACAGCGCGTCCGCGTCCAGGTCCGCGGCGAGCACCACCGGGGCGTCCCCGGAGATGGCGGCGTCGAAGCGGCGCAGTCCGGTCTCGGTGTCGAGTTCGCGCAGCCCGGTCGCGGCCAGCCGCGCCGAGTCACCGGTGCCCACGTGGGCGGTCATCGCGCTGCGTTCCGCCCACAGCCCCCAGGCCAGCGAGTGCCCGGGCAGGCCGAGATGGCGGCGATGCTGGGCGAGCGCGTCCAGGAAGGCGTTCCCTGCGGCATAGTTGCCCTGCCCTGGCGAGCCGAGCAGCCCGGCGGCCGAGGAGAACATGACGAACAGGGCGAGGTCGTACTCTCGGGTCAGGTCGTGGAGGTGCCAGGCGCTGTCGGCCTTGGGACGCAGCACGGCGGCGAGCCGGTCCGGGGTGAGCGAGGCGATCGTGGCGTCGTCGAGGACGCCGGCCGCGTGCACCACCCCGGTCAGCGGATGCGCCGCCGGGATGCCGTCGAGCAGCGCGGCGAGGGCGTCCCGGTCGGCCACGTCGCAGGACTCGACCCGTGCCGAGGCGCCCAGCTCGGCCAGCTCGCCGCGGAGCTCGGCGGCGCCGGGGGCGTCGGCGCCGCGGCGGGTGACCAGCAGCAGGTGCCGCGCGCCGTGCCGGGTCACCAGGTGGCGGGCGACGTGCCCGGCGAGGACACCGGTGCCGCCGGTGATCAGGACGGTGCCGTCCGGGTCGAGCTCCCGTGGCACGGTCAGCGCGAGCTTGCCGACATGGCGTGCCTGCTGGAGGTGCCGGAAGGCGTCCTTGGCGCGCCGGGCGTCCCAAATGGTGACGGGGGCCGGTCGCAGCACGTCCTGTTCGTACAGCCGGACCACCTCGGCGAGGATCTCCTGGACACGCTCCGGGGTGCCCGCCGGGTGCTCGGTGCGCGACTGGGCCACCATGTCGTAGGCCCGGTAGACGACCCCCGGGTGGGTGCCGGCCACCTCTTCCGCCCGCCGGATGTCGGTCTTGCCCATCTCCAGGAAGTGGCCGCCGCGGGGCAGCAGCTCCAGCGAGGCGTCGACGAACTCCCTGGCCAGCGAGTTGAGCACCACGTCCATCCCCGCGCCGCCGGTGGCGGCCAGGAACTTCTCCCGGAAGCCGAGGTCTCTGGAGGAGGCGAGGTGGGCCTCGTCCAGGCCGAGCGCGCGCAGCACCGGCCACTTGGCGGGCGACGCGGTCGCGTAGACCTCCGCGCCCAGGTGCCGGGCGAGCTGGATCGCGGCGATGCCGACTCCGCCCGCGCCCGCGTGCACCAGCACCCGATCCCCCGGGCCCACGCCGGCCAGGTCGACCAGGCCGTAGTAGGCGGTGAGGTTGACGATCGGCAGCACCGCGGCCGCGGCGAACGACCAGTCGTCGGTGATCGGGACGAGCAGCCGCCGGTCGGTGATGGCCACGGTGCCGGCGCCGCCGTCGACCAGGCCGGTCACCCGGTCGCCCGGCCGCAGGTCGGTGACGGCGGAACCGACCTCCAGCACCACCCCGGCGGCCTCGCCGATCAGGCCGTCGTCCTCCTCGGTGATCATGTCGAGGGCGACCACCAGATCGTGGAAGTTGATCCCGGCGACGCGGGGCGCCAGCCGTACCTCGGTGGGCGCCAGCGGGCGGGTCGCCTCAGGCGCCGGCAGCAGCGCGAGGTTGGACAGCGTGCCCTTGCCGGTGGTGGCCAGCCGCCACGGCCCGGCAGGGGGGACGAGCGCGTCGGCGTCCCGCGCCAGCCGCGGCGCGTGAACCGTGCCGGCGCGCAGGGCCAGCTCCGGTTCGCCCGCTTCGATCGCCGCCCGCACCGCCGCCCACGGCGGGTCCTGCTCATCGGTGTCGAGCAGGACGAACCGGTCGGGATGTTCCGCCTGCGCGGCACGCACCAGGCCGGCGGCCGCCGCGTATGCCGGATCGGCGTCCTCTCCTGGGAGGACCGCCGCCGCGCGTCGCACCACCACGGCCAGTCGGGCGCCGTCCGGCCGGTCGCCGGACAGCCATCCGCGCAGCGCGGCCAGGGTGGCCCCGGTGGCCGCGTGAGCGGCGGCGGCCGGGTCCTCGCCACCGTCGCGGGGGACGTGGAACACCTCGAGGCCCGGGAACGCGGTCCCGGCGGACTCCTGCCCGTGCGGGGCGGCGAGGTGCGCCGTCGCCGCACCGTCGGCCGACCCCGCACCGTTAGTCGATGCCGCACCGTTAGTCGATCCCGCGCCGTTGGCCCATCCCGCACCATTGGCCGACCCGGCACCGTTCACCGATCCGGCGCCGTTGGCGAGCGGCTCGGCCATCGGGGCCGGGACCGCCGGCGGGGACACCGGGGGCAGCGGCGTCCAGGTGAGCCGCGGTGGCAGAACGTTCGCCGCCGCCGCGTGAGCCAGCTCGCCATCGGTCACCGGGCGCACCACCAGGGCCTCCACCGAGGCCATCGGGATCCCTCCGGGGTCGGCCAGCTCGATGGTGAAGCGGTTTGTCCCCGGGCCCGATCCGTTCCGTCCGTGGTCGAGCCCGTCGGCACCGGGCCGGTCGACGACGCCGCGCAGCCGTACCCGTGCCGCGGTGGCGCCCGTGGAGCGCAGCCGGACGCCGCGCCAGGTGAACGGCAGCCGGGGCGCGCCGGAGGCATCCCCGTCGAGGAGCCCGGCGGTGTGCAGCGCGGCGTCCAGCAGCGCCGGGTGGATCCCGAACCGGTCCGCCTCGCCGGCGACCGGCTCGGCCAGAGCGACCTCGGCGAAGATCTCGTCGCCGCGGCGCCAGGCACAGCGCAGCCCGCGGAACGCCGGCCCGTAGCCGTACCCGCCGGCGGCCATGGTCTCGTACAGATCGCCGATGTCCAGGGGCCGCGCGTCCGCCGGCGGCCAGGCCACGGCGGGCGGCTGCGGGGCGGGCGGCTCCGCGTCGGAGGCCACCGCCAGGGTGCCGGTGGCGTGCCGGGTCCACGCGGGGGTCGCCGCGGCGCCGGCCGTGTCCGCCGACGCGGGCGCGGCGTACACCGACAGCTGCCGGTGGCCGTCCTCGGCGTCGCCGACCACCACGCGCACCCGGGTCGCGCCGTCGTCGGGCAGCACCAGGGGGCGTTCCAGGATCAGCTCTTCCAGCATGTCGCAGCCGGCCCTGTCTGCGGCGTGCAACGCCATCTCCACCAGCGCGGCGCCGGGCACCACGATCCGGCCGGCGACCCGGTGGTCGGCGAGCCACGGCTGACCCGCGATGGACAGCCGGCCGAAGAAGACCAGCCCGTCACCGTCCGGCTCGTCCAGCACCGCGGCGAGCAGCGGATGGTCGGCGGAGTCCAGGCCGGCGGCGCTCAGCCCGGCCGTTCCACCCGGGGTGGCCGGCTTCCAGTACCTGTCGTGCTGGAAGGGGTAGGCGGGCAGTTCCACGCGCCGCCGCGCGATCGGCAGGACCTTCGGCCAGTCCACCGGCACTCCGCGCAGCCACGCCTCGGCCAGCGCCGTGGTGAACCGGCCGCCCTCGTCGCGGCGCAGCGTGCCCAGCGCGGCCACGTCCACGCCGTCCGCGGCGGCGGTCTCCTCGATCGCCGGAGTGAGCATCGGATGCGGGCTCATCTCCAGGAACAGCCGACGGCCCCGGGCCAGCAGCGCCCGGGTGGTCTCCGCGAACCGCACGGTCCGCCGCAGGTTCGTGTACCAGTACTCGGCGTCGAGCCCGGCGGTGTCCACCTCGGCCGCGGTCACGGTGGAGTAGAAGGGCACCCGGGCGGTCCGCGGGCGCAGCGCAGCGAGTTCGCGCAGCAGCGGTTCGCGCAGCACTTCCACCTGCGTGCCGTGCGAGGCGTAGTCCACGGCCAGCCGCTTGACGCGGGTGCCGTCCGCCCGCAGCCGGGCCTCCAGCGCGTCCAGCGCCGCGGCGTCGCCGGCCAGCACCACCGAGCCTGGCCCGTTCACCACGGCCACCGACACCGCGTCGCCATACCCGGCGAGCACCTCGGTCATCCGTTCGGCGGGCAGCGCCACCGACATCATGCCGCCGCTTCGGCCGGACAGGCGCTCGGCGACCGCGCGGGCGCGCGTCACCACGACCCGCGCCCCGTCGGCCAGGGACAACGCCCCGGCCACGCAGGCGGCGGCGATCTCTCCCTGCGAGTGGCCGACCACCGCGGCCGGCTCGACCCCGGCCGCGCGCCAGGTATCCGCCAACGCCACCATGACCGCCCAGAGAACCGGCTGGACCACGTCGACCCGGTCGAGCATCCGGGCGTCGCGCAGCGCCTCGCGCACCCGCCAGTCCACCAGCGCCTCGATCTCCGCGGCGCAGCGCTCCAGGGCCGCGGCGAACGCGGGCGAGGAGTCCAGCAGCTCGATCGCCATGCCGGGCCACTGACCGCCCTGCCCGGGGAAGACGAACACCGGCTGGTCGGCGCCGTCGTGCACGAGACCTCGGACGAGCTCGGCGGCCTGTTCGCCTGCGGCCAGCGCGCGCAGCCCGGCCACCGCGGCATCCCGGGTCTCGCCCAGTACGGCCGCGCGCCGCGGCAGGCCGGCCCGCAGGGTCAGTTCCGCGGCCACATCCAGCAGCTCGGCTTCGTCGTGCTCGGTCATGAACCCGGCCAGCCGGCCGGCCTGCGCCCGCAGCGCACCTTCGCTCTTGGCCGACACCAGCATCGGAAGCACCGGAAGCGCGGCGGTGTCCTCGCCGGCCACGATCTCCGCCGACGGCACGACCGTGCCGGCGCCGGCGGCCGACGGCTCCTCGACAGGCGGCTCTTCCAGGATCACGTGCGCGTTGGTGCCGGAGATGCCGAACGACGACACCCCCGCCCGGCGCGGCCGGTCCGCGTCCCTGGGCCAGGGCTGAGGTTCGGTCAGCAGTTCCACCGCCCCGCCCGACCAGTCCACCTTCGACGACGGCGCGTCCACGTGCAACGTCTTGGGCAACAACCCGTGCCGCATCGCCAGGATCATCTTGATCACACCGGCCACTCCGGCCGCCGCCTGGGTATGCCCGAGATTGGACTTCACCGACCCCAGCCACAACGGCGACCGCCGACCCTGACCATAAGCCGCCAGCAACGCCTGCGCCTCGATCGGATCACCCAACGCGGTACCGGTGCCATGCCCTTCCACCACGTCCA
>NZ_JBEXGT010000085.1:0-17712 GCF_040607475.1 Sphaerisporangium sp. NPDC005288 | reverse complement strand
ACCGGGGTGCCGTCCTCCAGGAACGGCATGTCCTCCACGGGGAGGATCTTGGAGATGACGCCCTTGTTGCCGTGCCGGCCCGCCAGCTTGTCGCCCTCGGTGATCTTGCGCTTCTGCGCCACGTACACCCGGACCAGCTCGTTCACACCGGGAGGAAGCTCGTCGCCCTCCTCGCGCGAGAAGACCCGCACCCCGATGACCTTGCCCGTCTCACCGTGCGGGACCTTCAGGGAGGTGTCGCGGACCTCGCGGGCCTTCTCACCGAAGATCGCGCGCAGCAGCCGCTCCTCCGGCGTCAGCTCGGTCTCACCCTTGGGCGTGACCTTGCCGACCAGGATGTCACCCGGCACCACGTCCGCGCCGATGCGGATGATGCCGCGCTCGTCGAGGTCGGCCAGGACCTCTTCGGAGACGTTCGGGATGTCCCGGGTGATCTCCTCAGGGCCCAGCTTGGTGTCGCGGGCGTCGACCTCGTGCTCCTCGATGTGGATCGAGGACAGCACGTCGTCCTGCACCAGCCGCTGGGACAGGATGATCGCGTCCTCGTAGTTGTGCCCCTCCCACGGCATGAACGCCACCAGGAGGTTCTTACCGAGCGCCATCTCACCGTTGTCGGTGCACGGACCGTCGGCGACGACCTGGTTGACCTCCACCCGGTCGCCCTCGCGGACGATGGGCTTCTGGTTGAAGCTCGTGCCCTGGTTCGAGTGCTTGAACTTCGCCAGCCGGTAGGTCGTGCTCGTGCCGTCGTCGTTGGCGATCGTGACGTAGTCGGCCGAGACCTCCTCCACCACGCCGGCCTTCTGGGCGCTGATCAGGTCGCCCGTGTCGGTCGCCGCGCGGTACTCCATGCCGGTGCCGACCAGCGGGGCCTCGCTCCTGAGCAGGGGCACCGACTGGCGCATCATGTTCGCGCCCATGAGCGCGCGGTTGGCGTCGTCGTGCTCCAGGAACGGGATCATCGCCGTCGCCACCGACACCATCTGGCGCGGTGAGACGTCCATGTAGTGCACTTCGGTCGAGCGGACGTACTCGAACTCGCCGCCCTTGGTGCGCACCAGCACCCGCCCCTCGGCGAACCCGCCGTCCGCCGACAGCGGGGAGTTCGCCTGGGCGATCACGTACAGGTCTTCCTCGTCGGCGGTCAGATAGTCGATCTCCTCGGTGACCCGGCCGTCCACGACCTTGCGGTAGGGCGTCTCGACGAAGCCGAAGGCGTTGAGCCTGGCGAAGCAGGCGAGGTAGCCGATGAGGCCGATGTTCGGGCCTTCGGGCGTCTCGATCGGGCACATGCGGCCGTAGTGGGACGGGTGCACGTCGCGCATC
Organism: Sphaerisporangium sp. NPDC005288; assembly: GCF_040607475.1. Taxonomy (NCBI): domain Bacteria; kingdom Bacillati; phylum Actinomycetota; class Actinomycetes; order Streptosporangiales; family Streptosporangiaceae; genus Sphaerisporangium; species Sphaerisporangium sp. NPDC005288. The sequence goes on along the minus strand of NZ_JBEXGT010000085.1, from coordinate 16,386 downwards.
TCCACGCCGGCCCGCTCACGCGACAGACCGCCCGGACCGAGCGCCGACAGCCGCCGCCGGTGCGTCAGACCGGACAGCGGGTTGGTCTGGTCCATGAACTGCGACAGCTGGGAGGTGCCGAAGAACTCCTTCATGGCCGCCACGACCGGGCGGATGTTGATGAGGGTCTGCGGCGTGATCGCCTCGACGTCCTGCGTGGTCATGCGCTCGCGGACGACGCGCTCCATGCGGGCCAGGCCCAGGCGGACCTGGTTCTGGATCAGCTCGCCGACGTTGCGCACCCGCCGGTTGCCGAAGTGGTCGATGTCGTCGACCTCCAGTGGCAGGCCGGCCGACTCCTCGCCGGCGTGCAGCCGCACCAGGTACTCGACCATCGCGACGATGTCGTCCTCGGTCAGGACGGTGACGTTGATGTCGGTGTCCGAGCCGAGCTTCTTGTTGATCTTGTAGCGGCCGACCTTGGCCAGGTCGTAGCGCTTGGGGTTGAAGTAGAGGTTCTCCAGCAGCGTCTGGGCGGACTCCTTGGTCGGCGGCTCGCCCGGGCGCAGCTTGCGGTAGATGTCGAGCAGGGCGTCGTCCTGGCCGGAGGTGTGGTCCTTCTCCAGGGTGGCGCGCATCGACTCGTACCGGCCGAACCGCTCGAGGATCTGGTCGTTGGTCCAGCCGAGCGCCTTGAGCAGCACGGTCACCGGCTGCTTGCGCTTGCGGTCGACGCGCACACCGACGCTGTCGCGCTTGTCGATCTCGAACTCCAGCCAGGATCCCCGTGAAGGGATGACCTTGCACCCGTAGAGGTCCTTGTCGGAGGTCTTGTCGACGGTGCGCTCGAAGTACACGCCGGGGGAGCGGACGAGCTGGGAGACCACGACCCGCTCGGTGCCGTTGACGATGAAGGTGCCCTTCGGCGTCATGAGCGGGAAGTCGCCCATGAAAACCGTCTGGCTCTTGATCTCACCGGTGGTGTTGTTGATGAACTCCGCCGTGACGAACATCGGGGCGGAGAAGGTCATGTCCTTGTCTTTGCACTCATCGACGGAGTACTTGGGCGGCTCGAACCGGTGGTCGCGGAACGACAGGGACATGGTCCCCGCGAAGTCCTCGATCGGGCTGATCTCGTGGAAGATCTCCTCGAGGCCCGACTGGGCGGGGACGTTCTTGCGCCCGGCCTGAAGAGCCGCCTCGACCCGGGCCTTCCATCTCTCGTTGCCCAGCAGCCAGTCGAACGACTCGGTCTGCAGGGCGAGAAGGTCGGGAACCTCCAGAGGCTCCTGGATGCGCGAGAAAGAGACGCGACGGGGACCGGCGGGTACGGCGGATGCGTTGCGCGAGGCTGCCAACAGATGTCCTTCCGAGGGCTCGCGGCGGGCTGACTGCACGCACGCCAGACGACCTCGCAACGTGAGCGAGCGGAGCGGGTCGACGAGAAGGCAGCGTGGAGGGATGAGCGTACTCGCTCTAATCGAATTTGTCCACGCTTACGCAGGCCCTATCCTTCCGGGCGCAACTTCATGATGACGTACGCCACTCTGCTTGTCAATCCTCAAGCGTCGCCGAGCGGGGACTTCACCCGGCGCGCGGATCGCCGCCACCGGTACGAAGTACTAACCGGACGGATAACTGCCGACAAATCGCTTACAAAATCATTTACTCTCCCATGGCATCCAGAGATCACGGGAGTGTCAATGAACATTCGCGGGAAGGCGCCGGCCGCCGTCGCGGCCGGCGCGCTGGTCACCATCGCCACCCTCACCGCGGGCGGGTCACCGGCGGCGGCCCAGGCCGGACCGGCGCCCGGGGACCCGGTCACCCACGAGCAGAACCCACGGGTTCCCGAGGGCGCCGCGTGGACGGAGGCGTACTTCCCCTCCTCGGACGGCAGCGGCGTCGAGTTGCACGCCGACGTGCTGCGCCCGGTCGGCCTGCCGGCCGACGCCAAGACCCCGGTCATCCTCTCGGTGGGGCCCTACTTCGCGCACGCCGGGCAGACCGGTCCCGAAGGCTGGGACAGGGTCGGGCCGTCGGCGCGCTTCCAGGACTTCGTCAACGGCGCCGGCCTCATGGCGCGCGGCTACACCTTCGTGATGGTCGACCTGCGCGGCTTCGGCGGCAGCACCGGGTGCCTGGACTGGGTCGGCCCCGGCGAGCAGGCCGACGTCCGTGCCGCCATCGACTGGGCGGCCGGCCAGCCCTGGTCGACCGGCAAGGTCGGCATGTACGGCAAGTCGTACGACGCCGTCACCGGACTGGTGGGCAACAACCTCAAGCTGAGAAGCCTGAAGGCGGTCGTCGCGCAGGAGCCGGTCTGGAACATGTACAACTACCTGTTCAGCAACAAGGTCCCGCGCCCCAACGTCACCGGGACCCCGGCGGCGTACAACTCGATCGCCACGATCCCCGCGCTGGCCGACGACAGCGACCGGTACAAGGCCAACGCCCAGTACGAGGCGAGCCATCCGGAGTGCCTCAGCGACAACATGACCAACAACAACGACCCCGACCCCCGATCGGCGTACTGGCGCGCCCGTGACCTCGCCGCCCGGGCGGCCGGCACCGGCACGCCGTTGTTCGTGACGCAGGGCTTCATCGAGCCCAACACCAAGCCCGAGGACATGGAGGTGTACCTCGGCAACCACCACGGCCGGGAACGCGGCTGGCTCGGCCAGTGGGAGCACGTGCGGGGCAACGACACCGACGCCTCCGGCCGGCTGTCGCAGGGGCGTGCCGGCTGGTTCGACGAGGTCATGCGGTTCTACGACCAGTACCTGCGCGGCGCCGGCCCGTCGGTGACCGACCCGGCGTACGCGATCGAGGACGGCCTCGGCGACTGGCGCGCCCAGGGCGCCTGGCCGGTGGTCACGACCTCCTACGACGCGCGGCTCTCCTCGGGCCGGTACGTCGACGACGGGGGAGGCGCGGCGGCTCCCCCGGCCGCGGCGGCCGATCGTAACCGCTGGGACATGGAGCGGGCGCCGCGGATCGAGTCGCTGACCGGCGCCGAGAGGAACAACGCGGCGGCCAGGCAGGGGGCCGCGGCCACCGCGAGCTTCTGGACGTGGTCCACGCCCGCCTCCCGGAAGCTGCGGCTCACCGGTACGCCGAAGATCAGGTTCAACGCCGGTGCGAGCGGAAACGTGATGGTCCGCCTGTGGGACGTCGCCCCGGACGGCACGGCGACGATGTTCGACGAGAACGTCGCCCTGCTGGAGAGCCGAGGAACGGTCGCGTTCAAACTGAAGTCCACCGACTGGACCTTCGAGCGGGGGCACCGCCTGGGCGTGCAGATCGGCACCATCGACTCCAACCGCTGGCTGGACGTGCCCTCGGGCAACACGATCAAGGTGTCGGACGCGCGGCTGTCCCTGGAGGTGCAGGATCCGAGGTCCGACGTGCCGACCCAGGGTGACCGCTCGCCGTACCTGGACCAGTACCTCGCGGCGAACACCACCGCCCTCGGCGACGTGGGCCCCGCCACCTTCCCGCTGAAGATCTCCAAGAGCTGACCGGCCGGTGCCCGGCACCCCGTGCCGGGCACCCGGCCCTCCATCGCGAGGCCGGGGGCCGCGGATCCGGCTTCCCTGCAGCGGGACCGCCGGTGGGCTCAGCGGGCCGCCGGGGTGGCGGGGGCGGGGCGGTGCCGGACGAGCAGGACGGTGGGGAGCGCCACGACGAGGAAGGCGGCGGCGACCACGACGAAGCCCGTGTGGGCGGCGGCGGTGAGGGCTCCCGCGATCGCGTGGTGGATGGGGACGGCCAGCCCGGCGGGGGGCCGGCCGCTCGCGCCGTTCGCGGCCGCCTGGATCACCTGGCGTGAGACCTCGGCGGGCACGCCCGCCGCGTCGAGGCGGGCGGGGAGTCCTGCGGCGAACCTCGAGGTCAGGACGGTGCCGAGCACGCTGGCGCCGAGCACGGAGCCGAGCTGGCGGAACATGTTGACGATGGCGCTGGCCATGCCGGCCCGCTCGTGCGGAACGCTGATCACGGCGGCGGCCGTGGAGGGGGCGACGAGCAGGCCGGTGCCCGCGCCGAAGAGCAGGAGGCCGGGCCAGACCGGGCCGAAGCCGGCGGAGGGAGGGCTGAGCAGGAGCAGCAGAGCGCCCGCGGCGCCGAGGACGAGCCCGGCGGTGAGGGTGATCCTGAAGCCGACGCGCTTGACCAGCGGCGGGGCGAGGGCGCTGACCACGATGTAGGTCACGAACATGACCATGAGGAACACGCCGGCCGTCAGCGGGGTGCGTCCCTGGACCCGCTGGAGGTACAGGACGTTGAGCAGGGCGATGCCGGTGAAGCCGAACAGGGACGCGGTGGCGGACACCAGCACGGCGCTGAACGACGCCGAGCGGAACAGGCGGACGTCGACCATCGGCTGGGCGGCGCGCAGTTCGACCGCGACGAAGCCCGCCAGGGCGAGCGCGATGAGGACGTAGCCGGCGATGATCGCCGGGCTGGTGTACCCGGCGGAGCCGCCCTGGATGATCGTGAAGACCAGGGCGCCGACCGTGAGCGTCCCGAGGGCCAGACCGGCGACGTCCAGGCGTCGTGCGACGCCCCCGGTGGGGATGACCAGCGGGAACGTCAGGGCGAGCACGAGGGCTCCCGTCACGACGTTGAGCAGGTAGACCGCGTGCCACGGGAAGGAGGCGAGCAGCAGGCCCGCGGTGACCGGGCCGATCGCCAGGCCCAGCCCGGAGCAACTGGCCCAGACGCCGATCGCCGCCGTTCTCTCGTGCGGCCGGGTGAAGGTGTGGCTGACGGTCGACAGGCTGGTGGGCAGGATGATCGCCCCGCCGACGCCCATGACGGCCTGCGCGAGGATGAGGGCCGCGGCGCCGCTCGACGCGAAGGCGAGCGCACTGCCCGCGGTGAAGACGAGCGCGCCGGTGAAGAACGTCCGGCGGTGGCCGAGCCGGTCTCCGATCGTGCCGGCCGACAGCACGAGGCTCGCGACCAGCAGGCTGTACGCGCTGGTGATCCACACGGTGGTGGTGGCGGACGCCTGAAGGTCGGCCTGGATCTCGGTGAGCGCGGTCAGCGTGGCGGAGATGTTGAAGAACGCCATCATCATGCCCAGGCACACCACGACCAGGCTGATCCAGCGCCGCGCGTTCGAGGCGGGGGGAGGGGTGGTGCGCGCGCCGGCCGGGCGCGCTCCGGCGCCGGGGGCGCCTGAGCCCGGCATGCCCGGACCCGCGACGGCGGTGTCCGAGCTCGGGATGCCGGCGCCCATGCGGGATGGGCCGGTGCGGGTGGCGGGGTCGGAGAAAGGCATGCCCGAACCATAGCCATCTGGCTATGGTTTAGCAAAGTTAGCCCTGGGTCGGCCCCGGGTCGTGGGGGACGATGACGAGGTCGTCGAGCCCGAGCTCCCGGCCCGCCTCGTCGCGCGGCCTGATGGTGACGGGCGCGCCGGTCTGGCGTTCCACCACCCGGACGGGGCCGCCGTCGGGCTGGAGGTACTTGTCGCCCCACTGCATGAGCGCGAGCACCGCGGGGAAGAGGTCCTTGCCCATCGCCGTCAGCACGTACTCGTAACGCGTGCGCTTGCCGGGCTCGCGGTACGGGCGCCTGTCCAGGACGCCGAGCTCGACGAGCTGCTTGAGGCGCGCGGAGGCGACCGCGTCGGTGATGCCGACCCGCTCGGCGAAGTCGTCGAACCGCGTCGTCCCGTAGTACGCCTCCCGGAGCAGGAGGATCGCCGACCGGGTGCCGATCACGTCCATGGCCTTGCCGATCGAGCAGCGATCGGCCCGCCAGCTCGCCCTGTCGGCGAGGGGTCCTTCCAGGATCATGGCCATGGGGGGATTGTACTCTGGCTAGCTCCAGCCATAGTCAGGCGGGCATCGCCTGGCTATGGCCGCTCATGGTCAGATGACCGTCGACGGGGTGAAGCCCGGAAGCTGAAACTTTCGATGCCGGTCAGAAGCGCACGTGGCGCCACCAGGCCAGGAGGGGCGATCGGCCCGAAAGCTCTCTGGCGGTCGTTGACGCCTCTGGAGGACCCTTCACAGACTGGCTCGCGAGCGGCGCTCTCCTGCCGACGATCAGCGTTCCAGGTGGAGGAACAGCGATGATCGACAAGGCCGTCCCGCCCGGCGGGCACCGGAAACGACAGCCAGGCGCTCGAAGCGCGTTCGTCGTCGGCCTGGTCGCCGCCCTCGGCGCGGGACTGCTCGCCCTGTCCGGGCCCGCCGACGCGGCGAGCACGCTCGGTGCGTCGGCCGAGGCGCGGGGCCGCTATTTCGGAGCGGCCGTCGCCGCCGCCCATCTGGGCGAAGCCGACTACACGACCGTGCTGAACCGCGAGTTCGACATGGTCACGCCCGAGAACGAGATGAAGTGGGACGCGGTGGAGCCGGCCCGCGGCTCCTTCACCTATGTCCAGGGCGACCGCATCGTCGCCTCGGCGCGTGAGCACGGCCAGCGGGTGCGCGGGCACACACTGGTGTGGCACTCCGGGCTCCCCCAGTACATGAGCACCCTGACGTCGGCGGACGAGCTGCGCGCGGCGATGAACGAGCACATCACCGGCGTGATGAACCACTACAAGGGCCAGATCTACGCCTGGGACGTGGTCAACGAGGCGTTCCTGGACGGCAGCGGAGCCCGCCGCGACTCGATGTTCCAGCGGCGCATCGGCGACGGCTTCATCGAGGAGGCCTTCCGCACCGCCCGGGCGGCCGACCCTGACGCCAAGCTCTGCTACAACGACTACAACATCGACGACGCCGACGCCGCCAAGACCCGGGCGGTGTACGCCATGGTCCAGGACTTCACCGCGCGCGGCGTGCCGATCGACTGCGTGGGCCTGCAGTCGCACTTCAACGGCCAGGCGCCGGTGCCGGGCAACTATCAGCGCACCATCGAGCGGTTCGCCGCGCTCGGCGTCGACGTGCAGATCACCGAGCTGGACATCGAGGGCTCGGGCGGCGCCCAGGCCGACGGGTACCGCAAGGTGGTCAACGCCTGCCTGGCGGTCCCGCGCTGCACCGGCATCACCGTATGGGGCGTCACCGACAAGTACTCCTGGCGCGCCGGCGGCACCCCGCTGCTGTTCGACGGCGCCTACGGCAGGAAGCCCGCCTACGACGCGGTGCTCGCCGCGCTGAACGACGCCACGACTCCCACCCCCACGCCGACGCCGACGCCCTCCGGGACGCCGCCAACCGCGGCCTGCGGCGTCAGCGCCACCACGTCGGGCCGGTGGAGCGGCGGCTACATCGTCCGGCCGGTCACCGTGACCAACACCGGCGGCTCGCCCATCACGCGCTGGACGGTCACCTTCACCCTGCCGGCCGGGCACGCCGTCACCAGTTCGTGGAACGCGTCCCTCACCACCGCCGGGCGGACGGTGACCGCCCGCGGCACCGCCCGCAACGCCTCCCTCGCTCCGGGCGCCGCCACGACGTTCGGGTACGTGGGCAGCCGTCCCAACGGCGACCCCTCGCTGCCCTCGGGCTACGCCTGCACCGCAGGCTGACCGCGCGTCGCGGCCGGCCCGGGCGGCCCGTCCGGCGCGCGCTCGGGCTCAGGGGGACGGTGACCCGTCCGGCACCCGGTGTGCCAGGGGGTCAGGAAGAGGGCCAGGCGCGCAGGGCGATCTCGGCGACGCGCAGGAGATCCTCGCGACCGGCGCCCGAGGCGGCCTGGACGGCGATGCCGTCGGTGACGGCGTGGACGAAGCGGGCCAGGTCGGCCGGGTCGCTGTCGGCCGGCAGGTCGCCTTCGTCGCGGGCCCGTTCGAAACGTGCCCGCAAGGCCATCTCGCCCGCCTTCCTGCGCGCCGCCACCTCGTCTCTGACCGGCTCGGCCTCCGGCCCGCACGCCTGGACGCAGCGCACGCTCAGGCACCCCCGGGGCGTGCCGGTGCCCGAGGTCAGCTCGACGGCTGCGTACACCATGCGCTCGGCGACCTCCCGTGCCCGGGAGGCGTCGAGGGCGCGGGCCGCGAAACCGCCCGGTCCCTCGATGTAGCGGTCCAGGACCTTGCGGAACAGGTCCTCCTTGTTGCCGAACGCGGCGTAGAGGCTCGGGCGGTTGATGCCCATGGCCGCGGTGAGGTCGGAGATGGCCGTCCCCTCGTACCCCTGGCTCCAGAAGACCTCCAGGGCGCGGTCGAGCGCGGTGTCGGGGTCGAACGCGCGCGGGCGTCCTCCGGGCATGTGCGCCTCCCAGATTTCGTACCTGTCAGTACATTACCCGTTGACGCCGCCTTCCGGGCCGGGCTAGTTTCATACCGCTCGATACAAAACAGGAGGAGGCGGATCGATGGGTCAAAGGCTTGGAAGGCCGATTCGCGTCGGCGTCGTCGGCGCGAGTCCCGGCCGGGGCTGGGGAACGGCCGCGCACCTGCCCGCGCTGCTCAATCTGGAGGAGTACGCGGTCACCGCCGTCGCGACGACGAGGCCGGACACCGCCCGGCGCACCGCCGCGGAGTTCGGGATACCGCACGCCTTCGCGGGCGCGGGCGAGCTGGCCGCGCATCCGGAGGTCGACGTGGTCGCCGTCGTGGTGAAGGCGCCCGACCACGGGGAGGCGGTACGGGCGGCGCTCGCGTCCGGCAAGCACGTCGTGTGCGAGTGGCCGCTCGGGGTGGACGTGGACGAGGCCGAGAAGCTGGCCGCCGCCGCGGCCGACGCCGGCGTGGTGCACGCGGTCGTCCTGCAGGGCGTCCACTCGCCGGCGGCCGGGTTCGTCGCCGACCTCCTCTCCGAGGGACGCATCGGCCGGCTGGAGTCGATCACGCTGGTGGCCGCGGGGGACTCCCTCGGCGGGGCCCGCATCGCGCCGGAGCTCGCCTGGAGCACCGAACCCGCCGCCGGGACCAACTTGCTGACCGTGATGGCCGGGCACTTCCTGGCCGTGGTCGAGGGCATCGCCGGCCCGTTCACCGAGGTCACCGCCACGCTCGGCTACCGGCGCCCCCGCGTCGAGGTGATCGGGACCGGCGAGACGGTGCCCAACGCGGTGCCCGACCACGTGGCCGTGCACGGCCCACTGGAGGGCGGGGCGATCGGCGCGGTGATCGTGCACGGCGGCGACGCGGCATCGCCCGACGGGTTCCACCTCAAGATCAGCGGGTCGGAGGGGACCCTGACGGCCGCTCCGGCGCGGCCGGGGGTGTACCCGCACTGGGCCGACTGGACGGTCGCCTACGCCACCTCCGCCGGCGTCCACGGCGGCCCGTTCACCGTGGGAGCGCACGCCGACGGCGACACCCGGCCGGACGGCGGTACCCGAAGGGCGCACGGCGGTACCCCAAGTGTGGACGGCGGTACCCGAAGCGCGCACGGCGGTATCTCGAACGGGGACGGCGGTGGCGGTTCGGAGCGGGGGAGCGGTGCCGGGGGCGGTCAGGCGGCCGGCTCGGTGCCGCGCGGCGTGCCCGCCGGCCCCGCGGTGAACGTCGCCGCGTTCTACCGGCGGATCGCCCCGGCGCTCGCCGAGGGACGGCCGGCGCATCCCTCCTTCCACACGGCCGTGCGGCTGCACCGCCTGCTCGCCGCCATCGAGAACGCCGCGCGGACCGGCGTCCGCCAGATCATCGCCCCCTGACCTCGCGAGGAGTCGTCCTTCATGAAGATTTTGATCATCGGCGCCACCGGTTACATCGGGACACGCGTGGCCGCGGCGCTGGCCGGGGCCGGGCACGAGGTCGTGGCGCTGACCCGCCCGGGTGCGGCGAACCCGCCGTACGCGGCGGTCACCGCGGACCTCGCCGACCCGGTCTCGCTGACCGGTGCCGCGACGGGGTTCGACCGCGTGGTGCACGCCGGACCGCCGCTCGGCGCCGAGGTGGACCTGGCCGGGGTGGACGCGCTGCTCGCCGCCGGCAGCCCTGTGGTCTGCACGACGGGGGCGGCCGTCCTCGGGGCGGGTGCCGTGGACGAGGACAGCCCGCCCGCCCCGCACCCCATCGCCGCCTGGCGGCCGGAGGTCGAGCGCCGGGTGCTGGCGGCCGGCGGGTGGGTGATCCGCCCGGGTCTGGTGTACGGCCACGGCGGGGGCCTGGTCCACGGGCTGCTGGCCGCCAAGGCGGCCGAGCGGGGAGGTGGCGTGTACATCGGTGAGCCAGGGGTGCGCTGGCCGGTCGTGCACGTGGACGACCTGTCCGACCTGTATGTGGCCGTCGTGAGAAGTGCCGCGCCGGGCACCGTCTGGCACGGCATGGCCGAGACGGCCCGCCTCGACGCGATCGCGCGGGCGCTCGGCGGGGGAAGGGCGTCGTCGTGGCCTGTGGAGGAGGCGAAGGCGGAGCTGGGGCCGCTGGCGGACTTGTTCACCCGTGACCAGGACGTCTCCGCCGCCAAGACCCGCGAGCTGCTCGGCTGGACCCCGCGGCACACCTCGGTCATCGCCCACCTCACCGCCTGACCGGCGATCGGACCTCCACCGCGGGCCGGCGGGGCACGGCGGGAACGGCGCGGAACGGCGAGAACGGCGGGAACGGCGGGGAACGGCGAGAACGGCGGGGAACGGCGGGGAACGGCGTCCACGGCATGGCCGGTGTCGAAGGGAAGGGGATTCCACGGCGCAGGCCTCACGGTGGTGGGGCCGATGGTGGTGCCGGGCGGGGCGGCCATGACGGGCGCCCCGCCCGGCGGGGGTCAGAGCTGGCCGCTCTCGATGGCCTGCTTGATGGCTGTCTGGGTCTGCTGGTGCGAGGCGACGCCGTTGGCGACGACGAAGTCGATCAGCGCGTCGTCCGCGTCGAAGGTCAGGCGCTCGGTGACCTTGGTGCCGCCGTCCTTCTGCACGGTGAAGCTGATGCGCTGGTGGGTGACGACGTTGGGCAGCGACCAGGTGTCGGTCTCGTAGAACAGCTCGGCCTCGTGGAGACGCTGCTGGGCGTGGGTGTGGGAGGAGACGATCGTTCCCTGGTAGGGGATGTCCTCGATCGCGGTGAAGTCGATGTAGCGGACGCCGCTCTGGCGCCAGTCGCGGTGGGTGGAGACCCGCGTGAGGAACGCCGCCCGGCCGATGTGGTTGTTGATGTTGGAGTACGCCGTGAAGACCTGCTGGGCCGGGGCGTTGATCGTGATGGAGATCGTCTGGCTCTGCCGGGTGCGCCCCGATCCCGGGAGCGGGGGCGGCGAGGCGTCGTAGAACTTGTAGGTGTCCCACGCGGTCTGCCACTCCGCGGCCAGTTCGGCGTCGGTGGGCGTGGTGTCGGCGTGGGCGCCGCCGGACAGGGCGGTGAGGACGAAGGCCGCGGCGAAGAGCTGAGCCGCGAGAACCTGAAGAAGCTTTCTCACATGTACCTCAAGGGGGGACAGTAGGTGCAATAGATCTTCTATCGCATGTAAGCGGCATTCCGCCCGCTGTTGGTCAAAGACGGCATCGGCCCGGCCGGGGCAACTCCATGGCGATTCGCCGTACATCGAACCTTTGTCGAGGAAGACGACTCTTATCGGAGGACACGACCGAGACGCAGAACGGGGAAGGACCGACATGCCAGTGAACCTCGCCAACGGCGAACCGCTCGCGTGGGACGCGCCTGGCCTGGACGCCGACACCAAGGCGATGCTCGACAACCTGCAGGCCAACATCTGCAGGCGCACGTCCGCGAGCACCTGTCGGTGCTGCTGGTGAGTTTCGGCGACGGCGCCGACGGCAGGCGGTTCCTCCACGGCCTGGTGCCGCTGGTGAAGTCGGCCAGGACGCACCTCGCGGAGGTCCGCGCCTTCAACGGCACGCGGGCCCCCGGCACCCCGTACGTCGGGGTGGGCATCAGCAAGCTCGGCTATCTCAAACTCGGCCACTCCACCACCGGGTTCACCGACAACGCCTTCAAATCCGGACTCAAGCGGCGCACGGACACGCTGAGCGACCCGCCGGTGAGCGCCTGGGAGGCGCCGTACCGAAGGGAGATCCACGCGGTCGTGCTCATCGGCGACGCCACCGAGGCGCCGGTCACCGCCACCCGTGAGCGCGTCCTGGCGCTGCTGCCCGCGACCGCGACGATCGTCGGCGAGGAGAGCGGCCACGGGCTGCGCAACGCGCAGGGCAACGGCATCGAGCACTTCGGCTACATCGACGGCCGCAGCCAGCCGCTGTTCCTCGCCGACCAGGTGGCCGCCGAGCCCGGGCACAACTGGACGCCGTTCTTCCCGCTGAGCCACATTCTGGTCGCCGACCCGCTGGCGCCCAAGCCGGCCCGGCACATGGGGAGCTACCTGGTGTTCCGGAAGCTGGAGCAGAACGTGCGGGCGTTCCGGCAGGCCGAGGAGGACCTGGCCGACGCGCTCGGGCTCGCCGGAGCCGACCGGGCGCTCGCCGGGGCCCTGCTGGTCGGCCGGTTCCGCAACGGCACGCCGCTGCGGCTCCACGGCAGGCCCAGCTCGGACGGCCACCCGGTGCAGAACGACTTCAGCTACCGCGACGACCCGGACGGCGCCAAGTGCCCCTTCAGCGCGCACATCCGCAAGACCAACCCGCGCGACTCCAAGGACGGCGGCCTCGAGCGCGTCCTTGGGGTGATGATGGCCCGGCGCGGCCAGACCTACGGCGCGCGCACCGACATCCCCTGGGATGACGCGCCGCCGCGGACTCGCCCGACCGGCGGGGTGGGCCTGCTGTTCATGGCGTTCAACGCGAGCCTGCAGTCCCAGTTCGAGTTCACCCAGCAGGCGTGGGCCGACAACTCCGGCTTCCCCGTGGAGGGGACCGGCCACGATCCGGTGATCGGGCAGGGCCGTCGTGAGGGCAAGGTGAGCTTCCCCAAGGCGTGGGGGAGCGAGCAGCACGGCGCGCCGCAACAGCAGGCGCCGCAGACCGTCACGATGAAAGGCGGCGAGTATTTCTTCATGCCGTCCCTCGCGTATCTCAAGAGCCTGTAAATCACCGGAGGCCGCTTTCCGGAATACCGGGTGAGGGCCGCGCGCGGCGTGCCACAGTGGAGGCGCGCCGCCTCGCCGGGGCGCCGTCAGAGGCAATTCACGCCGCCACGCGTCGAAGCCGGCCGGAGGTCCGAGTGGCGACAGCCGACAACGCAGGCCGCGGGAGATCGGGATGGCCGCGTCTCGCCGTGCCGGTCCTGGTAATGATCGCCATGGTGCTCATCGTCTCGGCCATCGGCGACTCCGCCGCGGCGCCCACCTCCTCCGGTCCTCCGGTGGCCTCCGCCTCCCCGTCGTGGTGTGATCAGCCGCCGTCCCGCGCGCTCGTGCGGCCCGGCGGCGGCGCCGTCACCTTCCCCGAGGTCTCCTACGCCGTCGACCACACGGGCAGCCGCCCGCGCATCGATCTCGGGGGCAGCTACCAGGGCGTCGTCGACGAGGGCGAACGCGTCGCGGTGATCATGCGGGAGCCCGCCGGCTCGTACGACCGCGCGGCCGGCGACCTGCCCGGCGAGGGCGGCTACTCCTACCAGGGCGAGGTCCGCCTCGACGAGCGTGCGCACTGCTGGACGGCGCTCGCGCTGGGCTCGCGGCTCGCCTGGAGCCCGGCCGGGCGGCCGGTATGGCACGTCTACCTTGTGCTGGTCCCGGTCGATTTCGCGGTCATGTCGGTGTCGGCGCGCGGCCGGGTCGAGGACGGCGTCTTCAGCGCTCTGCGGGTGCTCGCCGATTTCCTGGTCACGGAATAGCCGGTATAACGCGATACTTTCTCCGCTTTCCGTAATTTATCGGTAAATCCGGCGACTGCCGCCAAAGTGCCTCTTATCGTCCTTATCCCGCGCCAATCATTACGGGCCACGACGAAGGGTAGGAAGGTAGCGTCAACACGCCGTTATCAAGGGGGGCATATGATCAGGGCACTCAACAGAATGGGCATCCGGTCGGGCATGATGTACACGGCCGGTCTGATCTCCGTCGGCGCGTCGTTCGTCTCGTGGATGCTGTCCAAAGAGATGGAGCAGGACATCGCCCGCGCCGACCGCTGGGGCCTGTTCGTCGGTGAGTGGGCGCCGACGTTCTTCGCCATCGGCGTCGCCCTGCGCATCGAGGAGACCCGCCAGGAGATCATGTCCGGGCGCCCCGAAGAGGAGATGCGCCAGGAAGAGCGCATGGGCCGCCGCATGACCGCGGGGATCTAGGCGCACGTCCGCGATCGCCCCACCGCGGCGGCCACCGGCCGCGCGCCATCTGGCACGCGGCCGGCCCGGCTCAGTTGAGGGTGACGTACTTGCGGGGACGCAGTGCCTGCCGGCGCAGGGCCGTGAGAGCGGCGGCCTGCCCGGCCGGGGTCAGGGTGACGGGGACGGCCTCCTCGGGGGAGGGCCGGTCGTCGCGGGGGGCGCACAGGTGCAGCGCCTCCAGGCGGTGGCGCAGCTCCACCAGGGGCGCCGCCACGTCGGCCGGGGTGGTCGTCCGCCAGCCCTCGCCGACCACGACCTCGGTGACGCGCTCGGTGAGCGGGCCGCACGGCAGGTCGTCGCGCTCGACCAGGAGCATCAGCCCGACCTCGCGCACCGACATCTCCATCTCGCGCTCGCCCGTCGCGGGCGTCAGCAGGGCGGGAGCCGCCGCCTGCCACAGGGCGGCGGGGTCGTCCAGCAGCCGGCGCCCGGCCGGCGTCAGCACCAGGGCCCGGCCGGCACGGGAGACCGCGCCGAGCTCGCGCTCGGCGATGCGGCGCAGAGCGCGCAGCGCCGCCACGCCGCCCTCGCTGCGGGTGCCCGCCATCTCCCAGCCGAACCGCTCGGCCGCCTCGACGACCACGGCGCGGGCGATGTTGTGCTGCTTGGTGAGCGGCACGCCGGCGGGCAGGGCGGCCAGTTCGAGCAGCCACCGCAGAGCGGGGAACTGCGGGCCGTCGGGGACCGGGATCGGCGCGTGCAGGCGCACCTCGAACGGCTGCGCCAGGTCGCGGCGGGCGGCGCCCCGGCCGAGCACCCAGCGGTTGAGCCGCTCGCCGTGCACGCGGTTGACCCAGTTGTCGCCGCCCAGCTCGGTGCGCGGGGCGGTCAGCCAGCGGCGGGTGAGCGCCTCGGCCTGGGACTTCCAATCGCTCGCGGCGGGCACGAGCTCGCCGGAGACGACGGCGAGCTCCAGCGCCGCCGAGCAGGCGAGGTGGGCGCCGAGCTCCTCGGGCCCCATGATCGAGCTCCAGTGCAGCTCGGGCACGTCGGGCGGCAGGACGCCGGTGGCGTTCAGCGCGCGCTGGTAGGCCGCCGTCCCGGCGTCCTCGCCGCCGCGCGCGTACGTGCGCAGGATGCGCGCGGTGACCGGGGAGGTGCACAGCTCGGCGTAGCGCTCCATGCCGCCCAGCCGCAGCAGCCGGCCCAGGGCCAGGGCGAGATCGCCGTGCTCGCCGGTCACCTTCAGGGGGAGGGTGTACCAGAGGAACTCGCACACATCGAGCTGGGTGATCGTTTCTAACGGCTCGCCGCCGGTCAGCCATTCGACGGCCACCCGGGCGTCGTCGGCGACCTCCGGATCGGAGCGCTCGAGCTCGGTGAGGAGCGCGGCGACGTCGGGTGCGGGCATGCTTCGCAGTCTGCCGTATAGGGCCGGGCCCTGACGACGACCACCGCCACGGACGATTTCCACGTCACCTACCTGTAAGACCGGAAAGAGCAGAAGGGCTTGGTTGTAACGATCAGGGGGATCATGTCCGGGGTCATATCCAGCGGTCGAGGAGCATGCGCCGGTGCCAATCGTCGTAGGGGATGATCTCGGCGGCGATAACGGGGTACAGCCACCAGAAGTTAACCAGGGCCACGAGCACGAAGGCACCCGAAAGCGCGGCTCCGATGATCCTGCGCCTCGGATTGGTGCCGTTGGCCGGCCCGATGAGCAGCCCGGCCGCGAGCGTCAGCGCCAGGATCATGAACGGCAGCATGGGGGCGGTGTAGAACAGGAACATGGTGCGGTGGTCGGCGATGGCGTAGTAGACCCACGGCAGCCAGCCGACGCCGTAGGCCAGCAGCACCGCGCCGGCCCGCCAGTCGCGGGTGGCCACGTACCAGGCGATCAGCGCGATCAACGCCACCACGGCGCCGTACCAGATGATGGGGGTTCCGACCCCGAGCACGGCCTGGGAGCACTTGTCCGCCTTGCAGCCGCCGGTGGGGCTCTCGTAGAAGAAGGCCACCGGGCGCAGCAGCAGCGGCCACTGCCAGGGCCACGACTGGTAGGGATGGGTGGAGTTCAGCCCGGTGTGGAAGCTCAGGACCATCCACTGGTAGTCCCACCAGGAGCGCAGCGAGTTGAAGACGAAGTACACCCAGCCGCTGGAGGTGGCCTGGGCCCAGTTGCGGCCGTAGCCGTAGGCGGTGGCGAACCAGCCGGTCCAACTGGCCATGTAGGTCAGCGCGGGCACCACGGCCACCGCGACCAGCGAGGTGGGCACGTCGTGGCGGAACATGCCGGAGAACGGGCGGCGCAGCCCGACCGCCCGGCGGGCTCCGGCGTCCCACACCAGGCTCATGATCGCGAAGGCGATCAG
>NZ_JBEXGT010000084.1:0-17888 GCF_040607475.1 Sphaerisporangium sp. NPDC005288 | reverse complement strand
GGCGCAGGCGCGCCGCCCGGCGGGGTGACCGTCCGCCGGCCGTCCGCCGCGACGACCGCGCGCGAGAATCGAGGGGCATGCGTCAGCTTTACGTGCAAGGAGCCTGGGTATCCTCCTCGTCCGGTGAGGGCATCGACGTCGTCGACCCCTCGACCGAGCAGGTCATCGACCGGGTGCCCGCGGGCTCCCCGGGTGACGTCGACCGGGCCGTGTCCGCCGCCCGCGCCGCGTTCCCGGCGTGGTCGGGCACCGCCGCCGCCGACCGGGGCAAGATCCTCAAAGCGGCGGCCGACCTCCTCAAGGAACGCGCCGAGCAGATGGCGCGCACCATCGCCACCGACATGGGCTCGCCGTACGCCTTCGCGCTCAAGGTGCAGACCCTGATGCCCGCCGCGGTGCTCGCCGACCACGCCCGACTGGCCGAGGAGCGGTGCGATCGGGAGACCCGTGTCGGCGACTCGCTGGTGTTGCGCGAACCGGTCGGCGTCGTCGGCGCGATCACCCCGTGGAACTACCCCCTGCACCAAGTGGTGTGCAAGGTCGCCCCGGCCCTCGCCGCCGGGTGCACGGTGGTGCTCAAGCCGAGCGAGGTCGCCCCGCTCGCCGCCTACGCCTTCGCCGAGATCCTGCACGACGCCGGGCTGCCCCCCGGGGTGTTCAACATGGTCAGCGGCCCGGGGCCGGTCGTGGGCGAGGCCATCGCCTCCCATCCCGGCGTCGACATGGTGTCCTTCACCGGCTCCACAGGGGCGGGCAGGCGCGTCGCGGCCCTGGCCTCCCACACCGTCAAGCGCGTCGCGCTGGAGCTCGGCGGCAAGTCGGCCAACCTGATCCTCCCGGACGCCGACCTGGCGACCGCGGTGAAGCTCGGAGTGGCGGGGGCGTTCATCAACTCCGGCCAGACGTGCTCGGCCCTCACCCGCATGCTCGTGCACCGTGACCGGTACGACGAGGCCGCCGGCCAGGCCGCGGCCCTCGCCGGCACCTACACCCTCGGCGGCCCGTTCGAGGAGGGCACCCGCCTCGGCCCCCTGGTGTCGGCCGCCCAGCGCGAGCGCGTGGTCCACTACCTCAACCGGGGTCAGGAGGAGGGCGCCCGGCTGGTCGCCGGCGGCGGCGACCGGCCGCTCGAACGCGGCTATTACGTCGAGCCGACCGTTTTCGCCGGCGTCGCGCCGGGCATGGTCATCGAGCAGGAGGAGATCTTCGGCCCGGTGCTTTCGCTCATCCCCTACACCTCCGTCGACGAGGCCGTGGACATCGCCAACGGCACCCCCTACGGACTTTCCGGCGCGGTGTGGGGCGGCACGCAGGAGGAGGCGGTGGCCGTGGCGCGCAGGCTGCGCACCGGCCAGGTGGCGATCAACGGCGGCCGGTTCAACACCTCGGCCCCGTTCGGCGGCTACAAGCAGTCGGGGGTCGGACGTGAGCTCGGGGAGTTCGGCCTTGAGGAGTACCTCGAGGTCAAGTCCCTGCAACTGTAGTGAGGAGGGCGGTCGCGTGAAGCCGTCGGTCCGTACGGCGCGCCGCGTCAGCGCGTTCGAGATGGCGCTGGCGCTCGGCGGGCTGCTGCTCATGCTGCTGGCCGTCCAGAACGCCGGGGCGGCCATCGCGGCCCTGCGCGGCGACGGAATCCCCGGCACCTTCACCGCCCGCCGACTCGACTGCATCCAGCATCCCGGCCACGAGCAGTGCTCGTGGACCGGCACGTTCCGCTCGCGCGACGGCAGGGACGTGCGGCAGGACATCGGGTTCTACGGCAGCGAGCGCGGCACCTTCACCGCCGGCGCCACCTCGCCGGCCTTCGACACCGGGCGGCGCGGCCACGTGTACGGTCCCGGCGGCTCCAACGAGTGGGTCGTCGTCGCCGCGCTGCTCCTGGCCGGCCTGGGCCTGGTCGCCCGGCCCCTGCTGTGGCTGGTCGCCCGCCTGCGGAGGCCCCGCCGCGCGGCGCCCGTGCCCGTGGGGCACGACGACCGCCCATGACGCCGGGCGGCCCCAGGGCCGCCTGACGACGCGCCCTGTGACCCGAGACGCGTCAGGGGGTGCGCAGCAGGATGTCGCGGGCGGCGTTCTTGGGCAGGCGGTCGACGTAGATGACCCCTTCGAGGTGGTCGTACTCGTGCTGGAAGCAACGGGCCAGCAGCCCTCGCGCCTTCAGGCGCACCGGCCGGCCGAGCCGGTCGAACCCGCGCACGCTCACCCCCGCCGCGCGCGGCGTGCGGGCGTACAGCGGCTTGCCGGTGTCGCGGCCGGGCACCGACAGGCAGCCCTCCTCGTCGAGGACCTCCTCGGCGTCGTCGATGGTGAGGACGGGGTTGACGACGTGCCCTTTGCGCCCGCTGGCGTCGTAGACGAACAGCCGCTTGGACACCCCGATCTGCGGGGCGGCCAGGCCGACGCCGTCGGCGGCGTACATCGTCTCCATCATCTCGTCGATCAGCCGCCGAAGATCGCGGTCGAAGGACGTGACCGGCTCGCCGGGGGTGCGCAGGACGGGGTCCCCGATCACGCGGATCTCACGCATGAAACTCTCCTGTAAGGGGTCATGTGGCCAACCGCCTATTACTGTAACGGAATCCGCGCCGGTGGGGGCCGGTGATCCGCCTACGGCGCGGCCCGATGGACCCGAGGGAAGCCGGGCTGCGACAATGGGCGCGTGCGCGTCTACATCGCCGCCGATCACGCCGGCTACGAACTCAAGAACCACCTCGTCTCCTGGCTGAAGGAGCACGGCCACGACGTCGTCGACGACGGCCCGTTCGTGTACGACGCCGAGGACGACTATCCGGCGTTCATCCTGCGCGCCGCCGAGGGCGTGGTGAACGACCCCGGGTCCCTCGGCATCGTGATCGGCGGGTCGGGCAACGGCGAGCAGATCGCGGCGAACAAGGTGCGCGGCGTCCGCGCGGCGCTGGCCTGGAGCGAGCAGACCGCCTCGCTCTCGCGGCAGCACAACGACGCCAACGTCATCAGCCTGGGCGCCCGCATGCACTCCCTGGAGGAGGCCACGCGCTTCGTCGAGGTCTTTTTGAGCACGCCGTTCTCCGGAGAGCAGCGCCACCAGCGCCGCATCGACCAGATCTCGGCCTACGAGACCGGCGGCGGCATCCCGCCCCTGCCGGGCCGCTGAGCCGCTAGGCGTCCTTGCGGCGGCGTGGGTCGGGCTTGCGCGGCGGCTCGGGCTTGCGAGCGGGCTCGCCCTTGCGCGGGGCGTCGGCCTTGCGGGCCATCTCGTCGCGCAGCGGCCGCCGGTCGGCGGCCTCCTGCTGGTCGGACGAAGGACGCGAGACGTCGCGCGCCCGCATCGCCGTGATCGCGGTGATCTGCAAGCTCTGCAGTGCCATGGGCCAAGCCTAGAACAGCGCCGCCGGAAACCCGGCGGGTGTCAGAAGATCATGCCGCCCCACGGCGCGACGTCCCAGGCCATCGCGGCCGACAGGGCGCGCAGCGCGCCCGGGCGGGTCTCGCGGACGACGCCCGCGGCCTGGTAGGCGCCGAGCGTCCGCCCGCCCAGGTAGGCCGCGCCGAGCACGCTCACCGGCAGCTCCACGTCGGCGGGGTCGGTGGTGCGGGCGCAGACGGCCCCGCCGGCGCCGGCCGACAGCCGCCAGCGCCCGGCGTTCCACGGGCACACGGTGTCCTGGACGTCCAGGACGACGTCCACGGGCGCGGCGTACGCGCGGGCGGCGAGCGCCCTGTCGACGTCCACCACCCGCACCCACATCTCGTCCACGAACCCGGCGTTCAGCAGGCGGGGCTCGGCGAGCAGGTGCATGATCGGGTCGTCGACCGGGCGGATGGGGGCGCGCACCCGCGAGCACAGGTCGCGGTCGAGGACGTGGCGCCACAGCAGGGCGTACGCCGCGGGGTCCAGGCCGAACAGGTCGACCACCCGCAGCTCGCCGTCGGGCACGTCGTTCTCGGTGAACCCCGGCTTGACCCGGAACAGGGCGTACCCCCGCGGCCCCGCGTCGTCCTCGGCGATCACGCAGCGCAGCGCGCTGCCCCCGCGACGGTGGTCGGGGTCGTCGGCCATCAGGATGTTCCACTTGGCGTCGTTGCGGGCGTACAGGCCGGGACGGGTCGGCAGCACGGTGTCGAAGACCTTCTGCAGGTCCGCCCGCGCCTCGGCCGCGGGCCTGACGACGCGCAACCGCAGTGAGGGGTCGACCGGCGCGTGCGCGGCGAACGGGGAGCGCGCGGGGATGGTGAGGAACAGGTTGTCGGTGGCCCTGCCGTACCCGAAGCGCTGGTAGATGGCGGCCTCGGTGGCGTACAGCGCCGCGACCGGCTCACCGCTCTCGTGCAGCCCCTCGAGCTGCCGCCGCATCAGCGAGGTGAGCACGCCCCGGCGCCGGTGGGAGGGGAGCACGGCGACGGCGGTCACGCCGCAGACCGGCTTCGGGCCGCCGGGGACGGTCATCGTGAAGGTGAGCCCCGCGACCACCCCGGCCAGCAGGTCGCCGTCGAAGGCCCCGAGCGACCGGTCGAACTCCAGCAGCGACCTGAACGCATCGGCGCGGGCGGGGGAGTTGTCCTCGGAGAACGCCTCTTCGTCCACGTCGAGCCATGCCCGCCATTCCGACTCGTCGATGGGACGGATGACCATGCCCGGCCGCGTGCTTGGTTCGCTGTTCACCTGGCCAACGTTATGACCGGGCAAACCGGATCGGCCACCTAATATCCCCGTTTAATGATCAAGGTCTTGGTCAAGTCGGCTGCCCAAACGGCAGATGGGCAGATAGAGTCGAGCGCATCATGACTTCCCGTCCGGCGCCGCTGATCCCCCCGCGGCTCCGCGCGATCTTGGTTCGCATCCCGTTCCTGGTGCGGATCGTGCGGTTCCTGCGGAGGGGGCCATTGGCGCGTGACCGGAACCTGCTCATCACGCTGAGCGTCGCCACGCTGGCGCTCGGCGCCCTCGCCGCGCGCGTCTCCACCGAGTGGTTCTCGCCGAGCCTGTTCATCCTGGCCACTCTCGTCGGGGGCCTGCAGCTCCGCATGCGCAGCCTGGCCGTCCTGGTGGGCGCCGTCGCCGTGGCGCTGGGCTACATCGCGGCCACGCTCGGCGTGCGCTCCGTCGGCGCGGGGCTGCTGGTGACCATCGGGTTCACGACCGTGCTCGCCTTCCTCATGGCCCGCACGCGCGGCAAGCTGGGCGTCCAGGGGCTGCGCGGGGACGCGATGCTGCTCGAACTGCGCGACCGCCTCAAGCGGCAGGGCGAGCTGCCGCCGCTCAACCGCAAAGAGTGGGGCTCGCGGGTCGTGCTCAAGCAGGCGGGCGGCTCCTCCTTCGGCGGCGACTTCCTGGTCTCCATGCGCCACGGGAACGTTCTCGAGGTCGCCCTGGTCGACGTGTCGGGCAAGGGCGTGGACGCCGGCACCCGCGCGCTGATGCTCTCGGGCACCTTCGGCGGGCTGCTGGGGTCGGTCGAGTCCTTCCTGCCCGCCTGCAACGCCTACCTGCACCGCCAGCCCGAGGGCGAGGGCTTCGTCACCGCCGTCCACCTCCGGCTCGACCTGTCCACCGGGGCGTACCAGATCACCTCCGCCGGGCACCCGCCGGTGGTCAAGTTCGACGCGGGCACGGGCACCTGGCAGGTGTCGGCCGCCAAGGGCGTCGTGCTGGGCGTCGTCCCCGACCTGCACTGCGAGCCCGACAGCGGCGTTCTGCGCAAGGGCGACGCGCTGATGCTCTACACCGACGGCCTGATCGAGCAGCCCGGGCGCGACATCGACTCCGGGCTCGACCGGCTGCTCGGCGAGGCCGAGCGGCTGGTGCCCTCGGGCTTCCACGACGGCGCCCGTCCCCTGGTCAACTCCATGTCGGCCGGGCACAACGACGACTGCGCACTGATCCTCATCTGGCGGCCGTAGCCCCCCGCGCCCAACGCGATCAGAGCCAGCCGGTCTCGGCGGCGATGCGCACCGCGTCGGCGCGGTTGCGGGCTCCGGTCTTGCAGATGATGCGCGACAGATGATTTCGGACCGTTCCCACAGAGAGATAGAGCTTGGCGGCGATCTCCTTGGAGGAGGCGCCCTGGGCGGCGATGCGCAGGACGTCCTGCTCGCGGGGGGTGAGAGGGTTGTCGGCCGAGGTGAGCGCCGCGATGGCGAGGTCGGAGTCGACGGCCTTGCGCCCGGAGGCGACGCGGCGGATGCCGTCGGCCAGATGCTCGGGCGCCACGTTCGTGCTCAGGAAGCCGAGCGCGTGGGCGGCGAAGGCCCGGCGCACCTGCCCGGGGTTCGGCCGCGCCGACAGCAGCAGCACCTTGCAGCGCGGCGCCTTCTGGTGCAGGCGCGCGGCGGCGGTGAGCCCGTCGACGTCGGGGAGGTCGACGTCGACCACCGCCACGTCCGGGGTGAGTTCCATGGCTGCCGGCACGATGTATTCGCCGGAGGCGACGTCGGCGATCACCATGAGATCCTTCTCGCCGTTCAGCGAGGCGACGAGGCCCCGGCGGACGAGAGGTAGGTGTTCGGCAACCAGGATGCGTATCAAGGTGCTCCCTTGGTCCTTGGGAACAGAACCGGCAAATTATGCTACGCCGACTCATATCCCACGGTGTCTACATGATTGCGTACCGTCAATGCAGTCTCCCGATTCGCTCCACCGCGCGCAAGTCACTCCTACGCTTGGTCGTTGAGTGTTGTTTTCCGGCGGCGGCCGAAGCCCTCGCGCGTTCGGTTACGCTCGGAACGGGCAATCCAAACAGAAGGCATCTTCTCCGACGTGGGGGTAGCACCTATGAGCTGGCTCGCAGTGGCCGGGTTTCTCATCTTCTTCGTCGGGTTGGCCGCGTCCATTGCCCTGCACGAGTTGGGCCATCTGGTGCCCGCGAAGTTCTTCGGCGTCAAGGTCACGCAGTACATGGTCGGTTTCGGGCCCACGATGTGGTCGCGCCGCCGCGGCGATACCGAATACGGCCTCAAGTGGATTCCGATGGGCGGCTACATCCGCATGATCGGGGCACTTCCCCCCCGGCCCAACGATGATCCGAACAAGCTTCGCAACATCTCCACCGGGCCGTGGCAGGCGCTCATCGAGAGCGCCAGGCAGGCGGCGCTGGAGGAGGTCAAGCCCGGCGACGCCGACCGCGTCCTGTACCGCAAGCCCTGGTGGCAGAAGGTCATCATCTTCATCGGCGGTCCCGCGATGAACTTCGTGCTGGCCTTCGTGCTGTTCGCCATCGTGCTGATGGGCTTCGGCATCTCGGTGCCCAAGCCCGTGGTCGCCGAGGTCTCCAAGTGCGTCGTCACCGTGGCCGAGCAGGAGAAGGGCCAGCAGTGCACCCCGGCCCACCGGTCCACGCCCGCGGCGCTCGCCGGACTCAGGGCCAAGGACAAGATCGTCTCGTTCGGCGGCAGGCCGGTGAACTCCTGGGACGACGCCAGTACGCTGATCCGCACCCATGGCGCGGGCCCGGTCGCCATCGGCATCGAGCGCGACGGCAGGCCGATGACGCTGAACGCCACGCTCATCGCGCAAGATCGCCCCTCCCTCGACGACCCGGAGAAGCTGGACAAGAACGTCGGCTTCCTCGGCGTCAGCCCCACCCTCGTCGTGGAGAAGCAGGGGCTCGGGTACGTCGTCGGCGCCATGGCCGACCTGGTCAGGCGCACCGGCTCGGCACTGCTGCAACTGCCGCAGAGGCTCGTCGGGGTCTGGCAGGCGGCCTTCGGCGGCGCCGAGCGTGACCTCAACAGCCCGCAGAGCGTCGTCGGCGCCGGGCGCCTGGGCGGCGCGATCGCCGCGGCGGCCATCCCGCTGGAGAACAAGATCGCCGGCTTCATCCAGCTCCTGGCCGGGTTCAACCTCGCGATCGGCATGTTCAACCTGATCCCGCTGATGCCGCTGGACGGCGGCCAGATCGCCGGCGGCCTGTGGGAGGGAATCAAGCGCGGTTACGCCCGGGTGCGCCGCCGCCCGATGCCGGGGCACGTGGACATCGCCAAGGCGCTGCCGCTGACGTACACGGTCGCGATCTTCCTGATCGCCATGAGCAGCCTGCTCATCTACGCCGACATCGTCAACCCCATCCGCCTGCCGGGCTGATCGGCCCCACCGGCGCCGGGCCGCGCGGCAGGCGCCCCGCAGGCACGTCGCGGTGCCACGCCCGCCGCCTGGTCACCGGGCGGCGGGTCACCGTAATACATCCTCCGGGCGAGTGTCCGGATGGAACTTTCACCGGCGGCAAGACGGCCGGACGGCTAGTACATCGAGATGTGCACGTGGTCGAAGTGGTTGGCGGTGATCCCGCCGCGGTTGGCCATCGACCGCCAGCCGGGAAAGCCCAGGTTGTAGATCCGCTGCCGGTAGATCACGTACTTCACGCCGAGCTTGCCGCCGTTCTTGATGGCCCAGGCGGCGATCTGCTCGCCCATCGCGACGCCGGCGGGCGAGGGCATCGCCCCGCCGGAGCTGAGCATGAAGTCGCACGCCCGGCCCAGCGGGTGCTCGCCACTGTTCTCGGGGCGGTAGCAGCCGACGGGGAACCGCAGCGGGAAGTGGTCCTTGACCTCGGCGCGCATCAGCCGCATCCGCGGGGTGATGTTCTCGCTCCCGGTCGGCAGCTCGGGCGCCCAACTGCCGTTGGCCTGCTTGCCCGGGGCGGTGGGCACGAGCCGGTCCAGCTTGTCCTTGATCTGGCCGATCAGTTTCTCGGCGTCCCTGCGCTGGGCGGTCACCTCGACGACGTCGTCGCGCAGGCCGTCGGTCAGCGCGGCCGCGTCGTCTGCCGCCTTCTTGCGGGCGTCACGGGCCGTGGCATATCGGCCGATCTCGGCGGACTGCTCGGCCTGGAGCTGTTGCAGCATCGCGGCGCCGCCGAAACCGGGCGACATGATCTCGCGCATCATGCCGAGACCGCTGCCCGCCTGGTAGCTGAGCTGGGCGATGTCGCCGACCTGGCCCTCGGAGGCGGTGAGCTCGGTCTCCGCGGCCTTCAGCCGCTCGCGGGCCTTCTTCTCCGCGGCCTTGGCCTTGGCGACCGCGACGCGCTTGGCGTTGTACTGGGCGATCAGCTTGTCGACCTGCTTGCCGAGGGCGGCGAGCTGTGCCTTGAGCTGTTTCTCGGTGGGTTTGGGGGCGGCGGCGCCGGCCGTGGACGGGCCGAGCACCAGGGCGGCCACCATCAGAGCGCAGGCGGCCACGGAACCGTGGCGGCCGGAAGACAGGGGCAGAGCCCGCTCCTCTCCATCTGCCGACCGGGTTAGCTGACGGGTTCGGGCCGGAGACGCCCTACCACACGTGTGGATTCACCCCAGAGGAACCGATGGGTCCCCGGCTCCCAGGCGGGGCACCTGGGATTAGGCGGACCGGCCGTTACGG
Organism: Sphaerisporangium sp. NPDC005288; assembly: GCF_040607475.1. NCBI lineage: Bacteria > Bacillati > Actinomycetota > Actinomycetes > Streptosporangiales > Streptosporangiaceae > Sphaerisporangium > Sphaerisporangium sp. NPDC005288. The sequence continues at coordinate 8,554 of NZ_JBEXGT010000084.1, read as the reverse complement.
CCGGTGTGTGATGGATGGTAGTGGTAGATCCGTATTTATGGCGACCCCGGAGGTGACGTCCCCCGACGTGGCGTGCGCGGGGTCACCGCCGCCGCGTCAGCGGCGGACCGTCCAGGGCGGGCGCGGTCACGGCTGCTCGCGCAGCATCCGGGCGGCCTCCTCGGGCAGCACGTCGTTGACGAACGCGCCCATCGCCGACTCCGACCCGGCCAGGTACTTCAGCTTCTGCGCCGCCCGCCGGATGCTGAACAGCTGCAGGTGCAGGTAGGCGAGGTCGCGCCCGGTGCGCACGGGCGCCTGGTGCCAGGCCGCGACGTAGGGCATGGTGACCCCGAACAGCCCGTCCAGCCGCCGCAGCAGGTCGGTGTAGAGCGGGCCGAAGGCCGCGCGCTCCTCGGCGTCCAGCTCGCGAAGGTCGGCCGCCCTGCGGTTGAGGTAGACGTGCACCTCGAACGGCCACCGCGCCGCCGCGGGGACGAACGCCGTCCAGTGCTCGTTGGAGGCGACCACGCGCGTCTCGGCCTTGCGCTCGGCGGCCAGCACGTCCGCGAACAGGTCGCCGCCCGTGCGCTCGCGGTAGCGGGCCGCCGAGGCCAGCATCTGCCGCGTGCGAGGCGTCACGTACGGATAGGCGTAGATCTGGCCGTGCGGGTGCGCCAGCGTGATGCCGATCTCGGCGCCGCGGTTCTCGAACGGGAACACCTGCTCCACGCCGTCCAGCCGCGAGAGGTGGTCGGTGCGGTCGGCGAGCGCCACCAGCACCAGATCGACCTGCTCGGGAGACAGCCGGGAGAAGGAGGAGTCGTGCCGGGAGGTGAAGCACACCACCTCGCACCGGCCGACGCCGGGCCGCACCTCGCTCAGGCCGCCCACATCCTCGTAGTGGCCCAGGTTGAAGCTGAAGGACGGGAAACGGTTCTCGAACACCGCGACGTCGTAGTCGGCGGCGGGGATCTCGGTCGCGTGGCCCGGCCGGGAGGGGCACAGAGGGCATTCGTCGGTGGGAGGCAGGAACGTGCGGCCCTGGCGGTGCCCGGCGATGGCGATCCACTCGTCCATCACCGGGTCGTACCGCAGCTCCGAGGCCGCGGGGCGCGGGGGCAGCTCGCGGGTGTCGGCGGCGCCGCGGTCGGCGTTCTCGTCGTGGTCGAAGTAGATGAGCTCTCGCCCATCGGCGAGCTGGGTGACGGTCCGCTTCACCGGGCCACCTCCTGTCCGGCGGCCGGCTGAGCCGCCTGTCCTGTCGTGTCGGCGGCCCGGGCCGCCCGTTCTGTTCCCGGAGCGCGGTTCGCGCGTCCGGACCCGCCGGCGTCGCGCGCCGGCTCGGTCGATGGCGCCGTCCCCGCGGGGTCGGCCAGCAGCAGCGTGCCGGCCTGCTCGGACAGCGCCGATCTGGCCTCCTCCGGCAGGCCGGTGTCGCTGATCACGACGTGCGCCTCGTCCAGCTTGGCGATCGTGCTGATGCCGACGGTGCCCCACTTGGTGTGGTCGGCCAGCACGACCAGCCGCTGCGCCGCCGCGACCAGTTCGCGGTCGGTCTCGGCCTCAAGGATGTTGGGGGTGGTGAAGCCCGCCCTGGGGTTCATGCCGTGCACGCCGAGCATCAGCGTGTCGACGTTGAGCGCGCGGATGGCCGCCACGGCGACCGGCCCCACCAGCGCGTCCGACGGCGTGCGCACCCCTCCGGTGAGCACGACGGTCTGGTCGGCGCGCCCGGCCCGGTGGAAGACGTCGGCGACCTGGACGGAGTTGGTGATGACCGTGAGGTGGGGGACGTCGGCCAGGTGATGGGCCAGGGTCCAGGTGGTCGTGCCGGCCGACAGCGCGACCGCGCTGCCCGGGCGCACCAGCTCGGCGGCGCGGCGGGCGATCGCCTCCTTCTCGGCCTGCTGGCGCACCGACTTGGCCGCGAAGCCCGGCTCCTCGGTGGACCCCGCGCCGGTGGCGGTGGCGCCCCCGTGCACCTTGTCCACCAGCCCGCGCTCGGCCAGCGCCTCAAGGTCGCGGCGGATCGTCATGTCCGACACCCCGAGCTCGCGCACCAGGTCGGCGACCCGTACCGCGCCGCTCCTGCGGACGCGCTCGAGGATCGCCTGCTGCCGTTGCTGAGCCAGCATCGCCTCACCTCTCCACCAAGTTCCATCAAAATACTACATAATCTGACCTGCACCTTGTTGGAACGTGAGGGGCGATGGTGGGGCGGGTGGACGGTCCCGGGTGGCGGCTCTGGGGGGCTTTCTTTGGCGTTTGGGCCTTGTACCGGTTCGGGCGCGGATGCATGGTGGGGAGCACGACCCGTACCGATGGGGAGGCCGAGATGGCGAGACGCGCGCGCAAGAGCCGGGCCCGCAAGAAGAGGAAGGCCAACCACGGCAAGCGGCCCGTCTCCCGCTGACCCTCCCCACGCCGGCCGTCACCTCGCCACCGCGTCGGCCGTGCGGGCCTGCCGGAGGTGACCCCGCGTCGTCTCCCGGCCGGGTGCCGGGGGCGGTGACGCGCGACGGGGCCGAGAGTACCGCGCTCCCTCGGCCCGCGCGTCAGCCGCCGCGCCCCCAAGCGGCCAGCAGGCGGGTCTGCGGGTCGGTGTCCTCCGGCAGCGGCGGGCGCTCGGCGATCACCCCGGCCTGCCGGTAGCCCTCCTCCGCTCCGGCGAACCACTCGGCGCACACCTCGACCAGCTCGGGGTCCAGCCGCTCGTCACCGCCGATCGCCCTGGCGAGGTCCCAGGTGTGGATGAGGGTGTCGGCGAACAGCTCGGCGATGTACTCCGCCCCGGAGACGTCGCCGAACGACAGGCGCACCGTCCGCGTCAGGACGTCGGCCGCCTCGATGGCGCGCGCCGCCGCGGCCGCCGCCACGTCGAACGCCTTGACCGGGTCGTCGCCGAGCAGGTCGCCCTCGGTCAGCTCGCCGGCCTCCGCGGCCTGCCGTCCCGCGAGCAGTTGCGGCGCCAGCAGGCTCTCGCCCACCAGATGGTCGACCATGCCGTGGACGTCCCAGCCGGCGCAGGCCGTCGGCAGCCGCCACTGATCGGCCCTGACCTGGTGAACGTGCGTGCCGAAGGCGTTTAGGGCCCTGCGATAGGCCTCGCGGATGTCCATCGTCATCATGTCCCTCCCGCGTCGTCCAACCGACGTTAACCCGGCCGCGGACCCCCCGTCAGGGGCGAGGACGGACGGGACGCCGGGGCGGCGGTCGCGGGACGTTATCGCAGAAGGCTCAGGGTGTCCTCCACCGCCCGGTGGAAGGTCGGGTAGGCGTAGATCATGCTCGTGAGCCGGTCGAGCGGCGTGCGTTCATGCACGGCCAGCGTCAGCAGGCCCAGCACCTCACCGCCGCACGGCCCCGCCACCGTCGCGCCGACCAGCGCGTCCTCGTCGGCGACGAGCTTGACCAGCCCCACGCCGCGGTGGATCCACCCGCGCGCCGAGGAGGCGACGGGCGTGGCCGCCGTGCGCACGGCGAGGCCCCGCTCGCGGGCCTGCCGTTCGGTCAGGCCCACCGCGCCCACCTCGGGGTCGGTGAAGGTCACCCTCGGCACCGCGCGGTAGTCCGCCGCCGGGCCGTGCTCGCCCAGGATGTCGTCCAGGGCGACGCGCGCCTGGTACACCGCCACGTGGGTGAACGCGCCCTCGCCCGTAACGTCTCCGACCGCCCACACCCCCTCGGCGGCCCTCATGCGGTCGTCCACGTTGATCACCCGCGCCGACTCGTCCAGGCCGACGGCGCCCACGCCGATGGCGGCCAGGTCGCAACGCCGCCCGGTGGCCACCAGCAGCCGCTCGGCGCGGTGGCTGCCGTCCTCGGTCATCACGGTGAAGGCGGAGCCATGGTGGTCGACCCGGGTGACCTTGGCGTCGGTGCGTACCGTGATGCCCTCCTTGGCGAAGACCTCGGCGAGCAGCTCGCCGGCCTCCGGCTCCTCGGACGGCAGCAGGCCGCCGGCCGCCTCCAGGACGGTCACCTCGGCGCCGAAGCGGCGCAGCACCTGGCCGAACTCCACGCCGACGGCGCCGCCGCCCAGCACGATGATCGACTCGGGCGCCCGTTCGGCCTCGGTCGCCTCGCGGTTGGTCCAGTACGGAGTGCCGGCCAGCCCGGCGATCGGCGGCACGGCCGGCTGCGAGCCGGTGGCGACGACGATGCCGCGGCGGGCGCGCAGCACCCGTGAGCCGTCCACCGTGACCTCGCCGGGGGCCGTGATCCTGCCGCGGCCGCGTACCAGCGTGCCGCCCTGGTCGTGGAAGCGGTCGGCGGCGACCTTGTCGTCCCAGTTGTCGGTGGCCTCCTCGCGGATGCGCCGGGCCACGGGCGCCCAGTCGGGCACGACCGTCGCCTCGCCCGCCATGGACGGGATGCGTCCACCCTCGGCCAGCAGATCGGCGGCGCGCACCATCATCTTGGTCGGCACGCACGCCCAGTAGGGGCATTCCCCGCCCACCAGGCGGGACTCGACGCCGGCGACGGCCAGACCGGCCTCCGCGAGGCGTCCCGCGACCTGTTCGCCTCCCGGTCCGAGCCCCAGGACGACGACGTCGAACTCTTCGATATCGGCAGCCATGGCCTTCCCCTGCCCAAGCCCCGCACCACCGACACGGTCACCACCAAGATCTTCCCCGGTCGTGTCCCGGGGGGCGGGGCCGCGCGATCCGGCCCCGCCGGAGGAGAAAAAGCAGGAGCGGCCGAAAAATAAGACGGCTCGAAGTCGGTGGTGGAAATGGAAAGGCCCGGGCGGAGAACGTGCCTCCTGCCTGGGCCTTCGTGCTGAGAGCGGACGACGGGAATCGAACCCGCGTAGCCAGTTTGGAAGACTGGGGCTCTACCATTGAGCTACGTCCGCGCGAGCCGGTCGCCGTCTGGTCTAGACTTCTCCCGGTCGTCAGGACGTAAGCGTACCGGAGATTGCGAGTGCGCGAGCGGCCCGATGCTCCGGGGTGTAGCGCAGCTTGGTAGCGCGCCTGCTTTGGGTGCAGGAGATCATCGGTTCAAATCCGGTCACCCCGACGTGCCCGGCGCCGGGCGGCGCCGATGCGACGGCGACGCCGGGCCCGGCCGTCGGCGGCGGGGACGCAGGGACGACGCTCTAGCGGGCGTGAAAGGTTCATCGTGCCGCCGGTGCGATCGGCGGCGTTCTTCCTGCCGGCGCGCGAAGCGCGGGACGGGTCCGCCCGGCGGGTCCGGCGAAGGCCCGCCGGTTCGCGAGTGGACCGAAACCCTGTGGGCAACGTGCTGACCGCTGGTCAGCGCTCCGCGCGAAACAGGGCCCAGACGGCCTTGCCACCCTCTTCCAGCGACTCCCAGCCCCACGCCTTGCTGTAGGTGTCGACGATGTAGAGGCCTCGTCCGTGCTCGGAGACGAAGTCGGGTTGCCTGCGGGTCGGCGCCTCATCGCTGGGATCGGAGACCGCAAGCAGCACGTGCTGCGACATTCGCAGGAGCAGCAGCGTTATCGGGTGGTCCTCATAGCGCCGGGCGGTGTGGCAGGCATAGCGCACGGCGTTGGTGACCAGTTCCGACACCACGAGGGTCGCGTCGTCGCCGATCTGGGGGCAACCCCAGGCGCTCAGGGTCCTGCGGGTCACGTCGCGGGCCGTTTTCACGGAATCGGCCTGGGGGCGGAGCGGGCAGGTGGTGCGGTCTTCATGTCGACCGGCACGTAATATGCGCCGAAATCCCACTTCAGGCGTTGCTTCCAGGCAATGAGCCGCGGATAGGGGCTCCAGCATCCTGCTGATACCTCCCACCATCATTGTGTCTCCGCAGCCAGTGCCGTTATAGGGGTTAGTGCACCTTAAGCCCAATATGCACTAGGCCATCATGGGTCAGTATTCGGCTTGGTGCAAGACCCAAATGCACGTGCACCTGCGCCGTGCAGGCGCAAGAACCGTCCGTGATGTCACCCCGCCGTCGCACTGATGCGACCGGCGCGCCCGACGCGCGGCCCAGACCTTGTCACGAGAGCCGGAAGTGGTGACACTGTGTGGGCTGGCCCGAGAAGAGAAGGAGGCCGAATGACGCAGTTCCAGCCCGGATCCGGTCCTACGGCTCTCCGCATCCTGCTGGGGTCCCAGCTCCGCCGGCTTCGCGAACAGAAAGGCATTTCGCGAGAGGAGGCCGGACATCTGATCCGCGGTTCCGAATCCAAGATCAGCCGGATGGAGCTCGGCCGGGTCGGGTTCAAGGAACGCGATGTGTCCGACCTGCTCGCCTATTACGGCGTCGAGGACGGCGAGGCGCGCTCGACGGTGATGGAGCTGCTGCAGAGGGCCAACGAGCCCGGCTGGTGGCACCGCTTCAACGACCTGCTGCCCTCGTGGTTCCAGGCCTACGTCGGCCTGGAGGAGGCGGCGTCCCGCATTCGCACCTACGAGGTGCAGTTCGTCCCCGGCCTGCTGCAGACCAAGGAGTACGCCCGCGCCGTCATCAGGGCGGGCGCGACGGGCGTCGGGGCGGCCGAGATCGCGCGGCGCGTCGACCTGCGCATGGAGCGCCAGCGCGTGCTCGACCGGGTCAACGGCCCGGTGTTCTGGGCGGTGATCGACGAGGCGGCGCTGCGGCGGCCGATCGGCGGCGCGGACGTCATGCGGGGCCAGTTGCAGCACCTGCTCGAGCTCATGCGCCAGCCGAACATCACGATTCAGGTCATGCCGTTCAGCTACGGCGGTCACAGCGCCGAGGGCGGGGCGTTCAGCGTGCTCCGCTTCGAAGACAATGAGCTTCCCGACGTGGTATACGTCGAGCAGCTCGCCAGCGCGCTGTACCTGGACAAACGAGACGAAGTGGACCGTTACAGCGAGGTCATGGAGCGGTTGTGCGCCGTCAGCACCACCCCCGAGGCCACGGTCGACATTCTCCAAAAGATCATCTCTGAGAGATTCTGACGCCTGTCGGTGACGCCGAAGGTGCTCGTCTGCCCTAGACTGGCAAGCGGCGCTGGACACCCGCCACGATTGAGCACGCCCAGACATGGTTGTGCCGGTTGGCCCGTGCACTGAGCCGCCCATGTGGGCGCGGCGCGCGAGCATGTCGCGGGTCGCCGTACGGCATGACGCCGCCCGCGATCACCAGAAGCTTGACCAAGGAGACCACCCCGTGAAGACCGCTGTCGAGGAGCTCAGCCCGACCCGGGTGAAGCTCACCGTCGAGGTGCCGTTCGAGGAGCTCGAGACGAGCATGCAGGCGGCGTACAAGAAGGTCGCGCAGCAGGTGCGCGTCCCCGGCTTCCGCCCCGGCAAGGTTCCCGCCCGCATCATCGAGCAGCGCTTCGGCCGCGCGGTGGTTCTGGAGGAGACCCTCAACGAGGCCCTGCCGAAGCTGTACGGCCAGGCCGTGGACGAGAGCGACGTCTTCCCGGTCAGCCAGCCGGAGATCGAGGTCACCAAGATCGACGACGGCAAGGAGGTGGAGTTCACCGCCGAGGTGGACGTCCGCCCCGCCTTCGACGTCCCCGACTACGAGGGCCTCGAGGTCACCGTCCCCTCGGCCGAGGTCTCCGACGAGGACATCGACACCCAGATCGACGCCCTGCGCCAGCGCTTCGCCACGCTCACCGGCGTCGAGCGCGCCGCGGGCAACGGCGACTACGTCGTGATGGACCTCTCGGCCACCATCGACGGCAAGAACATCGAGGAGCAGCAGGCCTCCGACGTCTCCTACGAGGTGGGCGCGGGCTCGGTGCTGCAGGGCCTGGACGACGCGCTGGTCGGCATGTCCGCGGGCGACGAGAAGTCCTTCACCACGACCCTCGTCGGCGGCGAGAACGCCGGTGAGGAGGCCGAGGTCACCATCACGATCAAGAGCGTCAAGGAGAAGGTCCTCCCTGAGCTCGACGACGAGTTCGCCGGCCTCGCCAGCGAGTTCGACACGCTGGAGGAGCTGCGCGAGAGCCTGCGCGCCCAGGCCCGCCGCAACAAGCTGGTCGACCAGGTCGTGCAGGCCCGTGAGAACGCCGTGGCCGCCGTGCTCGACCAGATCGACATCCCGCTGCCCGACAGCGCGCTCAAGGCCGAGCTGGACGCCCGCAAGCACAACCTCGAGCACCAGATCGCCGAGAGCGGCCTCAGCCGCGAGGCGTTCTTCCGGCTCTACCAGACCACCGAGGACGAGCGCTTCGCCGAGTTCGAGGAGAACTCCAAGAAGGCGATCAAGACGGGCTTCCTGCTCGACAAGATCGTCAAGTCCGAGGACATCGGGGTGAGCGAGGAGGAGCTGACCAACTTCGTGGTCCGCCGCGCGATGCAGCTCGGCGTCGCCCCGAACACCCTGGCCCAGCACCTGGCCGACAACGACCAGCTCACGCTGGCCATGGTCGAGATCGTCCGCGACAAGGCCAAGACCGTCATCGGCGACGCCGTCAAGGTGACCGACGAGGCCGGCAACGAGGTCGACCTCAAGGCCATCTACGCCGAGCTGAACGAGGGCCAGGAGGACGCCGAGGGCGCCACCGCGGCCGCCGCCCAGCCGGCCGAGTGACCCCGGCGTCCGCCGGCTCACGGCCGGCGGCGCCGCGCGAAACTCCACGATGCCCCCGCCGCGTCCTCGCGGCGGGGGCATC
>NZ_JBEXGT010000083.1:0-18837 GCF_040607475.1 Sphaerisporangium sp. NPDC005288 | reverse complement strand
CGCCGGGGCGGCCGGGGCGGCCTCCTCCGGGGCGGCGGGCGGGGCGGCGGGCGCGGCGGGCTCCTGCGCCGCGGCGGGAGCCTCGGTCACGGGGGCCGGTGCCTCCTGCGCGCTCACGGCGGTCTCGTCGATCTCGGCCGGCGCCGCGGCCTTCCTGGTCGTGCGCGTGCGCCGCGTGGCCGCCGGCGCGTCGGGGTCCTTGGCGGTGACGCGGCGCGACCTGGTGGCGCGCTTGGCCGGCGCCTGCGCCGGCTCGGCCCCTTCCTCGGTCCGCGCCGCGGGCACGACCTGCTCGTCGCTCCTCGCGGCCGGCACGATCTCCTCGGCGGACCGCGCCGCAGGCGCCATCTCGGGGTCGGCCTCCGCGCGCGGCGCGGGAACCCCCCCGACGGGCTGGGCCGCCGTGTCGGCGGGGGCCTGCTGCGGAGCCGTCACCAGACCCGAAGCGCGCTCGGGCTCCTCGGGCGGCGGACCGGCCGGGCGGCTCGCCGCCCGGCGCCGGCGGACCGGCTTCGCCTCTTGCTGTGCTGTTGTATCCCCATCAGGGCCGTAGGCCCCGACAATGGGCTCGTTGTCGAGCATGCGGGCGTTCTCCCGTCAGGCTCCCGGGCGCGTCTCCGCGCCGCGCGGGAGCTCTCGTCTCTCGCTGTGCGCCAGGCCGCCTCGCGGGGCCCGGCACCAAGTCCTATTTGTGGTCAGCGACGTGCCGCACAGCCGGTCCCGGCTCGCCGCCGCGCACGTCGCGGTCCAGGTCGAGCGGGTCGGCGGTCCCACCGGTGCGCGCGTCGAGCGGCCCCTGCGCCAGCCGGGTCACCGCGGGGGGTGACGGCGGCGCGAAGTCGGCCACAAGTCGCAGACCCGTGAGCACGTCGTCGGGTCGAACGGCAGGTGTCACGTGCCGTACAACCATACGAAGTATCGCACATGGCGGGCTGGGCTCCCGGCCCGCCGTTTGTTCCGTTCCATCATGGGCCGTCAATGTGACGACGGCCGCTCTGGCGTCGAAGCGGCGCAGGCCCTTCTTGGTCATGCGCTCGACCTCGACACGCTCGGCGGCCAGGAAGAGATCGGCCGCGGCCAGCGCGGCCCGCGGGTCGGCCCCGGAGAGGCGGACCTCCCACACCGAGCACTCGAGCCGGTCGGCCAGGCTGCCGGCGCGCGCCTCGACGACGTCGAGCACGTCCAGCCCCGGCGGCAGCGACGCGTCGAGGTCGCCGCGCAGCCGCTCGGGCTCGCAGGGCGTCACGACGCCGATCTCGAGGTATTCGGCCTCGCTCGCCACCCCCGTGGGGGCGGCTCCCGCATAGGAGATCTTCGGATGGGGGGTGAATCCCGCGCTGAAGCCGACCGGGATGCCGGACCGGCGCACCGCTCGTTCGATGGCGCGCGAGATGTCTCGATGGCTGGTGAACCGCAGCCGGCCGCGCTTGGCGTAGCGCACGCGAAGGCGCTGCACCACGGGCGCGGGCGGAGGCCCATCAGGAACGGGGTTTCTCAGTTAAGTGATCCTTTCTCAGATGATGACCGGGTTTCTCTCCTAGTCAACGGCCACGGGCGGTGTTCGCTTCCATCGGGCGCGGCCGGCCGCCCCCGGCGGGGCCGCGGACGAAGCTCACACCACCGAGAGCGGAAGCAGCTTCCTGCCGGTCGGGCCGATCTGGATCTCGGTCCCCATGGTGGGACAGACACCGCAGTCGTAACAGGGGGTCCAGCGGCAGTCCTCGACCTCGGTCTCGTCGTCGATGGCGTCCTGCCAGTCCTGCCACAGCCACTCGCGGTCGAGGCCGGCGTCCAGGTGATCCCAGGGGAGCACCTCGACCTCCTCGCGCTCGCGGGTGGTGTACCAGTCGACGTCCACCGGCCCGCCGGCCAGCACCCGCTCGGCGCAGGACATCCAGCGCGCGTAGGAGAAGTGCTCGCTCCAGCCGTCGAACCGGCCGCCGTCCTCCCACACGGCCCTGATCACCGCGCCGACCCGGCGGTCGCCCCGCGACAGCAGACCCTCGACGATGGAGGGCTGGCCGTCGTGGTAACGGTAGCCGATGGCCTTGCCGTACTCCTTGTCGGAGCGCAGGGCGTCCCTGAGCTGCTTGAGCCGGCTGTCGACGGTCTCGTGGTCGCACTGGGCGGCCCACTGGAACGGGGTGTGCGGCTTGGGCACGAACCCGCCGATGGACACCGTGCAGCGGATGTCACGCGAACCGGTGGCCTCACGCCCCGCCTTGATGACCTTCTTGGCCAGGTCGGCGATGCCGAGCACGTCCTGGTCGGTCTCGGTGGGCAGGCCGCACATGAAGTAGAGCTTCACCTGCCGCCACCCCTGGCTGTAGGCCGTGGTGACGGTGCGGATCAGGTCTTCCTCGGTGACCATCTTGTTGATGACCTTGCGCATGCGCTCGGACCCGCCCTCGGGCGCGAACGTCAGGCCCGAGCGGCGGCCGCCCCGCGAGAACTCGTTGGCCAGGTCGATGTTGAAGGCGTCGACGCGCGTGGAGGGCAGCGACAGGCTGGTGTTGGTGCCCTCGTAGCGGTCGGCCAGGCCCTTGGCGACCTCGGCGATCTCGGAGTGGTCGGCACTGGACAGCGAGAGCAGGCCGACCTCGTTGAAGCCGGACTCCTTGACGCCGGCCTCGACCATGTCGCCGATCGTGGTGATCGACCGCTCGCGCACCGGACGGGTGATCATGCCGGCCTGGCAGAACCGGCAGCCGCGCGTGCAGCCGCGGAAGATCTCGACGCTGAACCGCTCGTGCACGGTCTCGGCCAGCGGGACCAGCGGCTTCTTCGGATACGGCCACTCGTCGAGATCCATCACGGTGTGCTTCTGCACGCGCCACGGCACCCCGGACCTGTTCGGCGCGACTCGCTTGATGCGCCCGTCGGGGTGGTACTCGACGTCGTAGAACTTCGGGACGTACACCCCGCCGGTCGAGGCCAGCCGCATGAGCAGCTCGTCGCGGCCGCCCGGCCGGCCCTCGCCCTTCCACTCGCGGATCACCTCGGAGATGGCGATGGCGATCTGCTCGCCGTCGCCGAGCACCGCGGCGTCCAGGAAGTCGGCGATCGGCTCGGGGTTGAACGCGGCGTGCCCGCCGGCCAGCACGATCGGGTCGTCGTCGCCGCGGTCGACCGCGTTGAACGGAATGCCGGCCAGATCGAGCGCGGTGAGCATGTTGGTGTAGCCGAGCTCGGTGGAGAACGACACGCCGAGCACGTCGAAGGCCCGCACCGGGCGGTGGGCGTCGACCGTGAACTGCGGCACGCCGTGCTCGCGCATGAGCGCCTCGAGGTCGGGCCACACCGTGTAGGTGCGCTCGGCCAGCGTGCCGGGCAGCTCGTTGAGGATCTCGTAAAGGATCTGGACACCCTGGTTGGGCAGGCCGACCTCGTAGGCGTCCGGATACATCAGCGCCCAGCGGACAGATGCCTCGTCCCACTCCTTGACGGTCGAATTAAGTTCACCACCGACATACTGGATCGGCTTCTGCACGCTGGGCAGGAGCGCTTCCAGGCGGGGAAACAGCGACTCGACAGACATGCGATTAAGGTTAGTTGCTGCCCGCCTCCTCTCGCGCCAGCACACCCGCCCGAAGGCGTGCGTCATGCCCTCCTCCGGGCGTCATCGGGCGCCTCAGAAGGGGCGTTCGCGGATGTGCACGGCCTGCAGCACGCCGAGGGCGATCATGTTGGCGAACGTGGCCGTGCCCCCGTACGACACGAACGGCAGCGGCACCCCGGTGATCGGCATGATGCCGATGGTCATGCCGACGTTGACGAAGGTCTGGAAGGCGAACCAGCACACCACGCCCCCCACCGCCATCGCGCTGAAGCGGTCCTCCGAGCGGCGGGCGATGCGCAGGCCCCGCAGCAGCACCACCCCGAGCAGCGCGACCACGGTGACCGCGCCGAGGAACCCGAACTCCTCCCCCACCACGGTGAAGATGAAGTCGGTGTGCTGCTCGGGAACGAACCGGCCGGTCGTCTGGCCGCCATGGAACAGCCCCTTGCCGAACAGCTCCCCCGAGCCGATCGCGATCAGCGACTGCGTGCTGTTGTACCCGGCTCCGCGCGGATCGTTGGCCGGATTGATGAACGCGGTGAACCGCGCGATCTGGTACGGCTTGAGCAGGCCGAAGAGCCACACCGCGGCCGCGCCCGCCAGCGCCAGCACGGCCAGGCCGGCGATGTAGCGCTTGCGCAGCCCAGCGAAGATCATGGCCGCCGCCGTGATGACGGCCAGCACCATCGTGGTGCCGAAGTCGGGCTGCAGCATGACCAGCCCCATCGCGATCGCCGCCGCGGCGGCGCACAGCAGGAGGTCCAGCGGGCGGGGCCGGTCGGTGCCGGGCACGGGCTCGGCGAGCAGCGCGCTCAGCATGAGGATCAGCGCGGGCTTGGCCAGCTCCGACGGCTGCACCGCGAACCCGCCGCCCAGCAGGATCCACGAATGGGAGCCGTTGATCGTCGACCCGAGCGGCGTGATCACCGCCAGCAGCCCGAGCAGTGACACCCCGTAGACCGCCGGCGCGTAGATGCGCAGCGTCCGCTGGTCGGCCAGCGCCGTGATGCCGCACAGCACCCAGCCGATGGCCAGGTTCAGGACGTGCTTCTTGACCATGCCGGTCGGCGCGCCGGCCGCCCACGTGCGCGTGGACGACCACACCAGCAGTGTGCCGATCACCGACAGCGCCAGGACCGCCACCAGCAGGACGCCGTCCACCCGCCACACCGCCGAGTGCGCCCCCATGGCCCGCCGCACCAGCGACCGGCTCCGCGGGACCAGGGCCTGGCTCACTGCACCACCGTCCCGTCCCTGGTGATCTTGGGCAGCCGGTCGACGGGTTTGCCCCCGGGCAGGGCGGCCTGCCCCTTGATGCCGTAGATGCCCTCCCAGATCTCGCGCGCCGCCGGGGCCGCGGCCATCGCGCCCTGGCCACCCTGCGAGACCGTGACGACGACCACGAACCGCGGGTCGTTCGCCGGGGCGAAGGAGGCGAACCAGGAGGTGTCCTCCTTGCCGTACACCTCAGCCGTGCCGGTCTTGCCGCCGATCTTCACCACGTTCATCGGGAACCCGCTGAAGGCCCCGGCGGCCGTGCCGTCCGAGGTCACCTCGCTCAGGGCGGCGCGGATGTAGTCGCGGGTCTCCTTGTCGACCGGCAGCCGGCCGGTCACCGGCGCCTTGATCTCCTGCACGTGGGTGCCGTCCGGCCGGACGATCGCCTTGCCGATGCGCGGGCTGCGCAGCCGCCCGTCGCCGACCAGCGCGGCGTAGGCCTTGGCGAGCTGCAGCGGCGTGACCAGCACGTCGCCCTGGCCGATGGACAGGTTGGCGGCCTCGGCGGCCTTCCACTGCATCCCTTCCAGGCAGTTCTCGTTGGCCAGCCTCTTGAGGTAGGCGGCGCGGCCGGGGTCCTTCTTCTCCACCTCGGGATAGCCGTTCTTGGCCCGCAGGCAGCTCAGGTGGTGGGTGGCGTCCCACATCGCCTTCTTCCACGCGCGGCCGGGGATGCGCCCCGGGACCTCGCCGGGCAGGTCGATGCCAGTCTTCCTGCCGAACCCGAACGCCTTGGCCGTGGTGGTCATCGGCTCCTTGGGATGCTTCACCGGGGTCAGGCCGCCGTCCCGCTTCCACATCTCGTAGGCCGCCTTGTAGAAGATGGTGTCGCAGGACTTCACCAGCGCCATGTGGAGGTCCAGCGTGCCCAGGCCGATGCCGTGGAAGTTGTGGAACGCCGTGCCGGCGACGTCGTAGACGCCGGGGCAGTCGTACTTGCCCTTCAGCGGATAGCCGTCCCTGATCATCGCCGACACCGAGGACACCTTGAACGTCGAGCCCGGCGCGTACTGCCCGTGGGTGGCGCGGGAGATCAGCGGCAGCCCTGCCTTCTCCGACAGCAGGTGCTGGTAGTCCTTCTCGGAGATGCCGCCCGCCCAGACGGCCGGATCGTAGGTCGGCACGCTGCCGATCGCGATCACCCCGCCGGTCTTGACGTCCAGGACGACGGCCGCGGCGCCGTCGGCTTTGGGAGCGTTCTTCATGGCGTGCGCCAGCGCCTCGTCCACGACCTTCTGCACGTTGGCGTCCATGTTGGTGATCAGGATGTCGCCGGGCACCGGGGAGGTCTGGCGCTCGACCCCGAGCACCTTGCCCATGCGGTCGACCTGCATCCGGCGCAGGCCCGGCGACCCGCGCAGCGCCTCGTCGTACACGAACTCCAGGCCGTCGCGGCCGACCAGGTCGACGCCGGAGAAGTTCGCCTTGAGCTTCGAGCGCTTCTTCAGCTCGTCCTCGGTGACCGGCTGGAGGTAGCCGAGCGTCTGGGACGCCCCCGTGCCGAGGGGGTACTCGCGCACGGCCTGCACCTCGGCCATCACGCCGGGGAAGTCCTCCTGCCGCTCCAGGATCTGCAGCGCCTGCCGCGGGCTGACCTTGTCGTCGATCGGGATGGGCGAGTACAGCGAGCCCGGCCAGCACGGGCGCCGCACGTGCGGCCCGCACGGGCGGATGCGCTCGCGCAGCTCCTTCACGGGCCGGCCCAGCACCGCGCCGAGCCGCTTGAGCACCGCCGCGCCGCCGTCGGGCATGCGCTCCACCTCGGCGCGGTCCACCGAGACGACCAGCGCGGTGCGATTGCGCACCAGAGGCCGGCCGGAGGCGTCCAGAATCGGGCCCCGCACCGCCGGGACGATGACGTCGCGGGTACGCGTCTCGGTGGCCGCCACCACGAACTTCGGGCCGCGCACGACCTGCACCTGCCACAGCCGCACGGTCAGCACCGCCAGCAGCGTCAGCACCAGCAGTTGCAGCACCACCAGGCGGGCGCGGACGCGGTTCACGCGCGCCTCCGCACCGGGTAGGCGCCCGTGGGAACGGCCTCGCGCCTGCCCCGTTCACCGTTGGCGCGGGCGACCACCCAGAACAGCACCACGGCCACCGCCAGGTTGTACATCACCAGCGACGGCCACAGGCCGAGCAGCGCCGTCCAGTCGACGCGGGGATCGCCGAGCAGGCCGCCGATGCCGGCCGCCAGCAACGGGACGAGCATCACCACGATGATCACCATGACCGCCCCGAAGCCGGGCGCCCGCTCGGCCGCCCGGCCCACCAGGTACCCGGCCAGGCAGAACACCAGCGCGTACTGGCCGATGACGTGAGCGGCCGGCGGCAGCACATCGGCGATCAGGCCGGCGGCGAACCCGACGCCCGCGCCCGCCACCGCGCCGCGGGCCAGGGCGAGCACGACCACCCCCATGAGGATCAGGTCGGGGCCGGTGCCGCCGGGCAGCGGCAGGCGGTTCACGACGGTCACCTGCACGATCATGATGAGGCCGGCGAGCAGCACCATCGCCATCCCTCGCATCACGCCTTCATGTCCTCTCGCCCGCCGCTCCAGCTCGCCTCACCCGCAAGGGCCCCTCCTCCACGCCCCGCTCCACCCCCCGGCCCCGCCCACACCCGCCCCGCTTGACATCCCCGACCCGCCCACACCCTCCCCGCTCCCAGACCCCGGACCCGCTCACACACGCCCCTTCGCCACCCGCTCCCGCCCCGCCTCATACGTAGGGACCGCTCACACACCCCTCGCCACCGCTCCGGCCCCGCCTCACGCGCAAGGGCCGCTCACACACACCCCTCGCCACCGCTCCCTCCACCGCACACACAGGGGCCGCTCACACACGCTCTCTCGGCCCCTTGCTCCCGCCGGCCTCACGCGCAGGGGCCGCTCAGTCATTCCCCTTCGCCGCCCGTTTCGCCGCGTCCGGCCGTCCGGACGTCTTCGCCCGACCGGACGCGACGGACCGGCCCGGCATCGCGGCCCGGCCTGGTGTGCGGGACCGGGGGTCGCGGCGGCCGGACGCGTGAGCGGACCGGCCGGTCCGTGCGGACCGGTCTGACCGGTGGGCGGACCGGGGCGGTGCGTGGGCCGGGCTCCGCGGCAGGCCGCGGAGCTTCTCGCGTTCGGCCTCCTGGCCGCCCTGATCACTCCCCGCGCCCTGTTCCCCCCTGTCGCGTCTCGCGCCCTGGTCGCCGCTGTCACGTCCGGCGTCCTGCTCGGCCTCCTCGCGCCGGGCGCGGGCCGACGGCGAGGACGACGGCCCCGGCGCGGGCGTCGGACCTGTGGAGGGCGGCGCCGCCTGCGCGGGGGCCGGAGTCGCGGGAGCCCGCACGGCCTTGCGGGGCGCCGACGGCAGCATCGCGTCCCGGGGGTCGCGCTGCGGCGCCCGTACCACGACCCCGACCACGTCCAGGGCCCCGAAGTCGACGAACGGCCGGGCGTAGGCGACGCGGGTGAGCTCGCCGGGCGTGGGCTCCACGCGCTCGATGGTGCCGACCGGCAGCCCCGGCGCGTACGGCGTGCCGTTCTGGGAGCCGAAGCTGACGATGCGCCGGCCGACGGTCAGCGTCGCCGTGGAGTCCAGCACCCGGAATCGGACCAGCCGTCCCTCGGCCGCCGGTCCGAGCCCGGTCACGACGCCGATCTGGTTGCCGCCCTCCAGACGCGCCCCCGCCGCCGAGGCCGGGTCGGTGAGCAGCACCACCGTGGAGGTCGACGGACCGGTGTGCACGACCCGGCCGACCAGGCCGTCGCCGTTCAGCACGGTCATCTCGGTGCGCACGCCGTCACCCCGGCCCGCGTCGATCTCGACGGCGTCCTCGAACCCCGGCACGCCCCGCCTGGCGATGACCTGGGCGGCGACCACGCGGTAGCCGCCGAGCCCGGACAGGCCGAGCATGCCGGACAGCTCGGCCGACCGGCGGCGGTCCAGGCTGTTGGCGGTCACCTCGCGCCTCAGCCGCGCGTTCTCGGCGCGCAACGCCGCAAGGCGCCGCTTGTACTCCGGAGCGGAGGAGAAGGTGTCGATGAACTCGCCGACGGGCCGCACGACGCCCGTGCCGGCCTCCTCGGCGACGCCGAACAGCGACGCCCCCACCGAGCGGACGGGCTCGAACAAGGAGTCCTCGCGCTGCCGGTGGTCGATGGTGATCAGGACGAGCGCCGCCGCCAGCAGCAGGCCGAGGATCAACCGCGCGCGGCGGGTATCCCTCATCAGAGTCTCGGCTCCATCAATGTCTCGGTGACGGTCAGTGTCTCGGCTCCGGCACCAGCACCTGCTGCAGGACCTCGAACTCCTCGACGCACTTGCCCGAGCCGAGCGCGACGGAGTCCAGGGCGTTCTCCACGAGGTGGATGGGCATGCCGGTCTCGTCCCGCAGGCGGTCGTCCATGCCCTTGAGCAGGGCGCCGCCGCCGGTGAGCGCGACACCGCGGTCCATCAGGTCGCCCGAGAGCTCCGGAGGGCACTTGTCCAGGGTCGACTTGACCGCGTCAACGATGATCTTGAGGGGCTCCTCGGTGGCCTTGCGGATCTCGTCGGCCGACACCACGATCGTCTTGGGCAGCCCGGTGACCAGGTCTCGCCCCCGGATCTCGGCGTGGCAGTCGTCGCCGGTCGGGCACGCCGAGCCGATGGCGATCTTGATCTCCTCGGCGGTGCGCTCCCCGAGCATCAGGGAGTACTCCTTCTTGGCGAACGACATGATCGCCTGGTCGAGCTCGTCACCCCCGACGCGGATGGACTGGCTGGTCACGATGCCGCCCATCGAGATGATCGCCACCTCGGTGGTGCCGCCGCCGATGTCGACCACCATGTTCCCGGTGGGCTCGTGAACGGGCAGCCGGGCCCCGATGGCGGCCGCCATCGGCTCTTCGATGATGTAGACGCGCCGCGCCCCCGCCTGGTAGCCGGCCTCTTTCACCGCGCGCTGCTCGACGCCGGTGATGCCGCTGGGCACGGCCACGATAATGCGCGGTTTGGCGAAATGGCTGCGTTTGTGCACCCGTTGGATGAAATAGCGCAGCATACGCTCGGTGACGTCGAAGTCGGCGATGACGCCGTCCTTCAGCGGGCGTATCGCCACGATGTTGCCGGGCGTCCGGCCAATCATTCTCTTGGCCTCGATGCCCACAGCCACGATCTTGCCGGTGGTCGTGTTGATCGCGACCACCGACGGCTCGTTGAGCACGATGCCGCGCCCGCGCACGTAGACCAACGTGTTGGCGGTGCCCAGGTCGACGGCCATGTCACGGCCGAGGAATGCCAGCTTGCTGCCCATGGGGAAGGAAACCTTCCTTCAGGTCGTTCGCGAGAGATTACGGTTCGCATTCGAATCGTAACGTGACGTACCCACCTGTGAGGGCAACGAGCCGTGCGAGCCGAGAAAAATTGGCGTCCTTTACCGGGCGTCATCGCCGCGACCTGCGCTGACACTCCCACGAGACGCGAAGGGCCCCGGCGCGCCGCGCCGGGGCCCTTGGGGATCACCCCCGCGCCGAGACCGGGCCGCTGGAGAGCGGCCGTTCTCGAAGACGCGGGGCCGGACCTCAGAAGCGGTCCGGGAAGAAGATCTTGACCTCGCGGGCGGCCGACTCGGGCGAGTCGGACCCGTGGACGATGTTCTCGCCGATCTCCAGGGCGTGGTCGCCGCGGATGGTGCCCGGGGCCGACTTCACCGGGTCGGTGGCACCGGCCAGGGCGCGGAACGCCTCGACGGCGCGCGGGCCCTCCAGGACCAGCGCCACCAGCGGGCCGGAGGTGATGAAGTCGACGAGCTCCCCGAAGAACGGCTTCTCGGAGTGCTCGGCGTAGTGGGCCTTGGCCGTCTCGACGTCGAGCGTGCGGAGGTCCATGGCCACGACCTTGAGGCCCTTGCGCTCCACGCGGGCGATCACGTCACCGATGAGGCCACGGCGGACGCCGTCGGGCTTGATCAGGACAAGCGTGCGCTCGGACACAGGTATCTCCTTTGTTGTGTTCACCGGCCGGCGCGCATGGCCGCCGGCGAATAAGGGGAAGCGTGTGCGCAGCTTACCGGCCGACGCCCCCCTCGCCGTCCTTCCCACCGCCTCCTCCCGGAGGCCGGAACGCCACGAGGGAGGAGATGCGAGTCGACCTCAGCGCAACAGTGCTAGGTGAACCGACCTCAACGCGAGGGTGAGGTCAGCGCGAGGGTGACGTCGGCCCGAGGGTGACGTGGCCCGAGGGTGAGGTCGACCCGAGGGGGTGAGGTCACGCGCGGAAGTGAGAGGTCAGCGCGATGATGAGGAGGTGGGCAGCCGCAGCGGGCGGATGGGGAGGGGAGCCGACCTCAGCGGGCGAGGCCGTCCGGCCCTGGGGTCTCCTCCGGACAGGAGGCCGGCGGTAGGACGGCCGGTAGTTCTGCGGTGTCACCGCCCGAGCCCGGCGGCGGAACGGCCGGAAGCACCGCGGTGTCACCATCTGTCGGCCCCTCAGACCCGGCATCCGCCTCGGCGTGCGGCGGACCCGCCGCGGCGTCGGCCGCGCCCCGGCCGGCCCCGGTCGCCGGGTGGCCCGGTGGAGTCACGGGCGGAGCGGAAGAACCCGCCGCCGAAGGCGACCACCCTGGCCGCGGAACGGTGGAACCCGTTGCCGAAGGCGCTCGCCCTGGCGGTGGCGCCGAGGCGCCCGCCGAGGAGACATCCGGGCCCCGTGAATCGGCATCCGGGCGTCCCCGCGAGGCGGCATCCGAGCCTCGTGAGGGGGCACCCGGGCCCGCTGAGGGGACATCCGTCGAGGGGAGGTCGGCCGCCGGGAAGGGCGCCGTGCGGGACTGCCAACGTGGCGCCACTTTGACGTCGGACGCCTTCGAGGCGGATCTGCGCGGCGACGGCGGCACACCGACGGTCCCCCCGGAATCAGGGGGACGCGTCCCATCCCCCCGGCCGGACTCCGGGGAACGCGTCTCAAGCGCCCCACCGGAGCCTGGAGAACGCGCCTCGAGCGCTCGGCCGGAGCGTCCGGACGACTCGCCCTCATACGCCCGGCGGGCGAGTGCCGCGCCCAGGACCAGGACGATCACGACGGTGAACCCGGCCACCAGCGCCCAGATGTGCAGCGCCCCGACGAACCCGTCGACCATGGCCTCCGTGGTGACCTTCCCCGACGTGCTGACCGCGCGCAGTCGGCCGACCTGGATGCCCGTGCCGAGCAGGAAGCCGCACAGGACGGCCGGGAAGCAGAGCGACAGGCCGAAAAGCGAGGCGCGGTGCCCGGCGGCCCGGATCGCCGAGGTGACGGCCACGGCCGCGCCCGCCGACAGCAGCGAGAACGGCACGACCAGCGGCATGCCCGAGGCGGACGGGACGAACAGCCGTACGGCGCACAGCCCGACCACCATGGCGACCAGGCCGCCTCCGACGAGCTTCGGCACCGCCCCGAGCCCGGCCCGCCCGGCCAGCGACGCGGCCACGAGCGTCACCACGGCGGCGAGCCCGAAGGCCGCCCACAGCCCTGAAAGCCCCGGGCCGCCCAGCCCGCCCAACTCCACGTACGTCACCTGCGCGGCAGTGGGCAGCACGACGAGGCCGACGGCGACCATGACGAAGGCGACCAGGCGACCCCCGGGGCCTTCCACCCGGCTGAGGCCGGCCACCGCCAGCAGCATCACCACCGCGATGGTCGCGGCGACCAGGATGAGCCCGGACGGCCAGTCGAAGGTCGTGCCGAAGGCCAGCACGGCGATGCCCGCCGACAGCCCTGCCGCCGGCCCGAGATGCGCCCGGCCGCCCGCCCCCGAACGCGCCCGGCCCTCGGGACCGACACGGCCCTCCAAACCGAGACGCGCCCGGCTCTCCGGACCGACACGGCCCTCCGGACCAAGACTCGCCGGGCTTTCCGGCCCGAGACGCACCCGACCTCTCGGCCCCGAACGCGCCCGGCCCTCCGGACCGAGATCGGCCGGGTCGGCGACGGGCACGGCGATGTCGCCACCGACGGCGCCCGTGCCGGCCGCCGCGTCCACCCCGCGGGCCACCTCTGGATGGACCCCGCCGCGGCGCTCGCCCGGATGGGAACGCAGGCCGCCGCCGTTGGCGCGAGCCCGCTCAGCGCCCCCGTCCGCCCTTCCACGAGCAGAGGGCCGCGCGGACGGGGCGGTGTCGCCCGTCGCGCGCCAGAGCACCGAATGGACGGCCGCCAGGGCGAGCGCCACCCCGGTCAGCAGCGGATACGGCTGGAGGGTCACCCGCCACGACGTCACCGCGTCGAGCGGCCAGAGCGCGAGCGCCTGAGCGGCCAGCATGCTGACGGCCAGCATGCCGGCCCACAGCGGCATCAGCACGTCGCGAGACGCCCCCCGGCGCTCGCTGCTCGCCGCGAACGTCGCCGGGAGCAGGACGCCAGCTCCGATGCCGTGCAGGACGCGCAGCGCCCCGACGGCGAAGGTGGAGTCGGCGAAACCGCCGGCCACGTCGGCCACCGCGAGGCAGGCGAAGCCCACGAGCAGCATGGTCGCCGCGTTGACCCGTCTCAGCGCCGAACCGGCGAGCGGCACCGCGCAGAGCATGGCGGGAAGGGCGAGACCGTGGGCCCTGAGGATCCACACTCCGGCGAGGCCGGGCGGGAGCAGCGAGGCGACCACGGAGATGGTGTTGGGCACGGCGACGATCGCCAGCGGAAGCGCGACCGCGATCAGGAGCCCGACGAGGACGTCGAGCGCCAGCGGCAGACGATTGACCCGGCCAACTGTCGCGAGGCCAGCGGCCTGGATGGGGGGTACGGCCATACTGGCCGACTTTAGCGCTAAGTCACTCCCTCGACACGACGAGCGACGAAGATTGCCGTCACCCAAAGTGCCGCGAAGATCACGCCGAGGAAGAACATGATCGGCACCAGGAACCCCGTGGCGATGGCGAGCAGTTGCAGCACGCTGCCGGCGACGTAGGCGAAAGGCCGTTTGAGCAGGCCCGTCACCACGACGCACGCCACCGCCAGCCCTAGGCCGACGGTCACGGCGACGGCCGGGGTCACACCGTTGACCATGATGGCGACAGGTGTGATCAGCCCGAGCACGATGGCCTCCATGCCGAGCACACTGGCGCACAGCCGCCGCATGCCAGGCGTGACGGTGATGCTCACGCCCTCGTCCCTTCCACGACTCCGCGACTCACTGCTCGGCGCCGGCCTTCAGCAGCAGGCGGGCATCTCCCACGGTGACCACGGAACCGGTGATGAGCACCCCCGCGCCGGCGAACTCGCCGGTCTCCTCCGCCAGGCCGATGGCGATGTCGATGGCATCGTCGAGCCTCGCCGCCTGGTGGACGCGCTCGCCGCCGTAGATGTCCTCCGCCAGCGCCGCCAGCTCCTCGGGATCCATGGACCGCGTCGAGGAGTTGCGGGTGACGACGATCTCCTCGGTGATGGGTTCGAGCAGCTCCAGCACACCCGCCACGTCCTTGTCGGCCATCACCGCGACCACGGCGATCAGGCGGGAGAAGCCGAACGACTCCTCCATGGCCTCGACGACCGACTCCATGGCACCCGGGTTGTGCGCCGCGTCCACGATCACCGTCGGCCCGCGCCGCACGACCTCCAAGCGCCCGGGCGAGGTGACCGCGGCGAACGCCCTCCGCACCAGGTCGCCGTCGAGCGGGTCGTCGCCGCCGGTCAGCGCCTCGACCGCCGCGAGGGCACAGACGGCGTTCCCGGCCTGGTGCTCGCCGTACAGCGGCAGGAAGACCTCCTCGTACACGCCCTTGAGCCCCTGCAGACGGAGCATCTGACCGCCTATCGCCACCTCGCGGTGCACGACCCCGAACTCCAGCCCCTCGCGGGCGACCGTCGCCCCGGTCTCGGCGGCCCGGCGCACCAGCACCTCGGCCGCCGCCAGCGGCTGCTGTGACAGCACGGCGGTCGCGCCGGGCTTGATGATGCCGGCCTTCTCCCGGGCGATGGCCTCGATGTCCGGCCCGAGGTACTCGACATGATCAAGGGAGATGGGAGTGATGACGGCGACGGTGCCCTGCGCCACGCTGGTGGAGTCCCAGGTGCCGCCCATGCCCACCTCGATGACGGCCACGTCGACCGGCGCGTCCGCGAAGGCCGCGTACGCCATGGCCGTGAGCGTCTCGAAGAACGACAGCCGTCCCTGCTGCTGGTCGACGAGCTGGAGGTAGGGCAGGACGTCCTCGTAGACCTCGGTGAAGCGTTCTTCGCTGAGCGGCTCGCCGTCGATGGTGATGCGCTCGCGCATGGAGACCAGGTGAGGGCTGGTGAACCGGCCGACCCTGAGGTTACGCTCACGCAGCAGGGTGTCGATCATGCGGGCCGTGCTCGACTTGCCGTTGGTGCCGGTGATGTGCACGACCGGATAGGCCCGCTGGGGCTGGCCCAGCATGTCCATCAGGATGTTGATCCGGTCAAGGGTGGGATCGATGTCCCACTCCACACCCCGCTGCAAGATCGCCTTTTCGACCGCCTGATATTCCACACCAGAAGCCTACTGACCGCCTCCGGCCCTCCGGACAACCCACCACCCCACCCGGCCCCGCCCTACCGGCCCCCACGTCCTCGCGCCGTCATGGACGAACGCCCGCGCACCCGTCATGCGTGCCCGCCGGACTGTCGGTGGGCCGTCCTACTGTGAGTGAGACACAGGACCCAAGATCAGACAAGAGGCTCCCATGACGACCCTGCCCGATCGGCCGAACACCGCGCTGCTGGTCATCGACGTCCAGAACGGGGTGGTGGCCGGCGCCCACAACCGCGACGGCGTGATCGCCAACATCAACGCCCTGGTCGGCAAGGCTCGCGCCGAGCGCGTGCCCGTGGTGTGGGTGCAGCACTCCGACGACAACATCAAGGAGGGCAGCGAGAACTGGCAGTACGTGCCGGAGCTCGTCCGCGCCGAGTCCGAGCCTCTCGTCCACAAGCACTACGGCGACTCCTTCGAGGACACCGACCTCGCGTCCCGGCTCGCCGAACTCGGCGTGGGCCGTCTCGTCGTGACCGGCGCCCAGACCGACGAGTGCATCCGCTCCACCATCCACGGGGCCTTCGTCCGCGGATACGACGTGACGCTCGTCGGCGACGCGCACACCACCGAAGACCTCAGCGAGTACGGCGCGCCGACCCCGGACAAGGTGATCGCGCACACCAATCTCTACTGGCAGGGGCACCGCGCCCCGGGCCGCCAAGCGGGCACCGTCGACACGGCCGACGTGACCTTCACGACACCCGACGCAACCGACGCAAGCTGAGCGGAGTCTGCCGGGTAACCCCGCTTGTGAGGTAGCCCCCTGCTGCCAGAGGCGGTCCGTCTCCTCGGGTAGGTCCGCCAGCCGGTCCTCGTCCATCGCCGGGTAGGCGCCGAGCTCAGAGGTGGATCACCAGGCCATCGCGCCCTGACGGTCGCGGAAGGTCCCGGTCGGACCGTCCGTCCCGACGGTGGCGAGTTCGACGATCGCGTCGGTCCCCTCGGCCACCGTCTGCGGGCCGCTGTGACCGTTGAAGTCGGTCGCGGTATAGCCGGGGTCGGCCGCGTTGACCTTCACCTCCGGCCAGGCCTTCGCGTACTGCGTCGTCAGCATGGTCACGGCGGCCTTCGACGACGTGTAGAGCGGCGTGACGACCTGCGACTCGACGCGCTCTGCGTCGTGGGTCACGACGAACGACCCCATGCCACTCGACACGTTGACGATGACCGGGTTCGCGGACCTGCGAAGTAGTGGCAGGAACGCATGCGTCACCCGGACGATCCCCAGGACGTTGACCTCGAACACCTCGGCGGCGTCAGCGGCCGTGATCTGGTCGGCGGGTTTGCTCGTCCCGTGGATGCCCGCGTTGTTGATCAGAACGTCGATGAACCCCTCGTGGGCTTCGATGTCGGCGGCGGCCGCGGCCACCGACGCGTCGTCGGTAACGTCGATCTGGACGAATCGGGCACCGCCGAGTGCGTCGGCGGCCGCCTGGCCGCGCTCTGGGTCACGGGCTCCGACCAGGACGGTGTGGCCGGCCTCGATCAGCCGGCGGGCGGTCTCGTACCCGAGGGATCTGTTGGCTCCTGTGATGAACGTCGTGGTCATACCTTCACTCTCGTGCGGCGACGAGAGGGCAACCAGTGCCCTCCACGACGGTGGGACGGCCAGTACCAGGCACGACGACAATCAAGCGGGCAGGATGGCCGCATGGACGAAACCCTGGGGACGGCGTTGCGCCGCTGGCGCGACCGGCTCTCTCCCATCGATGTCGGGCGCACCGCCCGGCGCGGGCGACGTGCTGCGGGGTTGCGACGCGAGGAACTGGCCGAGCTCGCGGGGCTGTCGGTCGACTATGTGGTGCGGCTTGAGCAGGGGCGCGCCACCAACCCTTCGGCGCAGGTCGTTGCGAGCCTGGCCAGGGCGCTGCAGCTGCAACCCATGGAGCGCGATCACGCCTACAAGCTGGCCGGCCTCCTCCCGCCCCGGGAGGGAACGATCTCCACGCACGTCCCGGCGGGGATCCAGCGGATGCTGGCCCGCCTCGGGGAGTTCCCCGTCGGCGTGTTCAGCGCCGACTGGACCTTGCTGTCCTGGACCCCGGCATGGGCGGTGCTGCTGGGTGACCCCGGCGCGCGGACGCAGATAGAGCGGAACCTGGTGCGGTCGGTCTTCGCCACAGGGCCACGAGGACTCGCGGCCTGGCCCGTGCTCCACGACGGTGACGACCTGAAGCGCGCCCTCGTGGCAGATCTGCGCACGGCTCTCGTCGCCCATCCCCATGACCATGGACTGATCGACCTTGTCACGGAAATGCGCTCCAGCAGTACGGACTTCGCCCGGCTGTGGGACGAGGGCGCGGTCGGCCTCCACGTCTCGGCCCGTAAGACCATCGTGCACCCCCAGGTCGGCGAAGTGACGTGCGACTGCGACGTGCTCACCGTCCCCGGCTGCGACGTCCGGCTGGTCGTCTACACGGTCGCCGCGGGTTCCGCCGACGCGGAGAAGCTGGAATTCCTGCGCGTCACCAACGGAGTCCCCACCCACGACTCCATACCTCCAGTACCCGGCCCGTTCTCCACGCCGTAACGCTCTCTCCGGCTGGACCACCCGAGCGATGGCGCAGAAGAGGATGACCTGCAGACTCGCTAGACGCGCACCGCTGACATGCTCGCATCAGTACCAGAAAATAAGACAGCGCCAGCTGAACAGACCGCCGCCACCGCAGTAACGAACAGGCCACCGGTCGACCGAGCCGGGCACCCCAAAGGTGACAGCAGGAAATGGCACGCCATCCAATTGCGCCGAGCCGACACCGGAGAACTCGATGCCCCCGCCCAGCATGCAATCGGCCGCCCCTGCAGGTCTGCCCACGGCGCCGTAGGACGGCGCCCGCACCGCCGACCATCCTCCCGCCGTCCCACCCCCACTACCGCTCCGCGTAGCGGACTGACGACCGGGGCAGGCAGCAACGCTCAGACCACCCACCCGCATGCCCGGCGGGCCCATTCGACTTCTCCGGCGGGCCTATCCAATCCTTCGCTGACGGCACGGCCAGGCCGGTTCCTCTAGTCACGGCTAGGGGTCAACCTCGAGATGGGTGTGCCGACGTGGACGCGAGTGTCGAGTGTGACGTCGCAGAACGTGACCCAAAACGGTGCCGACTCCACCGCCCCCCCCGCCCCCGCTACCGCCGTATCTCGGACTGACGATCGGGGTGGGCAGCAACCCTCGGACCACCCACTCATATGCCGGGCGGGCTTATTCGCTTGCCCCCGGGCGGGCACGGATGTGCCGGTTCTCCTGGGTCCTGGGTCCTGGGTCTTGGCCGGCCTGGGGATGGGAGTCCCGAGGTGGGCGCCAGGTGTCGTAACAGCCGATCCGGGGCCCGTGGCGGAAATGGTCCATAAACGCAGGTAGGCCATCCACACCGTGGATGGCCTACCTTGCACTGCATAACACACATATCTATCTATCAAGTTTTGTCCGGCGGTGTCCTACTCTCCCACACCGTCCCCGGTGCAGTACCATCGGCGCTGGAAAGCTTAACTTCCGGGTT
>NZ_JBEXGT010000082.1:0-18843 GCF_040607475.1 Sphaerisporangium sp. NPDC005288 | reverse complement strand
CATCCCTACAACAATTAGTTCGTCTCTGTGGTTTACCGTTGAGCTCTGGCGAGCCCCGCGCGGCGCTGTGGGGGGGGCGCCGCCCGGCGGCGCCTCCCGCCGGCCGGGCTCCCGGACGACGGGCTCCCGGACGACGGCGCCTCCCGCCGGGCGGGCCCGGACGACGGCGCCTCCTACCGGCCGGATGCCGTCACGCCCGCCGCGCGGCCTTGGCTAGGGTGGGCGGCATGATCGGTGCCATCTGGATCGACGAGGCGGTCACCCGTCTGCGGGCGGACTTCCACGTCCTGGCCATCGGCGCGTACGGCCTGCTCAACGGGCCCTCCGACGAGCGCTCCCGCGGGTGGCTGGCCGAGGCGGCGGCCGGCGCCGTCACCCCCGGCCACGAGAACATCCTCGCCTGGCAGGACGCCTACCGCGCGTTCGGCGCCAAGCCCCAGCGCACCCGGCCCTCGGTCGACGCCCTGGTGCGCCGGATGCCGCCTCCGGAGATCAACCTGGTCGTCGACGCCTACAACGCGATCAGCATCCGTCACGTCCTGCCCATCGGCGGCGAGGACCTCGCCCACTACGAGGGCACGGCGCGGCTGGTCCGCGCGAGCGGCGAAGAGCCGTTCGACGCCGTCGAGAAGGGCGAGACGGTCATCGACCACCCCGAGATCGGCGAGGTGGTCTGGCGGGACGACCGCGGCGTCACCTGCCGCAGGTGGAACTGGCGCCAGTGCGTGCGCACCCGCATCACCGAGGACACCGTGGACGCGCTCTTCCTGCTCGAACGGCTGGCGCCGATGTCGCTGGAGGAGCTGGCGGCGTCCGGGGAGGAGCTCTCGGGCCTGCTGCGCGAGATCACGCCCGGCGTGCGCGTGGAGTCCCGGCTGGTCGGCCCCGCCTGAGGTCCTGCCGGCCTGCCTGAGTCCGGCCTGTGTCAGTCCGGCCTGCGCAAGTCCGGCCTGTGCGAGTCCGGCCTGTGCGAGTCCGGTCTGTCTGAGGCCGGCCGGCCCGTCGCGCCTGAGTCCGCTGATCGCCCGCCTGAGTCCGGGTCGGTCCGCGAGGCACGCCTGTGGCGCCGGGGGCAGAGCGAGCATGCCCGGAGGTGAGCATGACCTCACCCCCCGGACTGACTACCCGCGCGTGACCAGTTTGAACGGTCCTGGGATGATCGGGCGTGAGCCCGGCCACAGATAGCACGCGTTACTTCTGCGGGCGAGTAGCCTTGGACAGGTTCTTTATTCAACAACGCCGATCTGCGGAAGAGGGCGATTTCCGCCGTGTCGTCTGAGTCGTCGCGGACAAACCCCATGACCAACTTTGGCCAGAACGAGTGGCTTGTCGACGAGCTGTACCAGAAGTACCTCCAGGACCCCGAGTCTGTCGACCGTGCCTGGTGGAACTTCTTCGCTGATTACAACCCCAACTCCGGCACGAGCCGCGCGCAGGCGCCCGAGGGGTCCAACGGCGCGACGGCCGACGCCACCACGGCGACCGCGACCGCGCCGCCACAGCCCGTGCCGCCGCAGGCGGCGCCGGTGAAGGCCGCTCCGAAGGCCGCTCCCAAGGCCGCCAAGACGACTCCTGCGGCCCCGCAGGCCGCCGACAAGGCCAAGCCCGCGGCGGCGACCCCGTCCGGAGCCGAAGAGGTGCGGCTGCGTGGCGCGGCCGCCCGCACGGCGCAGAACATGGACCTCAGCCTGGCGGTCCCCACCGCCACGAGCGTCCGGGTGGTCCCAGCGAAGCTGCTCATCGACAACCGCATCGTCATCAACAACCACCTGTCGCGCGGTCGTGGCGGCAAGGTGTCCTTCACCCACATCATCGGCTTCGCCATCATCAAGGCGCTGTCGGCGATGCCCGACATGAACCACTCCTACGCCGAGATCGACGGCAAGCCGACGCTGATCAAGCCCGAGCACGTCGGCCTCGGTCTCGCCATCGACGTGCAGAAGAGCGACGGCAGCCGCCAGCTCCTCGTCCCGTCGATCAAGAAGGCCGAGTCGCTGGACTTCCGCCAGTTCTGGACGGCCTACGAGGAGATCGTCCGCAAGGCGCGCGGCGGCAAGCTCGGCGTCGACGACTTCGCGGGCACCACGATCAGCCTCACCAACCCCGGCACCATCGGCACCGTCCACTCGGTCCCCCGCCTGATGCCCGGCCAGGGCACGATCATCGGCGTCGGCGCGATGGAGTACCCGGCCGAATACCAGGGCGCCTCCCCCGAGACGCTCAACCGCCTGGCGGTCAGCAAGGTCATGACGCTGACCAGCACCTATGACCACCGCATCATCCAGGGCGCCCAGTCCGGCGACTTCCTGCGGCGCATCCACCAGCTCCTGCTCGGCCAGGACGGCTTCTACGACGAGATCTTCCAGTCGCTGCGCATCCCCTACGAGCCGGTCCGCTGGGTCCAGGACATCTCGGCCACGCACGACGACGACGTCGCCAAGTCGGCCAGGGTCATCGAGCTGATCCACGCCTACCGCGTGCGCGGCCACCTCATGGCCGACACCGACCCGCTCGAGTACAACCAGCGCAAGCACCCCGACCTCGACATCAAGTCGCACGGCCTCACGCTGTGGGATCTCGAGCGCGAGTTCGCCACCGGCGGTTTCGGCGGCAAGCCGCTGATGAAGCTGCGCGACATCCTCGGCGTGCTGCGCGACTCCTACTGCCGCACGGTCGGCATCGAGTACATGCACATCCAGAACCCCGAAGAGCGGGCCTGGATCCAGAGCAAGGTCGAGAAGCCGCACGGCAGGGTGAGCCGCGAGGAGCAGCTGCACATCCTGCGCCGGCTCAACACCGCCGAGGCGTTCGAGACCTTCCTGCAGACCAAGTACGTCGGCCAGAAGCGCTTCTCGCTGGAGGGCGGCGAGTCGCTGATCCCGCTGCTCGACTCGGTGCTCAGCGACGCGGCCGAGGAGGAGCTCGACGAGGTCGTCATCGGCATGGCCCACCGCGGCCGGCTGAACGTCCTGGCCAACATCGTCGGCAAGTCCTACGCCCAGGTGTTCGGCGAGTTCGAGGGCAACCTCGACCCGCGCAGCGCCCACGGCTCGGGCGACGTGAAGTACCACCTCGGCGCGTCGGGCGACTTCACCACGCCCAGCGGCAAGAAGATCGCCGCGTCCGTGGTGGCCAACCCGTCCCACCTGGAGGCCGTCGACCCGGTGCTCGAAGGCGTCGTGCGCGCCAAGCAGGACCTGCTCGAGCGCGGCGAGGAGGGCTTCACCGTCCTGCCGGTGCTCGTGCACGGCGACGCCGCGTTCGCCGGCCAGGGCGTCGTGGCCGAGACCCTGCACCTGTCGCAGCTGCGCGGCTACCGCACGGGCGGCACGGTGCACGTCGTGGTGAACAACCAGGTCGGCTTCACCACCTCGCCCGCCTCCTCCCGGTCCAGCGTGTACGCCACGGACGTGGCCCGCATGATCCAGGCGCCGATCTTCCACGTGAACGGCGACGACCCCGAGGCCGTGGTCCGCGTGGGCCACCTGGCCTACGAGTACCGCAAGAAGTTCCGCAAGGACGTCGTCATCGACCTGGTGTGCTACCGCCGCCGGGGCCACAACGAGGCCGACAACCCGAGCTTCACCCAGCCGCTGATGTACGACCTGATCGACGCCAAGCGG
The DNA here is from genome assembly GCF_040607475.1 of Sphaerisporangium sp. NPDC005288. Classification (NCBI taxonomy): domain Bacteria; kingdom Bacillati; phylum Actinomycetota; class Actinomycetes; order Streptosporangiales; family Streptosporangiaceae; genus Sphaerisporangium; species Sphaerisporangium sp. NPDC005288. Next base: position 15,220 of record NZ_JBEXGT010000082.1, on the reverse strand, counting down.
TCGATCCGCAAGCTCTACACCGAGGCGCTGATCGGCCGGGGCGACATCACGGTGGAGGAGGCCGAGCAGGCGCTCCGCGACTACCAGGAGCAGCTCGAGCGGGCCTTCACCGAGACCCGCGAGGCCGGCAGGAAGCCGCTGGAGCCGGGCGCGGTCGTCAAGCCCGCCCCCGACGAGGTGGTGCCGTGGTCGCACGACGACACCCCGACGGGCATCTCCGAGGAGACGATCAAGCGGGTCGTCGAGACCCAGCTCACCCTGCCCGAGGGCTTCACGGTCCACCCCCGCCTGGCCCCGGTGCTCCAGCGCCGCGGCCAGATGGTGACCGAGGACGCCATCGACTGGGCCATGGGCGAGACGCTGGCCTTCGGCTCCCTGCTGATCGACGGCCACCCGGTGCGCCTGGTCGGGCAGGACTCCCGCCGGGGCACCTTCGGCCAGCGGCACGCCGTGCTGGTCGACCGGGTCACCGGTGAGGACCACACGCCGCTGAAGAGCTTCAACCAGGGCACCACGAAGTTCTACGTCTACGACTCCCTGCTGTCGGAGTTCGCGGCGATGGGCTTCGAGTACGGCTACAGCGTCGTGCGCCCGGACGCCCTGGTGGCCTGGGAGGCGCAGTTCGGCGACTTCGCCAACGGCGCCCAGTCGATCATCGACGAGTTCATCTCCTCCAGCGAGCAGAAGTGGGGCCAGCGCTCCGCGGTCGTGCTGCTGCTGCCGCACGGCTACGAGGGGCAGGGCCCCGACCACTCCTCGGCCCGCATCGAGCGGTTCCTGCAGATATGCGCGCTGGACAACATGACGGTCGCCCAGCCGACGACGCCGGCGAACTACTTCCACCTGCTGCGCTGGCAGGTGGTGTCGAACCGCCGCAGGCCGCTGATCGTCTTCACGCCGAAGTCACTGCTGAGGCACAAGGCGGCGTCCTCGGCGAGCGCCGAGTTCACCTCCGGCGCGTTCCGCCCGGTGATCGGCGACGCCACCGTCACCCCGTCGGACGTCCGGCGCGTGGTGCTCTGCTCCGGCAGGGTGTACTACGACCTGGCGAACGCCCGTGACAAGCAGCAGCGCACGGACGTGGCGGTCGTCCGGCTCGAGCGGCTCTACCCGTTCCCGGCCGAGGAGCTGCGGGCCGAGCTGTCCCGCTACGGCTCCGACGTCGAGCTGATCTGGGCACAGGACGAGCCGACCAACATGGGCCCGTGGCCGTACCTCACGCTGAAGCTCACCGAGGACCCCGGCCTGCTCGACGGGCGGCGGCTGCGCCGGGTGTCGCGTGCGGCCAACTCCTCCCCGGCGGCCGGCTCGCACGCCGCGCACGACGCCGAGCTGGAGCACATCGTCACCGAGAGCCTCGGCTGACGGGACGCGCCGTCACCTGCGTCATCGGAGTCCCCCACAGGCGTTCTGTGGGGGACTTCCCCATATATCCGCACATGCAGGAGAGTTGCGATGTACTTCACTGACAGGGGCATCGAAGAGCTGGTCGAGCGACGCGGCGAGGAGGAGGTCGGCATCACCTGGCTGGCCGAGCGGCTGCGCGAGTTCGTCGATCTCAACCCCGAGTTCGAGATTCCCGTCGAGCGCCTGGCCACCTGGCTCGCCCGCCTGGACGACGAGGACGACTGACCACGGCCCGCCTCGGCCGGCGCCTTTCAGCGTGCCTGCCGGCGTGTGCTCCCGGCGTCCTTCAGGCGGGCTCGGCCTGCTCTCGCCGCGCTTCCGCCACGCTTCGGGCGTACTTCTGGTGCACTTCCAGCGTACTCTCAAAACGCGATACATCTTGACTTCTGCCTGACGAGATATATCGTGTTCCGTGGAAGGCAACCACGACCAGCCGTCGAAGGACGAGGCCATGCCCAAATGGACCATCGACAAGCCGGAGAAGCTGACGTTCGAGGCGGTGAGCGAGCTGAGCGTCCGCATCGTCGCCGGCCGGCTCGCCGTGCTCGCCAGCGACGGGCCACCGACCCTAGAAGTGAGCGACATCGACACGCCACCGCTGATCGTCGAGCAGGACGACGACGGCCGGCTCACCGTGGCCTACAAGGACCTCACCTGGGACGGCATCCTCGGGTGGCTGCGGCCTGGCCGGCGCGACACGACACTGACCCTCACCCTCCCCAAGGAGTGTCCCGTCCAGGCCGGGGTGATCTCGGCCTCCGCGGTCGTCGCCGGCTTCGAGAGGCGCACCAACGTCAAGAGCGTCTCCGGTGAGATCGTGCTGGACGGCGTCAGCGGCGAGATCGAGGCCGAGACCGTGTCCGGCGCGGTCGAGAGCCGGGGCCTGGCCGGCGACCTGTCGTTCACCAGCGTCGCCGGCGAGCTGACCGTGGCCGGCGGCACCCCGCGCCGCCTGCGCGCCAACACCGTGTCCGGCCGCATCACCGCCGACCTGGAGCTGCCGCCCACCGGCCACGTCACCCTGCACAGCGTCTCGGGGTCCATCGTCGTGCGGCTGCCCGGGGCGGTCGACGCCGATGTCTCCCTGCGCTCGACCTCCGGCCGGCTGAACAGCGCGTTCACCGGCCTCGGCACCACCAGCCGCCCAGGCGCCAAGTCGGTGTCCGGCCGGCTCGGCGGAGGCATGGCCTCCCTGTCGGCGTCCACCGTGTCGGCCGATGTGACCCTTCTGAGGAGAGAGCAGTGAGCCCCGTTTTCGCCCATGGACGCCTCCGGTTGTACCTGCTCAAGCTGCTGGAGGAGAGCCCGCGGCACGGCTACGAGGTGATCCGCCTGCTGCAGGACCGCTTCCTCGGCGTGTACTCGCCCTCTCCCGGCACCATCTACCCCAGGCTCGCGCGCCTGGAGGAGGAGGGCCTGGTCACCCACGAGCTCGTGGACGGCAAGAAGGTCTTCACGATCACCGACAAGGGCCGGGCCGAGCTGGAAGCCCGCATGGACGAGCTCGCCGAGCTGGAGCAGGAGATCTCCCAGTCCGTCCGCGACATCGCCCGCGAGGTCAAGGAGGACGTCCGCGACACCGTGCGGTCCCTGCGCGACGAGCTGACCCAGATGGCCCGCGAGGTGCGCCAGACCGGCCAGGAGGAACACCGGCAGGCCAAGGAGGACGCGCGCACGGTCAGGGAGGACTACCGCCAGGCCTGGCGTGAGCAGAAGCAGGTATGGAAGGAGCAGAAGCAGGAGTTCGAACGCCAGAAGCGGGTCTGGAAAGAGGAGACCCAGCGCTGGAAGCAGGACTGGCTGCGCGGCGCCTGGGGCGGCGCCTGGCAGGGACACGGCTCCCGTGACCGCGACGCCGAGCTCGGCCGCATGCTGGCGGAGTTCGTCGAGGAGATCCGCGGCGCCGCGGCGGCGTCCTCGGTGACCGAGGAGACCCTCGCCACCGCCCAGGACGCCCTGTACGAGGCCGCCACCCGCATCCGCTCCACGCTCCGATGATGATCCTGTACGGCTTCCGCCCCCCGTTGCTCCGTCTCGGCGGCCACGCTCAACCGTGCGCGCCGTGGGAGGAGACGCCGGAAGCCGTCCAGCAGGACGAGGCCGCCGAGCGGGACGGCCTCGCCGCGTGCCTCATCGGCCCGTGGGCGGCGTGAAGACCACCTTTCCGAACACCTCGCCGTGCTCCAGCGCGGCGAACCCCTCCGGCGCGCGGTCGAGCGGCAGCACGCGGTCCACGATGGGACGCACGCCGGTCTGCACGAGGAACGTGGCGAGCCGGCCGAGCTGGTCGCGCGTCCCCATGGTCGAGCCGACCACCGAGAGCTGCAGGAAGAACACGCGGTTCAGGTCGGCCGGCGGCACAGCGCCGCTCGTGGCGCCGGAGACCACGATGCGCCCGCCGGGGCGCAGCGACTTCAGGGAGTGGTCCCAGGTGGCCTGCCCCACCGTCTCCATCACCGCGCCGACGCGCTCGGGCAGCCGGGCCCCCGGGGCGAACACCTGGTCGGCGCCGAGCTCCAGCGCTCTGGCGCGCTTGTCCTCCGAGCGGCTGGTCGCCCACACCCGGTAGCCGCCCGCGCGGCCGAGCGCGATGAGCGCGGTGGCGACCCCGCCTCCGGCGCCCTGGACGAGCACGGTGGAGCCCGGCTCCAGCCCCGACTTCTCGAAGAGCATCCGGTAGGCGGTCAGCCACGCCGTCGGCAGGCAGGCGGCCTCCTCGAACGAGAGCCCGGCCGGCTTGGGCACCAGGTTGGCGCGCGGGACGACGACCCGTTCGGCGAACGTGCCGTCGTGGCTCTCCGACAGCAGCGAGCGCTTGGGGTCCAGCGTCTCGTCCCCCTGGACCGGGGTGCCGATCACCGAGTGGACGATGACCTCGTTGCCGTCCTCGTCCACGCCGGCGGCGTCGCAGCCGAGCACGATGGGGAGCCGGTCCTGGCGGATGCCGACGCCCCTGAGCGTCCAGAGGTCGTGATGGTTGAGCGCGGTCGCCTTCACGGTGACCACGGCCCATCCGCCGGGGACCTCCGGCTCGGGCCGCTCGCCGAGGGTGAGACCGGCGAGCGGGTTGTCTGGGTCGGTGCTTGTGCATGTCACGGCGAACATGGCGGCACCCTACCCCCGGGGCGGGCCCCGTCCCCTTCCCGCCACCCCCTGTCCACGGCCCTCCTCGGCCGTCCACGTCGCCGGCGCGGGCTCCTCGTCGACACGGCGGAGGAAACCGGCGGCACTCCGCGAATTCCCGGAAAGGCGTCCTTGGCGGCATCCAATCCGCTACGCCGTTATCGCCGACGCCTCCGGCGATTATCGGAACAAGGCGGCAATCCCGGACGAAATACCGTACGCACATGGGGCGGCGCGCCCACGTCCCGGGAAATTTACGCGGCGCCACTGAACCGCTGATGCGGGTCGTCCGTTTTTTACCTGGAGTCGATTTCCGCGCTGGGACAGGGCTTCCGACGTGCGGGTACCTCGGAAGGCTGTCCGACTTATCACGAAAAAAGAGTGAGTAGCGGGCCACTATTTTTTACAGTTACTCCGCCGCTTGCGCGAATCTCCCGCATGTCGGACAACGGTATCGAGGTCGACCATGAGTAGGGTCGGACATGCAGGCGCGCCAGCATCGAGGTGCTCCTTTACTTTGAACTGCAAAAAGAAAAGGACCGCTTTATGATAGACGTCGGTCACCCACGGTCTCTCCAACGTAATGTCGGTCGTTCATGGCTGACGGCAGCTCTCACGGGCGCTCTCGCGATGGGCGCGCTCGCCGCGGCACCCAGCAGTGCGAGCGCGAGCACCGCCCCGCAGGCCCTCGGCACGCAGGCGGCATCCCTGCTTCCCGCCGGGCCCGTGAAGCCCGGGTTCTCCGTCACCGTACGGCGGGCCACCGCGACGACCACGACATTGACCTCGTCGCACAACCCGTCCCGGCGGGGCGAGTCGGTCACCTTCACCGCCTCGGTGACGGCGACCGGCACCACCATCCTCCCGACCGGCAGGGTCGTCTTCAAGAACGGCACCGTGGAGCTCGGCACCGCCGACCTGCTCACCGGCGGCCGCGCGACGCTGACGACCACCACCCTGGCCGAGGGAACCCACACCATCTCCGCCCAGTACCTGGGCAACACCGCCTTCGACCCCAGCCCCATCGCGACGCTCGTCCAGCGGGTCGAGGCCGACCGGAAAGACGACGGCAAGAAGGACGACGGCAAGAAGGAAGCCCAGAAGTCCGACCACGACGACGACTGGGAGGACGAGGACGAGCCGAGGACCACCCGGCATGACGACGACGACGAGCACCAGTGCCGCCGTCTGAGGAACGCCGAGGAGCGCCACGGCATCTCGGCACACCACACCAAGGAGGAGTGGGAGAACCTGCGCCGCCGCTGCGACAGGTGGTGGCACGACCGCAACGACCACACCGTGCTGGTCGACAGGGGCATCCGCCGGCACATCGAGGGCTGGTTCGACCACGGCGGCGGTCACCGCGAGTACTGGGACAACCACCGTCACAAGTGGGTGCCCGAGCACCACGAGCACCACGAGAAGCGCTACCACCAGAAGCACTACAAGAAGGAGCGGCCGCGGCCGGTCCAGCATTTCGCCGTGACGGGTTGATCCACCGTCCCGGGGCCACGAGGGCCCGTCCGCAATCCCGGACGGGCCCTCCGGCTCGCCCCCACCCACCCCCACCGCACCCGATAACGCCGCCGTCACTCACCACCACCGCCACCGCGCACCCTCAGCCACCCACGATCACCGCCACCGCGCCCGATCACCGCCGCCGCCCCGCCACCCGATCACCGCCACCGGGCCCGATCACCGCCACCATCACCCACCACCCACCACCCATCACCCATCACCCATCACTAGCGTCACCGCGCACCATCACCCACCACCCACGATCACCACCACCGCCCACCGGTCCGCCGAACCGCGAAGAGCAGCAGCCAGTACCTTCACGGGGGTCCCATGTACGTCCGCCGCCGATCCACCCGCACCGTCCTCGTCATCGCCGCGGTGGTCACCACGGTCCTGCTGAGCGTGGCCATGCTGGTGATCGTCACCAACTGGAAGTTCGACCGCGAGCTCGCCACCCCGCCCGCACCCACTCCGGCCAAGCCCATCCCGCCGGCGAAGGTGACCACGGCCCAGCTCGCCGCCCTGCCCAGGTCGACGACGTGGACGACGGTCAGCGAGGCCGAACCCGACTCTCAGCCCTTCGCGGCCAACGACGGCCTGGTCGTCCACCCGCGCGCCCAGAAGGTGGTCTACGCCGAACCCGGCGGCCCGGCGATCGCCGTCCTCCCCACCACCCAGCTCGACAACCCGACCTGGCTCCCGGTCGTCGAGACGCGCCCCGGCTGGATGCGCGTCCTGCTCCCCAGCAGGCCCAACGGGTCCACCGGCTGGATCCACACCGGCGACGGCAAGACCAAGGAGTCCCACAGCCCCTACCAGGTGCGCATCGACCTGTCGGACCGCAGGCTCGCCGTGTTCAAGGACGGCCAGGAGACCGGATCGTGGCAGGTAGGCATCGGCACCGACCAGACCCCCACCCCCGTCGGCCGCACCTTCCTGCTCGCCGCCCTCTCCCCTTCCGGCGTGTCCTACAGCCCGGTGATCCTGCCGCTCGGCTCGCACTCGGAGAAACTGAAAACCTACGACGGCGGCCCCGGCACCGTCGGCCTGCACGGCTGGCCCGACAAGAGCGTCTTCGGCCACGCCGTCTCCCACGGCTGCGTCCGCCTCCCCAAACCCGCCCTCGACGCCGTGACCCACCTCCCCCTAGGCACCATGATCATCATCAACGACTGACGTGAACAGGACCGCCGCACCCGGCGCCATCCGTCCCCGCCCAATGCCCCAACAACGAGACAGGACCCACGCCCCCACGACAGGACACCACCCGGCGAGCCCTCCCACCACACCCACCCCGGACACGCTCACTCCGACGCCCCGCCAGCGCGACATGACACGGTGAATCCGACCCACCTACCACCCGGGGAGCCCGACACCACACCCACCCTGTGCTCGCTCATTCCGGCGCCGCGACGGCGGGACGTGGTGCGGTGAAGCCGACCCACACACCACCCGGCGACCCCGACACCACACCCACCCTGTGCTCGCTCATTCCGGCGCCGCGACGGCGGGACGTGGTGCGGTGAAGCCGGCGCCGTTCGCGGTGAAGCGCCGGCACTCCGTCAGGGAGCCGGGTCCCGGGTCATTGGAGCGGGCCCGCTTCACGATAGGCGGCGGGAGTCACTCCGTAACAGCGGGTGAACCAGCGGGTGAGGTGGCTCTGGTCGGTGAAGCCGGTCGTCGCCGCGACGTCCGCCGCAGAGCAGCCCTGGGCGAGCAGCCTGCGTGCCGCGCGCAGCCGGAGCTGGCGCTGGTAGTCACTGGGCGCCATGCCGTACGCCTCCCGGAAGGACCGGTACACGGCGAACCGGCTGCGCCCTGTGGCGACGGCCAGGTCACTCGCCGACACCGCGCCCGCCTCCAGGTCGTGCAACAATTCCCGCACAACCCGCGCCGTCCTCCGGCCATCACCCCCTGCCATACCGGCCATCTCGCGCTCGGCCGGTCCCGCCATGCCGCTCGCACTCGGCCGTGGCGTCCCGCGGCCGGGAAGATCGCGACCCCGTCCACCGCCGTACAGCGGCACGAGCCTGGGCCCTGCCTGCCTTGCCACGGCTACCACCACGGAGTCGAGCAACTCCTCCCGCCGCAGCGGCGTCGCGTCCGCGTCGCCCACCAGGGCCTCGTGAAGCCGGCGCAACCGTCCGGCGAGCACGGCATCGTCCACGACCGGCTCGGTGAACAACGGCAGCCCCGCCCTCCGCCCGGCCGCCTCCCCCAGTACCTCGGCGACCAGGTCGGGCCCGATGTGCACCATCCGGTAGGTGAAGCCCACCTCGTCGGCCGCGTGCCCGTCGTGCGGGTCGTCGGGATTGAACACCATGACCATGCCTGCCGCGCTGGTACGGGCCTCGCCCCGGCAGGTGAAGTGCTGGGCCCCCTCCTCGGTCATCCCGAAGGAGTAGGTCTCGTGGCTGTGCCGATGGTAGACGTGCCGCTCGAAGTGCGCGTGCATCGCCTCCAACGGCCGATCGGCCGCCCGCCAGTACCGCGACCAGTCCCCTCCCATGCCCTCCATTCTGACCACACACCCGACCACACGCAGGCCACCGCGACGTCCGCCGACACCCGCATGTCGCCCATCCGTGCCAACGCCCGCATGTCGACCGCCCGCGCCGACACGCGCATCACGACCGTCCGTACCGACCCCCCGCACCGCCGAACGACACCGGGTACACACCGCCGCACCGCCGAATGGCACCGGGGCCGACACCCCGCGCCGGCCGCACCGGCGTACAAGACGCGAGCCCCGACCCTCGCCAAGCTGCTCAGCATGCGTTTCGACACGAAGATCGCCATCGTCGTCCGGGAGGACCTGGCCGTCTGGCAGAAGCTCAACGTGACCGCGTTCCTGGCGAGCGCCGTCGCCGCGGCCTCCGAGGAGACCATCGGCGAGCCGTACGCGGACGCCTCCGGCAACGCCTACCTCGCCATGTTCCGCCAGCCGGTCCTGGTCTACGCCGCCGACGCCGAGGGCCTCACCCGTACCCACACCAGAGCCCTCGCCCGGGCGATCCCCACAGCCGTCTACATCGAGGACATGTTCAAGACCGGACACGACGAAGCCAACCGCGCCACCGTCCAGGCCCACCCCGCCGAGACCCTCCCCCTGGTAGGCCTCGCCCTCCACGCCCCCAAGAACCTCCTCGACAAGACCCTCAAGGGCCTGTCCCTCCACCCCTGACCCGCGTGGTCTCCGATCCCGGCGCAAGCCGCGAGACCGGTTACGTCCGCCGGTAGCATCAAACGGACCGGCGTCGAGGCGTCGACGTCGTGGACGCCGCGCCGCCGCTCGCCTTCGACCGCCTCAACCTGGCACCCTGACGTGACGTGAACCCTCGGGAACCCTGGCCCACCAGCGCGGCAGAGGCCACCGCCGTCCAGTCGAGACTCCGGCATCGCGTCACCGACACCGGTCCCGGCCTCCACCAGATCAGGCGCCTGGCCGGCCTCGACGTCACCTACAGCAAGGACGACGACCGGCTCGTCGCCGCCGTGGTCGTACTCGACGCGGCCACGCTGGAGGTGCGGGACGTCGTCGTGCAGGAGGACAGACCGAGGTTCCCCTACCTCCCCGGCCTGTTCTCCTTCCGGGAACTCCCCCCGCTTCTCACCGCTCTGGAGAAGGTCGACCCTCTGCCTGACCTGCTGATGTGCGACGGCCACGGCATGGCGCACCCACGCAGATTCGGTCTCGCCTGCCATCTCGGCGTGGTGACGGGACTACCGACGATCGGCGTCGCCAAGCAGGCTCTCATCGGCCGCTACGACGAACCGGGACCGTCGCGAGGAGACCGGTCACCACTGACCGACGAGGGCGAGGTGATCGGAACCGTCCTCAGAACCGCCGACCACGTCAAACCGGTATACGTCTCCATCGGCCACCTGACGAGCCTGCAAACCGCATGCGACGTGACCCTGAACAGCACGCCCCACTACCGCCTCCCCAATCCAATACGCCTGGCCGACCAAGCCTCAAGACACACCCTGAGGTCCCGACAAGGCCACTCCTCCGGATGACTCCCCGGCCTCCCCCAGCACCTCGGCAGCCGACTCCGCCACCTCGATCGAGGCATCCCCAGCGGTCCGACAGGACTGTACGGAGTACATCCTCACTGTCAGAAGTCGAAGACGGGGCCGGCTGTGGCTTTGAGTTCGCAGCGGTTGGTGAAGGTGCGCTCGTAGGACAGACGGCCGCTGTCCCAGAGGCCGGCTGCGTAGACGGTGACCGGGTCGTACTCCTTGCCGCACTTGGCGCCCGGCGAGACGTTCAGGTCGTTGAGGTTCGCCCCGACGTGCTCCAGTTGCTTGCAGGCGTCGGCGGCCTTGGGGTGGGAGCCCGCGGTCGGGCCGCACAGGAGCAGAACCGCCTTGTCCGCGGGCGTCGGCGACTCGCCTCGCGCGACCGCGATGAGCAGGACGCGGCTGACCCCCTTGGCCGGGGCCGAGTTCAAGGAAGCCGCATTGCCGAGGTCCGCGTTGGACGCAGCCGCGTCGGGCGGAGCGGCGTTGGCGGCGACTCCGGGCCCGGACGCGTTCCGAGAAGCGGAAGAGGATCCCGGCGGCGCCGGCGCGTGGGGACCCAGGGTCGTTTCCTCCAGGGCCATCCAGGAGAGAAGGTGGGCGGCCGGGCCGCCGGGGAGGGGGTGGGGAACGGCACCGGTGGCGACCGGCCCGGCGCCGGGGACAGGGCCGAGGAGGTCGTTGTGCTCGCCACCGGGCAGCAGGCCCAGGATCGTGCCGGAGATGGGGCGGGGGATGACGACGAGGTCGCGCTCACTCATGGGCGTCGGCGACAGGGCCGCGGCCGTGCTCAGCAGCAGGACGGCGCAGGTCAGACCCAGTGCAAGGCGTCGCATGGCAGATCCCCCGATCTCTCGTGTGACGGTGGGCGGTCGGCTTCCTCCCGCCTTGTGGTCGGCGTTCCTCTCCTCGCGGCGTCACCCGCTCGTCCGGGGAGCGGCGATCGGGCCTCAGGTCGCCCTGAGCCCTCGATCAACGAGCGGACTTCGACGTATCAGGTATCTCTCCGGTTCCACCGGTTTCATAACAACCAGATAACACACGCATGCTTTTGTCCGGTTTTGGGGTCGATGGTCAAGATCGGCGGAGTACGGTCGTCGAGTCTCTTTACGTACGCATGGGTCCTTCCCGGGCAACCCATGACATAGAAGGAGCTCAATGAACACCCGAGCAAGGCACCTGATCCTCCCTCTCGGTGGCGCCCTCATCGCCACCGGCATGATCGGTGCGACCCTCACCACCTCCGCCGGCGCCGAGACGAAGCCGACCCCGGTGAAGTCCGGAAAGCTGGCGAACAACGGGACCGACGCGAAGGCCATCGCGGGCGCCTGGACCCCCAGCAAGCTCAAGGCTGCGACGCACTACAACGAGGACTCCTCGCTGTCGGCGAAGCTGAAGGCGAGCACGAGCAAGGCCTCCGCCGACGGCAAGGCCGGCTCCATCGCCCCGACCGGTGACGGTGACAAGACCGCCGGCACGTCGAAGAACGTCAACCTGCCGACCAACGTCGGCAAGGTGTTCTTCCAGGTCGACGGCAAGCCGTACTGGTGCTCCGGCACCTCCGTTCAGTCGAAGTACCACAACCTGGTCGCCACGGCCGGGCACTGCGTGTACGACACGGACGCGAACAAGTACGTCGACAACTTCGTCTTCATCCCCGGCTACTACCAGGGCAAGGCGCCGTGGGGCATCTACGTCGGCGGGAAGGTCAACCTCCACAGTGACTTCACTGTGTACGAGGACTACGACTACGACTACGCCTTCGTCAACGTCTACAACGGCATCAAGCAGACCGGCGAGAAGACCGTCGACAAGGCGACCTTCGACGCGTACAAGGGTCCGAAGTGGGCCAAGGACGTCGAGATCACCAAGGACGAGTACCAGAAGAAGGTCGACGAGAAGGGCGGCGAGACCGCCGACGCCTGGTCCAAGTCGACCGGCTCCGAGACCGTCCTCCCCTGGGGCACCGCCGGCGGCCAGAAGGTCCTGAAGGAAGTCACCAAGGACGATTACGACAAGGCCCCCGCGGTCAACTCCAAGCAGAATTACGCCAAGGCCCCCGCCAAGACCGCGACCGAGTACGTGGACGAGGTCACCTACAACAGCTACAAGGGCCCCGGCTACAAGAAGATGGTGGACTCGGCCTACACCATCACCCACTACTTCGTGAAGTACTGGGTGAAGAAGACGACCACGGTCAAGTACTACAAGACCGTGTTCACCATCAAGACCTTCGTGGACGCCGGCCGTCTCGGCGACAACGTCGGTGGCCAGGGCTTCACCTGGAACCGCAGCACGAAGGCGAAGCAGTTCAGCTTCGGCTACCCGACCGCTTCGCACCTCGACGGCAACAAGGCCTACACCGGCGAGACCATGAAGTGGTGCTACGGCCAGACCGCGGCCGCCCCAGCCGTGGCCAAGTACAAGGCCGAGGAGCAGCTCGCCATCAAGTGCGCCTTCACTCCCGGCGCCACCGGCGGCCCGTTCCTGATCGTGTACAAGAACGCCAACCGCACCGGCTACCTCAACGGCGTTGTGAGCCTGACCCTCGACACCGACGGCAACGGCCGGTACGACCACATCACCACGCCGTACTTCAACAGCGACACCTACGGCGTCTACAAGTCCGCCGCCAACCAGTGGACCGGCAAGCTTACGACGAGCTGACGGTCTCCACGGCACCGTAGGGGGCCCGGGCGCATGCCCGGCCCCCTACCGGGGCAGTCCTACGACCCCCGCCCTTCCCCATAACGAAGTGAACCCAGGTCGGCCAAGTACCGTGCCACCCGGCAAATGATCTGGAAAAATCGCCCTTCACTGTTGTCTGCCGACGTCTGACCCCTGGAAGGTACGAAATGCCCCCCCGAGCGAAGCGGCTCGCGCTCACATTCTGCGGCGCGTTGGCTGCCGCGAGTGTGATCCTTTCCGCAGGCGCGGGATCGGCCGGAGCACTGGCGAACGCCCGCTCCGCGCCCGCCGGCATCACCTCCGTCCCCCTGGCGCAGAACGACGCCGACAACCAGAAAGTCGTCGACTGGTGGACCCCCGACCGGTTGAAGCGCGCCAGCAGCTACGCGCCGCAGACATCGGCGGCCAATCCCGGGTCGACCCCCGCCCCCTCCGCGACCGCCGCCCCCAGCCGGGCCGCCGCCGCGAAGGGGCCTGGTAACGCCACCCCCGTGGTGAGAACGGCCACGGCCGAGGCGGGCAGGACGGCCACGGCCCCGGCGACGACCACGACGGTGTCCGGCGTCGTCCCCCCGAAGGCCGCGCCCAAGACGGTGAACTCGCGTAACGTCAATCTGCCGCCGACGGTGGGCAAGGTGTTCTTCCGCAACGGCACCACCGAGTACTGGTGCTCGGCCTCGTCCGTGCACTCGAAGTACGGCAACGTCGTCGCCACCGCCGGGCACTGCGCGTACGACGTCAAGAACGGCAAGCCGGTCGAGTACTGGATCTTCATCCCGTCTTACGCCGACGGCAAGACCCCCTACGGCATCTACGTCGGCCACACGCTGTACCTCAACGACACCTACTCCGCCACGGGCGACTTCGACTTCGACTACGCGTTCGTCACCGTCCACCGGGGCTACAGGTGGGACCCGGACTACGACGCGAGCGGCATCCAGAAGAAGGACGCCAAGGGCCTGCCGATGTACAAGCGCGTCGGCACCGGGGTGCTGGAGAAGAACGTCGGCGGTCAGGGCTTCGCCTGGAACAAGGGGTACACCGTCGCCGCGTACGCGTTCGGCTACCCGGCCGGCCCGCATCCCAACGGCACCCGCCCCTTCGACGGGCGCACCATGGAGTCCTGCCTCACCCGCGCCACCAAGAAGATCTCCTCTCCGAAGTGGGAGCTGAACGGCGGCGTGATGTTCCGGGGTTGCGCGTTCACGGCCGGCGCCAGCGGCGGCCCCTGGGTGATCAAGTACAGCCAGCTCCGGCGCATCGGGTACCTGAACGGCGTCAACAGCCTGACGTGGGACCTCGACGGCGACGGTCGCTATGACGGCGTGTCCTCGCCGTACTTCGACAAGGCGACCTACCTGGTGTACTCCTACGCATCCCGGCAGAAGACCGCCTGAGTCCGGCGCTCCCTCCCGGTTGCCGGGTCTGCACCTGACTCGACGCCCCGGCCGGCCGAGTTCGATCGGGGTGACCGTTCAACGTCCGCAGCCCGGTGACGGCCGGTTCCGGAGATCACCGAGCGCCTCTGCTCTCCGCATGCCGCCTCTGTACTCACGGAAGCCCCCGCCTTGACCCATCGGACGGCCGCGGGCCCCTCAGGCCGACGACCACAGTGGGTGGGGGCGACTGGAGGGAATTGCCGCATTTGTCGCAGCCCCGGAACGAATGTTCCGGGGCTTGGTCCGTTCCAGAGCGTGATGCAGGTGAACCTATGGGCGTTTTGCCGTATTTGTCTAGATCGTCGGCCCCTTAGACGTAGCCACCCGCCCGATCGGCTCCCCTGGTTCCGTGTGATCTGCGTCACACGACCTCAGATCGGGTCAAGCCGCGGTTGACCATCGTCACAGCGGTACCAATGGTCACATAGGCACCCTGATCTGGGCAAACATGGAGGTCGCACGAAGATTCTGACAGCGAGAGTCGGCTCGTCCGCCGATCACAGAAAGATCACGTAGGACGAAGCCCCAAAATCGTCACGATTCCGGTTACCGCGCCCAAGATCTTCTCTGTATCTTCATGGCTATCCCTTTACTGACGCATGGAGCGCAGGAAGCGTTCCACGCCAGCCCAAGGAGTTCCCTTGAACACCCGAGTCAAGCGTCTCGCCCTCCCGCTTGGTGGCGCCATCGCCGCCACCAGCATGATCGGCGCCACCCTGGTCACCTCCGCCAACGCGGCCACCGCGCCGGCGAAGAAGACCGTGTCCCTGGCCTCCGCCAGCAGCGCGCAGAAGATCGTGAGCTACTGGAAGTCCAACGGTGGCGCGAACCTGAAGGCCGCCGCGCAGTTCACCGGCGCCGAGCAGACCAACCAGAAGATCAAGCTCGGTGGCGGCGACGCCAAGCCTGACGGCAAGGCCGGCGTTGTCGCGCCGATCGGCCAGGAGAAGGTCACCCCGACCAAGGTCAAGAACGTCAACCTGCCCAAGACCATCGGCAAGGTGTTCTTCACGGTCGGTGAC